>NZ_JBQJIM010000034.1:0-85434 GCF_052078295.1 Crossiella sp. CA198
CCTCCGCCAGACCCACGCCTACTTCCGCAGCCGAACCACCGAGCAGCACCTCACCACTGCCGCCCCTTGGACCAGCCCCTGGCTACCCGAAGGTTTCGGACAAGACTTCTGGCCAGGTGCTTAGCCCGCTACCCCGCCGCCGGGGATCCGCTGGGCGAGGGCAAGCTGTTCGGCCTGCCGCAGGGCGGTGAGCTGGTCGGCATCTTCTTCAACAAGCAGAAGCTGGCCCGGCTCGGCATCGCGCCGCCGCGCACCTGGGCGGAGTTCGACGCCGCGCTGCGCAAGGCCAAGGAGTCCCGCGAGGTGCCGATCCAGTTCGGCAACCTGGAGAAGAGCGCGGGCATCCACCTGTTCGGCTTCGCGCTCAACCGGTTCGCGCCCACCGAGGACGTCTACAAGCTGGCCACCGGCAGGCAGGGCGTGTTCTGGGCCGACGAGAATCCCAAGGCGGCGGCCGAACTCCTGGTGCGGTGGGCTGATCAGGGCATGCTGACCAACGGGTTCTCCGGGCTCGGCTCGGATGCGGCCTGGCGGGAGTTCGCCCAGGACAAAGGGGTTTTCCTGGTCAGCGGCACCTGGTTGATGGCCGATCTGGAGGCGGCGATGGGGGACAAGGTGGGCTTCGTGCTACCACCGACCGATGACGGCAAGGTCGCGGTGACCGCGGGCACCAGCGTGCCGTTCGCGATCAGCGCACGCAGCAGGAACCCGGACGCGGCCGCGGCCTACATCGAGTTCGTGACCTCCTCGCGGGGCATGGCGCTGATGGCCGAACACGCGAACCTGCCGGTGGTGGAGGCCACCAGCCAGCGCCCGCCGACGGTGTTCCGGGCCGAGGTGTTCAACTCCTGGGCGCACGCCTCGGAGACCGGCGGGCTGGTGCCCTACCTGGACTACGCCACCCCCACCGCCTACGACACCGTGACCAGCGTGATCGAGCAGTTGCTGGCCAAGCGGTTGAGCCCGCAGCAGGCCCTGGACAAGCTCCAGGCCGACGTGGACGCCGCCCGTGGCGGCCGGTGAACCGCGGCGGGTCGGCTACCTCTATGTGTTGCCGGCCCTGGCCGTGTACGTGGCGTTCCTGCTGTTCCCGTTGCTGCACAGCGCGTGGATCTCGCTGTTCGACTGGGACGGTCTGACACTCGGCACCTGGGCTGGGCTGGACAACTACCTGACCCTGTTCGCCGAGGCCGGATTGCGCGCGGCGTTCGGGCACGCGCTGGTGCTGATCGTGTTCTTCTCCATCCTGCCGGTGTGCCTCGGTCTGGTGCTGGCCTCGGCGCTGCATCGCGGCCGGGTGCGCGGACTCGCCTTCTTCCGCACCGTGGTGTTCCTGCCACAGGTGGTGGCGATGGTGGTGGTCGCCGTTGCCTGGCAACAGATCCTGGCCCCGGACGGCCCGCTCAACTCGGCGCTGCGCGCGCTGGGCCTCGACGCGTTCGCGTTCAACTGGCTGGGCGAGGAGAGCACCGCGCTGATCGCGGTCGGGCTGGTCGGCACCTGGGTGCAGACCGGGCTGACCGTGGTGTTGTTCCTGGCCGGGATCGGCCGGATCTCCGGTGACCTGTACGAGGCGGCGCGGCTGGACGGGGCCGGGGCGCTGCGCGAGTTCCGCTCGGTGACGCTGCCCGCGCTGCGCCCGGACATCGCGGTCGCGCTGACACTGACCGTGATCTCCTCGCTGCGCACCTTCGACCTGGTGTACGTGATGACCCCACTGGGTGGGCCGGGCGAGTCGACCACGGTGCCCGCCTACGAGATCTACCACCGCGCTTTCCAATCCGGGCAGGTGGGTTCGGCGGCGGCGATCGGGATCACCCTGACCGTGCTGGTGTTCGCGCTCAGCGCGGTGGTGCTGCGACTGGCTGGGGGTCGGCGATGACAGTGTCCCGCTGGGAACGTGCTGGCACGTATGTGGTGTTGCTGCTCTTCGCCGGGTACGCGCTCTACCCGGTGCTGTGGATCCTGTTGACCGCGGTGCGTTCCGACGTGCCGGGGCAGGGCGGCTGGCACCCGGAGAACTTCCTCACCGCCTGGACCCAGGGCAAGTTCGGCAGTTACCTCGGCACCAGCGCGATCGTCGCGGTGGCCGTGGTGGCGTTGTCCGTGCTGCTGTCGGTGCTGGCCGGCTATGCCTTTGGCACCATGCGTTTCCGGGGTTCGGGGCTGCTGTTCTACCTGCTGCTGCTCGGGGTCACCATCCCCAGTCAGGCCGTGGTGGTGCCGCTGTACTTCGACCTGCGCGATGTCGGCCTGCTCGACACCTACGCGGCGCTGGTGCTGCCGCAGGTCGCGCAGTCGGTGGCCTTCGGCGTGTTCTGGATGCGCGCCTACTTCCGGTCCAGCTCCACCAGTGTGGTGGAGGCGGCGCGACTGGACGGGGCCGGGCACTGGCAGATCCTGTGGCGGGTGCTGCTGCCGATGGGCAGGCCGGCGGTGCTGACCCTGGTGGTGCTGGTGTTCATGTGGACCTGGAACGAGTTCCTGCTCGCCCTGGTCATGGTCACCGACGAGGGTCTGCGCACCGCCCCGCTGGGGCTGCGGTTCTTCCAGGGCCGGGCGACCACGAGCGTGCCGCTGCTGGCGGCCGGTTCGGTGCTGGTCGCGCTGCCCGTGGTGGTGCTTTACCTGTTCCTGCAACGACATTTCATCCGCGGCATGCTGGACGGCGCGGTCAAGGGTTGACACGTAAGGAGAACCGGGTGGATCGACGTTGGCTGACCGGGCTGCTGCCGGTGGCCGCCGCCCTGATCACGTTGGTGGCGCTGGAGAGTCCGGCCACCGCGGTGGACGAGCAGGCGGAGGCCGCGCGACGCGCGGTCGACCTGGACGCGCTGTTCGTGGGTGCGCACCCCGATGACGAGGCGTTCAGCCTGTCCACCTTCGGGCAGTGGCACGCCGAGCACAAGGTGCGGGCCGGGGTGGTCACCATCACCCGCGGCGAGGGCGGCGGCAACGCGGCCGGACCCGAGGAAGGCCCGGCACTGGGCCAGCTGCGGGAGGCCGAGGAGCGGCGGGCGGTGCGCCGGGCCGGGATCACCGAGGTGCTCAACCTGGACGAGGCCGACTTCTACTACACGGTCAGCTCGCCACTGACCGAACAGCGCTGGCAACACCAGGACGTGCTCGGCAAGCTGGTCCGGGCGATCCGGCAGACCCGCCCCGAACTCGTGGTCACCATGGATCCCGCGCCCACACCGGGCAACCACGGCAACCACCAGTACGCGGCCCGGCTGGCCATCGAGGCCTACCGGGTGGCCGCCGACCCCGGCGCCTACCCGGAGCAGCTGCGCGAAGAGGGGTTGCGGCCGTGGGCGGTCAAGCGGTTGCTGACCGGCGGGGCACGCGGTGAAACGCCCAGTGGACCGGACTGCGCGGCCAAGTTCGTGCCGACTGAGGCCAGTGACCGGGTGTACGGGGTGTGGGACGGGCGACCGTCCACTGTGCCCGGTCGCAGCTGGGCGCAGGAGGAGCGGTCCGCGCAGCGGGAGTACGTGACCCAGGGCTGGGCCGGATTCCCCGACGTGCCAACGGATCCGAAGCTCATCGAATGCGATTGGTTCACCCAGGTTGCCAGCCGGGTGCCATTCTCGCCGACCGCCAATGGCCCGGACGCGGCACTGCGTGGTGCGCTGATCCCGATCCCCGGCGGCCTGCCCCTCGGTGCCGGCGCGGTGGCCGAGGCCGGGCGGTTCGGTCTGGTCGCCGGATCCTCGGTGCCGGTCAAGGTGACGGTGACCGCCCCGGAAGACCGGCCGCTGACCCGGGTCGAGGCCAAGCTTTCGCTGCCCGCCGGGTGGCAGTCGACCGGGTACGGGCGGCTCGGGACTGTCCACTCTGGACGGTCGGCGAGTGCCGAGTTCACTGTGACCGTGCCCGCGGGCACCAAGCCGGGCCGGGTGCGTATTCCGGTGGAACTGAGCAGTGGCAACGGATCCGGGTACACCGAGACCGTGGTGGCCGTGGTGCCGGAGCTGACCGCGGAGCAGCAGCCGCTGCCGCAGGTCGCCCAGTTCCGGGACTGGGCGCGGCGCAGTGGGGTGCCCGCGCTGGCCGACCTGGTGCCACCGGTGCTGACCCTGCCCTCCGGTGGGGACCGTGAGCTGCCGATCCTGGTGCGCAACAACGGGTCCGTGACCAGGTCGGGCACGGTGACCATCGCGCCACCGGCCGGATTCAGTGCCACGGCGAGCCTGCCGTTCACCGGACTCGCCGCCGGTGCGACGACCACGCTCACCGGCAAGGTGACCAACACCGATACCGCGCTGCGCACCGGAATGCAGGGCGGTGACTACCGGTACACGCTGTCGGTGACCGGGGTCGGCAGCAGCACCCCGGCCCTGGAACTGGTGCCGCGCACCACGATCCCGCGGGCGCCCACCGCACCCACCGTGGACGGGGTGGCCACGCCCGGCGAGTACCCGGGTCCGGAACTGGACCTGTCCACCCGCTGGGAAGGCGATGACTGCGTCTCCGCCGCGGACTGCTCGGCCAAGGCGAAACTGAGCTGGCACAACGACACCCTGTACGCGCTGGTCACCGTGGCCGATGACAAACAGGGCAGTGTGCTGGACGCCGCCGACTGCAAACGGCACTGGCGCACCGACTCCCTGGAACTGGCCATCGACCCGCGCGGCAAGTCCGAGAACACCTCCACCACGCTGAAGCTGGCCGTGTTCCCGGCCACCACCGCGGGCAAACCCTGCGCGGCCAGGGACGCCGACAACTTCCAGGGCCCGGCCGCCGAGACGGTGCCCGGACTTCAGGTGGCGAGCAAGGTGAGCAGCCCGTACACCGGGTACACCATCGAACTCGCGCTGCCCCTGGCCGCGGTGCCGGGTGCGCTGGACCCGGCCAAGGTCGGGCTGAACCTGTTCGTTTACGACTCCGACACCCAGGACAAGATCGGCCAGACCCGGCTCGGCTGGTCCACCTGGGGCGGCGTGCAGGGCGACCCGTACCGTTGGGGCCACGCGGTTTTCGACGGCTACACCCCGCCGGCCGGCCGACCGGTGGACCCGCCCGCGGCGAAACTCCCGCTGATCGCACTGTCCTCTGTGGACTCCGCGCAGTCGGTGGAGCAGTCCGTGCGCACCGGGATCTCGCTGGGCGGCAAGCCGATCGCGCCGGTGTGGGAATCGGCGCGGCTGCTCACCGCCCGAGCACAGGGGGACACGGTGACCGCGCGGGTGCTCGGCGCGCCTGGCAAGGCGTACCTGTTCGTGGTCAACCAGGACGGGAAACTGTTGGGCCGCAAGACCGTTGACCTGTCGCACGGGTTCAGCGAGATCACCGTGCCGGTCACCGGCGGGCGAGCGGCCCAGGTGCTGCTCGGCTTCGAGACCCCGGACGGGAAGGTGTCCGCCTCGCGGGTCAGGGCAGGTTCGGGCTGAGTGTGCTGGGCAACTGGCTGAGGCTGTGCAGGCAGTGCGCGGTCACCCCGTGATCGCCGATCCGGCGGCTCAGCTCCAAGGCGCGGGCCAGGTGTTCCCTGGCCTGCGCCAACCGGCCCAGTCGGCGTAGCGCCTCACCCAGGCTGGACAGCAGTCGCGCCTCGGCGGCGGGTTCGTTGACCAGGCGGAGACCGCGCTGGAAGTGCTGGATCGCCGCGTCCGGGCGGCCCAGCCGCTGGTAGCAGCCACCCAGCAGGTCCAGGGTGAGCGCGTCCGGGGTGGCCCGGCCGAGGACCTCGACCGCGGCGCACAACCGGCCTGCCGCCAGGTAGGTCTCGCCGAGGCGGTGCGCGATGTCGGTGTCGCCGTGCCGGTCCCCGCTCACCCAGGCCAGGTGATAGCGGGCGATGGCCCGGTCCAGCTGGCCGCGGGAGCGGTGCACGGCGCCCGCGGTGGTCAGCAGATCCACCGCCACCGCGTGGTTTCCGGTGCTGGTCGCACTGCGCGCGGCGGCGCACAGGTTGATCAGTTCGGTGTCGCTCCAAGCGTGCCCGGGATCGGCGCCTGCCGCCCGGTAGTGGTCGAGCAGCCTGCGGATGGCGGCCTGCCGGTTGTTCGCGCCCTCCTCGCGCAGGGCGCGTTCGGCCGCGTAGCCGCGCAACAGGTCGTGCAGCTGGTACGCGCCACGCGGACTCGGCTGCAGCAGCTGCGCCTTGCTGAGGTCCCGCAACAGTTTCGTGGCCTGCTCAAGGTCCATTCCGGACAGTGCGGCCGCGGCGGGCGCGTCGACGTCCACGCCCTGGTAGAGCCCGAGCAGCCGGAACATGCGTTGCGCCGGAAGAGGAAGCGCGCGGTAGGACCAGCGGAAGGTGCCGCGGATCGCGCCGGAGCCGTCGGCGTCGGGGGAGAGCCGGTCCAGCCGGTGCCGCTCCTCGCGCAGTTCGCCGACCAGATCGGCCAGGTAGGTGTGCGGCCGGCCGGCGACCCGGCGGCCGGCGATGCGCAGTGCCAGGGGCAGGTAGGCGCAGTAGCGGGCCAGATCGGCCAGCGCCCCGGCCTGGTTGGCCACCCGGGCCGGGCCGATCAGCTCCTTGAGCAGCCCGGTCGCGTCGGCGGGGGAGAGCGGGCCGACGGTGATGTGCCGCCCTGGCAGGTCAAGGGGTTCGTGGCTGGTGATCACCACGGTGACCCCGGGCAGACCGGGCAGCAGCGGCTGCACCTGGGCCAGGTCGCGGGCGCCGTCGAGCAGGATCAGCAGGCGGCGGCGGATCAGCAGGGTGCGGAACAGTTCCGCGCGGGCGCTCTCGGTGGCCGGGATCTTGGCCGGGGCCACGCCGAGCCCGGTGAGGAAATCCGCCAGGAGTTCGGCCGGCGGCACCGGCTCACCGGGGCCGTGCCCGCGTAGTTCGGCGAACAGCGCGCCGTCGGGGTGCCGGTCGCTGACCCGGTGCGCCCAGGCCAGCGCCAGGGAGGTCTTGCCGCTGCCAGGGGCGCCGTTGATCACCGTGACGGTGCCGGGGATCGCGGTGCCCAGGGTGGCCAGTTCCTGTTCCCGGCCAACAAAATCCGCCACGCCGAGCGGGAGTTGCATGGGGGCTGGGCCGCGTTCGATCTCGCCGCGGCGCGGCACCGGCACGAAGATCTGCCTGCCGGTGCAGGCCCGGCGCGCGGCGACCAGGCACTGCCGGGCACTGCGCCGCTGCCGTTCCAGGTGCGCGCGGCAGCGGCGGGCCCAGTCGCCGTCCACGTCGGCCAGGGCGTCCCCGCGCCATTCGTCCAGGGCCTGGGTCAGGATCTCCACCGCGGCCTGGTAGCGGCCACCACGGGCGGCCGAGCGGCCCCTGCCCACCAGTTGGCGGAACCGGTGCCAGTCCAGCTTCTCCAGATCGACCTGCAACTGGTGCTTGCCGTGCGCGCTGTGCAACTGGACCTCGGGCAGTGGCAGCGTCTCACTGAGCTGAATGAACTGGGTGCGCAGCGCACGACCGGGCCGCAGCGGTGGCGCGCCGTCCCACAGGTCGGCGATGACCTGCTCCTTCGGCACTGGGCGACCGTCGGCCAGCAGCAGGATCGCGAGCAGGCGCCGCAGGTCGGGTTCGGTGATCCCGACCTGTTGTCCGTCGACCCAGACCGAAACGGGACCCAGGATCCGGAAGTCCACCAGCGTTCCCCCTTCGCCGGTCGAAGGACAGCAGCGGAGCGTCTTCACCGAGTGTGACACAGGTTTCACATGCCGTGGTCGTGAGGCGTGTCGCCCGATCTTGTGAGACCGGCGGTCACACTGGGTGGCGATGAGAGGGGGGAAGTGATGGTCCTGGACGCGTGGGTGACGGCGGTGGTGGCCCTTGGCGGGCAGCCAGAGGTTGCCCGGCGGGCGGGCCAGGAGTTGATCGACCGGTACCGGGAGGCGCACCGGCGGTACCACGATCTGACCCACGTCGAGGCGGTGCTGCGGGATTCGGCCTGGCTGGGCGCGGAACTTGGACTGTCCGAAGTGGACAGATCGGTCCTGGTGGTGGCCGCGGCCGCGCACGACGTGGTCTACGACGGCGTGCCGGGCGAGGACGAACGGCGCAGCGCGGAGTGGGTGCGACGGTGGCTGAGCGAGGCCGGAGTGGCCGAACACCACCGCGCGCCGACCGAACGGTTGGTGCTGGCGACCATCGACCATCTGGGCGAGGACCCGCTCACCCTGGCCCTGCTGGACGCCGACCTCGCGGTGCTGGGCGGGATGGCGGCCGACTACGACCGGTACGCGCGGGCGGTGCGCGCGGAATACGCGCACGTGAGTGACGCCGACTGGCTGGTCGGGCGCGGGGCTGTGCTGGACCGGCTGATCGCGCGCGACCCGCTGTACTGGACCGCGCCCGCCCAGGACCGGTGGGAGGCGGCGGCCAAGACCAACCTTAAACGTGAAAAACATTCATTCGGCGGGTGACGCTGTGCGACCGCGATCCCTACCGTTGCGGACATGGGATGGCGGAGCGTGGTCACCGGGGTCCTCGCGGTCGTGCTGGGTCTGACGGCGGTGCCGGGGGCGCCCGCCGCGGCGCGATGGTGGTTCGACGACGCGCGGGCCGACGTCGTCACCGTGTCACCGGAGGGCACCTTCCGGGACGGGCACGGGCGCGAGGTGTTGCTGCGCGGCTACAACGTCTCCGGCACCGCCAAACTCGCCGAACACGGCGGCCTGCCCTTCCCCAGTACCGCCGAGGCCGGGGTGTCGGCCACCGCCATGCGCAGGCTGACCGGGGCGAACGCGGTGCGGTTCCTGATCACCTGGGAGCGGGTCGAACCGCGGGCCGGGCAGATCGACCGGACCTACCTGGACCGGGTGACCGCGCAGATCCGGGAGTTCCTGGCCGCCGGGCTGTTCGTGTTCGTGGACTACCACCAGGACCTGTACTCCCGCTATCTGTTCAATGTGGACAGTTGGTACACCGGGGACGGCGCGCCGGAGTGGGTGGTGCGGGCGGGCGGCTATCCCAAGGAATACTGCGAGGCCTGCGTCAACTGGGGCCAGAACATGAAGAACAACAAGGCGGTCACCATGGCCACCTACGACTTCTGGCACAACCGCCGCATCGACACCGAGGCCGGACCGCGCAACATCCTGGACGCCTTCCTGGTACAGAGCGAGATCGCGCTCGGACATCTGCGCACCGCGTTGAGCGGCAACGAGTTCCGCCGGGTGGTGGGGTTCAACCCGTTGAACGAGCCCTATGCCGGGCGCTACGACGAAGGTCAGCAGGGACCGGCCTGGGAACGGGATTTCCTGGCGCCGTTCTACCAGCGGACGCGCGCGGCCATGGACCGGGCCGGGTGGACCGACAAACCGCTGTTCGCCGAACCCCTGGTGTACTGGAACATCAACACCTCCATCTTCCGCGAACCCGGTGGCCTCACCGAGATCCCGCCGCTGGGTCAGCGGTTCGTGTTCAACGCGCACTTCTACGACGCCAAGGCCCGCTCCGGGATCCTCAAGCCGGGCAAGGCGGGCGACGGCGAGTACACCGCGGACATCCAGGCGGTGCGCGAACGCGCCCAGTACCACCGGACCGCGCCGATCCTCAGCGAGTTCGGGCACCCGATCACCGGGTTCACCTCGGACAAGACCCCCAGCATCCTCAAGGCCGCCTACCAGTCCCTGGACTCCGGGGTGGCCGGGAAGAACTGGTGGCGGGAAGCGCGCAACGCCGCGCCGCCGATGTCGGCCACCCAATGGCAGTGGGACACCAACAGCGGGCGGCACCGGGAACTGATGAACGGCAACCCGAACAAGGTGCTCACCGAGACCGACGCGTGGATGGACGAGGACTTCTCCCCGGTGCACAAGGACAACACCGGCGCGGTGACCCCCAGGGTGGACCGCCGGGTGATCGACCGGGCGTATCCGCGCGCGGTGGCCGGACGGACCCTGGCGTTCAGCTTCGAGGACCTCAGCCGGGACGGGAACACCGTGCAGCAGTGGCAACGGGTGCCCGCCGAGTACCCCGGACTGGTCAAGCTGACCGCGGACCGGCGGCACGCGGTGCTGGTGTGGCGCTCCTCGGGCGCTGCCGCGCCGACCGAGGTGCAGGTGCCGGAGGATCTGGCGACCGGCGCGGTGGTCTCGGACCTGGGTGTGTTCGGCAGCGCGCCGGTGTACGGCGGGACCGGACTCGGCGTGGACCGGCACCACGGGGCGGCCCGGCTGGTGCTGCCCGGCGGTCCGGCGGGCACGCTGCACGTGGCGCTGATCGCCCCGGCCAGTACGGATCAGGCGGTGCTGGCGCAGGCGAGAACCGAGCTGACCGGGTGGGCGGCGGCCACTTTCGGCACCCGGTGACGCCCCGGCGTGCAGCCGAACGGAGCAACCGCCAGACTCTTGACGTGTCCCCGCTGACCACCACCGAGCTGGACGCCGCAGGCGTGCTCGAACCGTCGCTGCGTACCGCCTACCGCCGCTGCCGGGAAATCAACGCCCGCTACGGCCGCACCTACTTCCTGGCCACCCGGATGCTCACCCCCGCCCAGCGACCGGCCGTGCACGCGCTGTACGGCTTCGCCCGCTGGGCCGATGAGATCGTGGACGACCAGGGCGACGGCCGCACCCTGGACCAGCGCAGGGCCGCCCTGGACGAACTGGGCGCGGACCTGGCCCGGGGCTTCGAGCTGGGGCACAGCACGCACCCGGTGCTGGCCGCGGTGGTGGACACGGTGGCCCGCTACGACATCGACCGCGACTACTTCGCCGACTTCCTGGCCTCGATGCGGATGGACACCCAGATCCGCGAGTACGCCAGCTTCGCCGAACTCTCCCGCTACGTGCGCGGCTCCGCCGAGGTGATCGGACTCCAGGTGCTGCCGGTGCTGGGCACCGTGACCAGCCGGGCCGAGGCCGAACCGCACGCCGCCGCGCTCGGCGAGGCCTTCCAGCTCACCAACTTCCTGCGCGACGTCGGCGAGGACCTCGACCGCGACCGGATCTACCTGCCCCTGGACGAACTCGCCGCCTTCGGCGTGGACCGCGCGCACCTCAAGCACTGCCGGGACCGCGGCCACACCGACCGGCCACTGCGCGCCGCCCTGGCCCACCTGGTCTCCCGCACCAGGGCCACCTACCGCCGCGCCCGCCCCGGCATCGCCATGCTCGCGCCGGTGTCCCGGCCCTGCGTGGCGACCGCTTTCGAGCTGTACCAAGGCATCCTGGACGAGATCGAGGCCGCAGGCTACCGCGTCCTTGACCACCGCGTGGCGGTGCCCAAGACCCGCCGCCTCGCCGTCGCCCTGCCCGGATTCGGCCGGGCGGTGCTCGCCAGATGGGCCTAGGCCGCCCCGAACGCCGAGTTGGCCCAACCGGTACGCCGAGTTGGCCAAACTGGGCGTACCAGTTGGGCCAACTCGTTCGCGGGGTTGGCTGTTGTGCGGGGCTAAGCCGACTCCCGGCGGATCAACTCGACTGGGAGCATGCGGTTGCGGGGGCGGACTTCGTTGCCGCGCAGGCGTTCGCGCAGGATGGCGACCATCTCGCGGACCTGCGCGCCCGGGTCCTGGCGGATCGTGGTCAGGCTGGGCTGGGACTGCTGGGCCACCGAGGGCAGATCGTCGAACCCCACCACCGCGACGTCTTCCGGCACCCGGCGACCGGCCGCGTGCAAGGCGCGCAAGGCGCCCACCGCCATCAGGTCGCTGGCCGCGAACACCCCGTCCAGGTCCGGCACCCGGCGCAGCAACTCGGTCATCGCGCGTTCGCCGCCCTCCAGGTTGAACTCGGCCGGTTCGGACCACTGCGCCGCCTGGTCCGGACCCAGTTCCATGGCTACCCGCCAGCCGGTCAGCCGGTCCACCGCGGCGGCCTGGTCCGACGGCCCGCACACGGTGACGATTCGCTTGCGCCCCAGGGACAACAGCAACCGGGTGGCCTGCGTCGCGCCCGCCTCGTTGGCCACCGACACCACGTCCAGGCCACGCCCGCCCCGCCACGGCCTGCCGCCGAAGACCACCGGGATGCCCAGCGAACGCACCGCCCCCGGCAGTGGATCACCGCGGCGCGGGGTGAACACCAGCGCGCCGTCGGTGTGCCCGGAACCCAGGAACCGCACCGCCCGCTCGACCTCCGCCGGGGAGCGGGCGATCAGCAACGCCATCTGGGCGTCCACAGTGGACAGTTCGTGGTGCGCGGCGCGGATCACCGCGGCGAAGAACGGGTCCTCGAACAACTTCTCGCCCGGCTCGGACAGCACCACTGCCAGGGTGCCGGTGCGCCGGGTGACCAGCGAACGCGCGGCCTGGTTGGGCCGGTACCCCAGCTCCTCCACCGCCCGCTGCACGGTCAGCCTGGTCTGCTCGCTCACCCGGCTCGCGCCGTTGACCACGCGGGAGACCGTCGCCCGGGAGATGCCCGCGTGCGCGGCGACATCCTCCAGGGTCGGCCGGCCTGCCGATCGTTCCGCCACCTGCGCACCACCCCTGTTGCCATTGACCTCGATCGGCCAAGCGTAGCCGGTCGATTTCCCCGCCCACCTGCACGGAAGCGCTCTCACAAGGAGCCCGTGAGCTGGGCGGGGCCGGTTACGGAAAGATGTCGGATCGTTGATCGCGGCTTGACATGTGACCCTGACCACTCAAAAGTGAGAGCGCTCTCATCCATCGGTGCCGACAATCAGCCCGGCACTGCGGTCGAGGAGGACCAATGAACAACAACGCGACGCGCCGGGCGGTGGCGCTCGCGGCTGCCGCTGTCCTGGCCACCGGAGTCGCCGCCTGTGGTGGATCCGCGGACGATGGCAAGATCAAGATCACGGTCGGCACGTTCAGCGACTTCGGCTACGAGGACCTGTTCGCCGAGTACGAGAAGACGCACCCCAACATCAAGCTGGAGGCGCGCAAACTCGAGTTCGACGCGCACCACTCGCAGTTGGCCACCCAGCTCGCCGGCGGTCGGGGCGCGGCCGATGTGGTCGCCATCGAGGAGGGCTGGCTGGCCCAGTTCCGCACCTCCAAGGACAAGTTCGTCAACCTCGCCGACCTGGGCGCCAAGGACCTCAAGGACCAGTGGGTCTCCTGGAAGTGGAGCCAGGGCATCCTGGAGGACGGCAACTTCGTGCTGGGCCTGGGCACCGACATGGGCAGCCTGGCGCTGTGTTACCGCAAGGACCTCTTCGCCGCCGCCGGCCTGCCCACCGAACGCGGTGAGGTGGCCAAGCTGTGGCCGACCTGGGAGGAGTACGCCAAGGTCGCCGACCGGTTCAAGGAGAAGACGCCGAACGTCAAGTTCGCCGGGTCCGCGGAGAACATCTTCACCGCGAAGCTCTACCAGAGCGAAGAGGGCTACTTCGCCAAGGCCGACGACAGCTTCATCGCCGACACCAACCCCAAGGTGAAGGAAGCCTTCCTGCTGGCCGGTGGGATGGGCGCCAAGGGCCAGACCGCGGGGATCAAGCCGTTCACCCCGGAGTGGACCATCGCGCTCAAGCAGGGCAGCTTCGCCACCGAGACCTGCGCGGCCTGGGCCCTGGCCCAGATCAAGGCAGGCGCCGGGGAGGGCGCGGCGGACAAGTGGGACGTCACCTCGGTCCCCGGCGGCAGCGGCAACTGGGGCGGCTCGTTCCTGACCGTGCCCAAGCAGGGCAAGAACACCAAGGACGCCTACGAGGTCGCCAAGTACCTCACCGCGCCCGCGCAGCAGAAGAAGATCTTCGCCAAGACCGGCAACCTGCCCAGCGAGCCCGCGGTCTACAAGGACCCCGAGGTGCTCAACAAGGTCGACGCGTTCTACAACGACGCGCCGGTCGGCCAGATCTTCGCCGCCGCCGCGGACAGCCTCAAGCCCAACTACCGCGGCACCCGCGACTCCAAGGTCCGCCCGCGCTTCAACGAGGCCCTGGCCCGGATCGAACAGGGCAAGTCCACCCCGGACACGGCCTTCGGCGAGGCGGTCACCCAGTCCCGCAACGAGGTGAAGTAGCTCGATGGCGGCTCCCGTCACCGACCGTCCACTTCGGACACCCCAGCAGCCACCGTCGCGCAAGCGGCGGTGGCCGCTGGCCCGTCTGGACACCAAGGTCACCCCGTACCTGTTCGTCGCCCCGTTCTTCCTGATCTTCGGGGCGTTCGGGCTGTTCCCGTTGCTCTACACCGCCTGGGTGTCGCTGCACGACTGGCAGCTGGTGGACGGGCAGCAGGGCTTCGTGGGCCTGGACAACTACTTCGCGCTCTTCGGCGACCCGAACTTCTACAACGCGCTGGGCAACACGGTGAGTATGTTCCTGCTCTCCACCGTGCCCCAGCTGCTGGCCGCGCTCGGCCTGGCCGCGTTGCTGGACCGCGGGTTGCGCGGCCGCACGTTCTGGCGGGCCGGACTGCTGCTGCCCAACGTGGTCTCGGTGGTCGCGGTCGCGCTGGTGTTCACCCAGATCTTCGGCCGCGACTTCGGCGTCGTGAACTACCTCCTCGAACTCATCGGCCTGGACCGGGTCAACTGGCAGGCCGACACCTGGTCCTCGCACCTGGCGGTCAGCGCGATGGTGATGTGGCGCTGGACCGGGTACAACGCGTTGCTGTACCTGGCCGCGATGCAGTCGGTGCCCAGGGACCTCTACGAGGCGGCCACCGTGGACGGCGCGTCCCGGTGGCGGATGTTCTTCTCCATCACGGTGCCCAGCATCCGGCCGACGATCCTGTTCACCATCGTGGTCTCCACCATCGGCGGCATGCAGCTCTTCGTCGAGCCGACCCTGTTCGACCCCAAGGGCGCCTCCGGGGTCGGCGGCAGCGACCGGCAGTTCCAGACCCTGACGATGTATCTGTACGAGAAGGGGTTCCGGTTGTTCGACGCCGGCTACGCATCCGCCATCGCCTGGGTGCTGTTCCTGGTGGTGCTGATCTTCGCTCTGATCAACTTCACGCTGGCGCGGCGTATCGCGTCCAAGGGGTGAGGCGGGTGCGGACCACCACCCGGCCGGGATTCCTGGTCTACGGACTGCTCTCGGCGTTCCTGCTCGCCTCGGTGTTCCCGCTGTACTTCTCCTTCGTGGTGGCCTCCAAGGACAACTCGGCGATCGGCGACAAGGTGCCGCCGCTGATCCCCGGCGGGAACCTGTTCGCCAACATCGCCAGGGTCTTCGACACCGTGGACTTCTGGCTGGCGATCCAGAACTCGCTGATCATCGCCTCCACGGTCGCGGTGGCCAACGTGCTGCTGTCCTCACTGGCCGGTTTCGCCTTCGCCCGGTTGCGTTTCCGCGGCCGGGACTCGCTGTTCCTGGTCGTGGTCGGCACCGCCATGGTGCCCACCCAGCTCGGCGTCATCCCGCTGTACATGCTGATGTCCAAACTGGACTGGTACGGCCAGCTGCAGGCGGTCATCCTGCCCGCGCTGGTGGGCGCGCTCGGGGTGTTCATGATGCGCCAGGCCTGTGAGGAGACCGTGCCGCACGAGCTGATCGAGGCGGCCCGAGTGGACGGCTGCTCGGTGCTGCGCACCTTCTTCACCGTGGCCCTGCCCGCCATCCGCCCGCAGGCCGCGGTGCTGGGCATGCTCACCTTCATGACCGCCTGGAACGACTACTTCTGGCCGCTGATCGTGCTGGACCCCAACGACAGCCCGACCGTGCAGGTCGCGGTGTCCACATTGGCCAGTGGCTACTACACCGACTACTCGCTGATGCTGACCGGAGCCACACTGGGTGTGCTGCCGGTGATCGCGCTGTTCCTGCTGCTCGCCCGGCACATCGTGGGCGGGATCATGCAGGGCGCCGTCAAGGGATGAGGGGAACTTGACCACAACCGACTCTGGTGACCTGACCGTCGCGGACCCGGCGGGCGCCCAGAAGCCATTGGCCTTCCCGCCCGGGTTCGTCTGGGGGACCGCCACCTCGGCCTTCCAGATCGAGGGTGCGACCACAGTGGACGGACGCGGACCGTCCATCTGGGACACCTTCTCCGCCACCCCTGGCAAGGTGGACGGCGGCGACACCGGCGATCCCGCCTGCGAGCACTACACCCGGTACCCGGAGGACATCGCGGTGATGCGGCGGCTGGGGGTGGCCGCGTACCGATTTTCTCTTTCCTGGCCGCGGATCCAGCCCGCGGGCGCGGGTGCGGTCGAACCACGCGGACTGGCCTTCTACGACCGCCTGGTGGACGCCTTACTCGAAGCCGGTATCGAGCCGATGGTGACGCTCTACCACTGGGACCTGCCGCAGGCGTCGCAGGACAAGGGCGGCTGGGTCAACCGGGACCTCGTGGACGACTTCGTGGACTACGCCCGGATCGCGCACGCCCACCTCGGCGACCGGGTCAAGCAGTGGACCACGTTCAACGAGCCGTTCTGCGCGGCCTACCTGGGCTACGGCAACGGGATCCACGCGCCCGGCATCGTGGACCCGGCCGCCGCGCTCAAGGCAGCGCACCACCTGCTGCTCGCGCACGGCCGCGCGGTGCGCGCGATGCGCGCGCAGGCCCGGCCGGAGCAGGAGTTCTCCCTGGTGCTCAACTTCAGCACGCCGCGGATCGCGGTCGACGACGAGCCGCACCGGGAGGCCGCGCGCAAGGTGGAGGGCATCGGTCACCGGTTGTTCCTGGAACCGGTGCTGCGCGGGAACTACCCGGCCGACGTGCTCGCCGACGTCGCGCACCTGGACGCCCTGGAACCGGTGATCCAGGACGGTGACCTGGCCGAGATCGCCGCGCCCATCGACTGGCTCGGCGTCAACTACTACAACCCCACCAGGGTCGCCCCCGCCGCCGATCCGCTCCTGGACACCCCGGGCGCTCTGCCGGGCCTGCGCGGGGTGGAGATCCTGCCAGCGGAAGGCCCGCTGACCCACACCGGCTGGGAACAGGAGGCCGACGGGCTGGCGGATCTGTTGCGCTGGCTGGCCGCCCAGGCGCCCGGACTGCCGATGCTGGTGACCGAGAACGGCTCCGCCTTCCCCGGCGACGAGGTCACCCCGGAAGGCCGGGTGCACGACCCGGAGCGGACCGCCTACCTGCTGGCGCACCTGCGGGCGGTGCACGCAGCCATCCAGGACGGGGCCGACGTGCGCGGGTACCTGGCCTGGTCGCTGCTGGACAACTTCGAGTGGGCCTTCGGCTACGACAAGCGGTTCGGCCTGGTGCACGTGGACTTCGCCACCCAGAAGCGCACGCTCAAGGACTCCGCGTTCGCCTACGCCCAGGTGGTCGCCGACAACGCGGTGCCGACCGAGTAGTCGGGAACCGATCGACCCGTCCACGGCGTGCGAGAAGGCGTGGCGCGCCAGCGACACGGCGGGCGGTTCGCCTTCAGGGCGGTTGATTTTTCGCGTTGCCTTGCCGTGTGCTCGACGCATCCGAAGCTTGCTTCGCGTGCGGCGAGTGCACGGCGAGGCGACTTCGGGAGCGAAAAATCCCGCGCGCGGAGCGCGCCAATGTCACCGTCCTCACCGGGTGACCCCTCGCTCCTGCAACAGCTGGTTGAGCATGCGCAGGCCGTAGTACACCCGCGATTTCACCGTGCCCGGCGGCACGCCCAGGATGCGGGCCGCCTCGTTGACCGTGCGGTCGCGCAGGTAGGTCTCCCGGATGGCGTCCCGGTGCTCCTTGCTGAGCTGGTTGAGCGCGTCGGCCACGGTGATGCTGATGACCACGTGGTCGGCCTCGTCCCGCACGGTGGCCTCACCGAGCTGGGTCAGGTCCACCTCGGTCGGCCGGGCCCGGCGCTGGCGGACCCCGTCCACCACGATCCGCCGGGCCACGGTGAACAGCCACGGCAGCACCTGATCGGTCTCGGGACGCAGCTTCCCGGCGTTGCGCCAGGCGCGCAGCCAGGTCTCCTGAACCACGTCCTCGGCCCACTGGCGATCGCCTCCGGTGAGCGCGGTGGTGAAGCGCAGCAGCCGTCTGCCGAAGTTCAGGTTGAGCCACTCGACGAGTTCTTCACCCGGGTGCGCGGGGCCCTGGGCTCTGCGGTGGTGGGCGAGAAGTTGCTGTGACATGGCGTCATCGTGCTGTGCCCGGGGTATGACCCAGCGTAGTTTCATACCTCGTATGTGACCCAGATCACCTTTTTTCGGTAATCGCGGATTTGGTCCTGAACCACCCTTCCGGGAGATCCGTAGTCCTGGGCGTTGGCGTGATGTGCAGCAGGAAAGGTGACCGAGATGAAAATCAGCGGCAGTAGGGGCCCCGCGTTGGCGGCTATAGCCTGCGCCGCCGCATTGTCCGCCACCGCCTGTGGCGGGGACGCCTACTCCCCGGGCGGCGGCAGCGGCGATAACGGCGCCCCACCGAGTTTCCAGCCCGGCCACGAAAGCTCGTTAATGCACGCCCGGCAGGTCGGCGCGCTTGGTCAGGTAATCACCGACCACGAGGGCTATACCCTGTACCGATTCGACAAGGACACCGCCAAACCGGCTAAATCCAACTGCGCCGACACCTGTGCCGTGCAGTGGCCGCCCGTGCTCGCCGACGGCAACTTCCAGGTCGAGGGGATCGACCCGGCACTGGTCAGCACCGTCGAGCGGGCCGACGGCGCGCAGCAGGTGACCGTGGGTGGCTGGCCGCTGTACCGCTTCTTCCAGGACGCCAAGCCCGGCGAGTCCAGAGGACACGGCAAGGGCGGCACCTGGCACGCGGCCACCCCTGACGGCAAGAAGGCGGCGGCGCCGGCGAATGGAGGCACCGCAAGTGGCTACTGAGACATCCGTCCGGACCAGGCTCCTGCGAGGGAGCGCGCTCGCCGTCGCCGCCACGGCCGTCGCGTTCGCCGCAGCCGGGGCCGCGCTGGCCGACGAACCGACCGGGGCGCCGCCACCCCCCGTCAGCTCCAAACCGGCCGCGCCACCGCCGCAGGCCAAGGCCCCGGCGCCCACCTCGCCGGTGACCCAGCTCGACGAGGAGACCGCCGGCTCCGGCTGGACCCAGACCGAGTGCGGCCCACTCGGCCCAGCCGACCGCGACCTGCTGGTCAAGGTCCGTCAAGCCGGCCTGTGGGAGATGCCCATGGGCGATGAAGCCCAGGTCAGGGCGGCCGCACCACGGGTCAAGGAGGTCGGCAGGCTGATCATGAAGGACCACGAGGTCCTGGACACCAGGGTGAAGAAGGTGGCAGGCCAGCTCGCGGTCGAACTGCCCGCCGAGCCCAACGCCGATCAGCAGGGCTGGATGGCCGAACTGCGCGGGGCCACCGGCCCGGCCTTCGACCAGCTCTTCGCCGACCGGCTGCGCGCCGCGCACGGCAAGGTCTTCACCGTGGTCGCCGCGGTCCGCTCCGGCACCCGCAACACCCTGGTCCGCGAGTTCGCCCAGGAGGCGATCAACGCGGTCATGCGGCACATGACGTTGCTGGAGAGCACCAAGCTGGTCAACTTCGAGGAGCTGCCGCTGGCGCCCAACCCGGACGCGGCCAAACCCCCCGCCGCCGCGCCCAGCACCGGTGGCGCGGCCGCCCCTGGCAGCACCAAGGCGCCCGCCGCGCCCAAGCCCTCGGTCAAGGCCAAGCCGACCCCGGCCGCGCCCGCCCAGCAGCCCGTGGACGAACCGCAGTCCAGGGACGTGGCCAATGCCAGCTCGTCCTCCTGGACCGAGGACGCCGGTGGCGGCGGGATGATCCTGCTGGTGCTGCTGCTGTGCACCGGACTGGCCGCGGCCACCATCGGAGTGGTCCGGTTCGTGCAGTCCCGATAGCCGGCCTGGCGCATTCTGGAGCGAGTCCAACAATGGAATTGTTCCAGTAGAGCCCGCCTCCGCAATTCGTTCAGCGTGCCAACAAGGTAATTGAGCTGCTGAAAGAGAGGAGGTATTGACACTGATTCGCACTGCCCGGCCGTGCCTCCCCGTTCGCCACGGCCGGGCAGGGGCGCCCACCACGCCGCCCGGGTTTCGCCTCGCCCCCATTTTCTCCCGAGTCGCTGGAGGCATCCGGTGTTGAGCCAACTCGCCGGCATCCCCGAGTTGGGCGTGATTCTCGCCCAGAACTCATCGCACGACGTCGGCGTTCGTCAGGTGGCCGCGCTCTCCGCGAGGCTGGCCTACGCCATGATGTGCTTCACCCTGGTCTGGGGGGTGCTGACCGCCACCGGGTGGGTGCGGCGCACCACCAGCAGGCAGGCCCTGCGCAGCGGACACATGATGCTGGCGGTGATGACCATCGCCTTCGGCTCGCTGCACGGCTTCGCGTTCATCTTCGTCACCGACATCGACTTCGGCGTCGTCAAGATCATGGTGCCGTTCGCCGAGGGCGGTTTCGCCCGGCACGCGGCCGGGATCATCGGGTTGCAGCTGATGACCGCGGTGGCCATCTCGGTGGCGGTGCGCCGGTGGCTGGTCTACCGGCACTGGCTGCGCTTCCACCAGCTCGGCTACCTCGCGGTCGGGCTGACCGTGGTGCACGCCTGGCTGGGCGCGGCCGCCAACGGCAACCTGGCGCTGCTGCAGACCGCCGGGATCACCCTGGTGGTGCCGGTGATCACGCTGACCGCGCTGCGCTTCCTGCCGCCGCGGCTGCTCACCAAGGTCGGCCTGGTCTCGGCCGAACCGGCGGTGCAGCCGGTGCAGCAGGATCCGGCCGCGCCGCCCAACCCGAGGGCAGGGAAGGTCGGGGTCAGCGTGGACAACGAGCGGTGCCAGCGGTACGGGATCTGCGAGACCGCGGCGCCGGAGGTGTTCCAACTGGTGGAGGACGGGCGGCTGCGGTACGACACCAGCCCGCACGCGCAGTTCGCCACCCAGGCCAAGGCCGCGGCGCGGTGCTGTCCGATGCGCGCGATCACCGTCCAGGAGCGTGGTGTCAAGTGAGGAAACGGGAACGCGTGGTGGTGGTCGGCGGTGGCGTGGCCGGCCTGCGGACCGCGGAACGCCTGCGGGAACTGGGGTTCACCGACGAGATCGTGCTGGTCGGCGCCGAACCGACGCCGCCCTACCACCGGCCGCCGCTGTCCAAACAGCTGTTGTGCGGCAAGCTGCGGCCCAGCGATCTGCTGCTGCCCAGCTACACCGAACTGGACGCGACCTGGCGGCTGAACACCCCCGTGCTCGGCATGGACCCGCGTCGCCAGGTGGTGCACCTACCCGGCGGCGAGGAGCTGCGCTACGACGGCCTGGTGATCGCCACCGGCGTGGAACCCCGGCACCTGCCAGGGGTCCCGGTGCACGATCCGCGGGTGCATTTCCTGCACACCGTCGACGAAGCCCTCGCCCTGCGCCAGAACCTGCAACGCACCCGGCGTCCGCTGGTGGTGCTCGGCGCCGGGTTCATCGGCTGCGAACTGGCCTCCACCGCACACCACCTCGGCGGCGAGGTCACCATCGTCGGCCGGTCGAAGGTGTTGCTGGGCAAGGCCGTCGGCCCACAACTGGCCGAACGGATCACCGACCTGCACCGCGGCAACGGGGTCGACCTGGCACTGGGGGAGAAGGTCCTGCACTGGCTGCCGCAACAACAGGGTGTGGTGCTGAACCTGTCCTCCGGCCAGGTGATCGTGGCCGGCGCGGTGGTGGTGTGCGCCGGTTCGGTGCCCGCGGTGAACTGGCTGCGCGGCTCCGGCCTGACCATCGACGACGGCGTGCTGTGCGAACCCACCTGTCACGTGCTGGGCCGCGGTGACATCGTGGCCGCCGGCGATGTCGCCCGCTGGCCCAACCTGCGCTTCGACGCCCGGCCCCGCCGGGTCGAACACTGGCTCAACGCGATCGAGATGGGCCGCCACGCCGCCGAAAGCCTGCTCGCGGGCAGGGCGGCGGCCAAACCCTTCACCCCGATCCCCAGGTTCTGGTCCGAACAACACGGCATGCGCATCCAGGGCGCGGGCATTCCCGCCCTCGGCGAGGACACCGTGCAGCTGCTGCCCTCCTCCCGCGCCGACCAGAGCGTCACCGGCTTCGTCCGCGGCGGCAGACTGGTCGGCCTGGTCGCCCTGAACAGCCCCCAAGCTCTGCTGTCCTGGACCGCTGAACTCGACCGCCAGACCAGGCCAAGACTGCACGCCCCCGACCGTGAGTCGGTCGCCACCATCACCCCCGCGCGGCCTCCCTCAGCGCGGGGCCGGGTGCCGGGACCGGTGACACCCCCACCGTTCCCGGCACCCAACCTCCGCCCCACCCCCAACGGCCCGGCGTTCACCGGCCCAGCCTTCAACGGCCCGGCCTTCACCGATGCCGCCCCCAACGGCCCGGGCTTCAGCGACGCTGTTCCCAACGGCCCGGCTCCCGCGAACGGCGCTCCACTCCGCGGCGTCCCGGTCCCGGCGGCGGCCCGCAACGGCCGCTCCGCCGCGGTGGCCAACTCCTGGCCCGGCAACGGAATCCCCGGCCCGCTCCCCGCCTCGCCTGCCCCACCCCGGCCCGCCGACCAGAACTCCGGCCCACTCCCGGCGCCCGCTCCCCGCCGCGGCGGCCCGCCCTCGCTCCCACTCCCGGCCCCACCCCGCCCGATCCCGCGGATGGACCCCAAACCCCCCACCCGCCAATGGTCCTTCACCGAACCAGCCGAACTCGACGCCCCGGCCAACGGCATCTCCCGCCAAATCCCCCGCCGCCGCCGAACCGGCTAACCCCGGCCGGCGTGTTGGCCGAACTTGTACGCCGCGTTGGCCCGACTTGTACGCCGCGTTGGCCCAACTTGTACGCCGGGTTGGACCAAAGTGGCGCCTCGGTCAACACACCGCCCCGCAACGGCCAACTCATCGTCCACAACGGCCAACTCGCCGTACGAGAACGGCCAACACGCCGGTGTTTTCCCGGGCGGGTGGGGTTAGTTGGCCTTGGCGAGGGCTTTGGCGAGTTCGCCTCGGCCGCGGATGCCGAGTTTCCGGTACGCGTGCGTCAGGTGGATCTCCACCGTCCGCAGCCCCACGTGGAACCGCTCCGCGATCTCCTGATTGGTATGCCCCTCCGCCGCCAGCGCCGCCACCCGCAACTCCGTCCGGCTCAGCTCGCCACCGCCATCGGCCCGGAACCCGAACTCCCGCAACAACGTCCGCGCCCTGGTCACCACCCGCGGCGCCGCGCAGCGCTCGCCCAGCCGCAGCGCCTCGCGCAACGACTCGTCCGCGCCAGCCAACTCCAGCTCGTGCCGGGCCTTGCCGCGCTGGATCAACGCCCGCGCCAGTTCCAGCCTGCTGGTCCGGCCGCGCAGCACCGTCACCGCCTCGTCCAGGTACCGCAGTCCGGCCCGGTGCCCGGTGAGCCGGGCCGCCGTGCACAGGGCCACGCCGAGGGGTTCCGGCGAACCCCAGCTGCGGGCCCGTTCCAGTTCCTCCTCCACCAGCGGCCAGCCCTGTCTGGTCTGTCCCAGCATCAGGTGCGCGATGGCCGCCACCGAACGCCAGGGCACGCAACCGGGATAGGTCCAGCCGACCTCGGCCAGCCGCCGCCCGCAGTCCAGGGCGTCCCGCAGCGCGCCGGTGGCGTCCTTCTGCACCAACCGGATCCGCCCGGACAGCGCGAAAACCTGGTCCCATTCCTGGAAACCGCCGTCCCGGTCGGTGATGTACTTGTGCACCACCGCCGCCGCCCGTTCCGGCCGCCCGTTCTCCAGCAGCGCCCCGCCCAGCGCGATCACCACCGCGCCCCGGTTCGGGTGCTCGGGCACCTTGCGCAGCAACCGCGCGGCCAGCCGCGCCTCGCCGATCGCGTCCTGCACCCGGCCCTGCCGGATCAGCATCATCGCCCGGTAGCTCAGCCCGGTCACCAGCCGCGCGGTGGAGCCTTTCCGTTGCGCGTCCACGATCGGCGCGTCCAGTGCGGCCAGCGCCTCCGGCAGATCGTCGGTCAGCGCTAGCGCGGCCCCGCCGTAGAGCAGCGGCGAGGTCAGGAACTCGGCGGTGTCCGGCGCGTCGGTGAGGGAGAGCCGGGCCAGCGCCCGGATCTGGTCGATCTCCCCGGAACACCGGATCGCCTGGTTGTAGGCCTCCACCGCCAGCAGCTGCCTGCCGACCCTGGTGGCCTTGAGGTTGTTCCACTGCTGGTGCACGCTGCGCCGCACCGACCCGTACCGGGTGTCCGCGTCCTGCGGATCGGTCACCGGCACCAGCGCCAGCAACCGGGCCGCGGTCAGCAGCGGCGAGGGCTCCACACTGCCCTCACCGGGCCACAGCTGCGGCACGATCCGCTTCACCACGCCGACCAGCGCGGGCGTCGCGCTGATCACGGTGGGGTGCGGGTAGTTGGTGAGCAACGCCGCCTGCGCCCGCGCGGTGGGCGCCAGCGCGAGCGCGTCGAGGAGACTGTCCGCCGCCGCGCCCGGATCGGTGTGGTAGCGGGCCGCGGACAGTTCGGTGAGCACGGTGGCCCGCAGCGAACCCGTTGGCGGCTCGGCCAAAGCCCGACGCAGGTACCCCGTGGCCGAGCGATGGTCGCCGCGCCGCAGCGCGTTCCCGGCCGCGGTGCGCAGCACGTCCACCGCCTGCTGGTCGCCCTCTGGCCGCGCGGAGACCAGGTGCGGTGCGATGAGATCGGCGGACTCTCCGTGTTCCCGCAACAGTTTCGCGGCCTGGATGCGCAGCCGGTGGTGATCACGCGAGGGCAGCCAGCGCAGCACTGTCTGGCGCACCTTGGGATCGCTGACGGTGAGCCGTTCGCCCTTGCCGAAGATGGACAGCTGCCGTAATCGCGCCGCGGCCCGTTCGGCCTGTTCGGGTTCCAGTCCGATCAGCTCGCCCACCACGGCCAGGCTGGCCGATTCGCCGAGCAGCGCGATCACCTCGGCCAGCCGCCGCACCGCCCGCGATTCCGCGCGCAGCCGGGCCACCGCGAGTCCGGTGCGCAGCTGGCCGACAATGGCCCGCAACGCGAAGAGCTGTTCGGGCTGCGGCTCGATCTGCTTGCGCCGCACCGAGTCCAGCACCGCGGTCAGCAACTGCGGCTCGCCGCCGGTGAGCCGGTGGCAGGAGATGGTGAAGGCGTCGGCGGGTTGCTGGTTGAGCCGGTTGCGCAGCAACAGCCCGACTCCGCGTTCGGTCAATGGTTCCGGCCGGATCGGTTCGGCGCCGGTGGCCTCGAGCAGTGCGGCCGCCTCGGGCGCGCGTGACTCGCCGCTGCCCGCCCGCGCGGTGACGATCAGCGCGATGGGCAGCGCGGCGGTGTGGCCTGCGCAGCGCACCAGCAGGTCCAGCGAGGCGCGGTCGGCCCACTGCACGTCGTCGGCGAAGACGCACCATGGGCCGGGCGCGGCCGGTCCGGCCATCAGGTGGCACAACCGGCTCCACACCGCGGCATCGGGGCCGGACAACAGGTCCAGCCCGGTCGCACCCTCCCGCAGCAGCGGGGAGACGAGCTGGGCGGCCAGGCCCAGCTCGCTGTCCTGTTCCTCGGCGCGGCAACTCCCGCGCAGCACGTGGCTGCCCGCGGTGACCGCGTACTCGGCCGCCGCGTCCAGCAGCGCCGTTTTGCCGATCCCGCTGGGCCCTTCGATGACCACGGTCCGGCCCTGGCCGGCCTGGGCACTGTGCACCGCGTCCCGAAGTGCGGACAGCTCGGATGACCGCTCCACCAACACGAGTACTCCTTGACGGGCTCAGGTCAGTCTGGCGCAGGGCGGCGGTCTGCACGTGGCGTCTGGCGCCCCCACCGTAACTGCCCACACGGTTTCCGGTAGTCAAGAAGGCACACGAATCTGGCGGGATCTGTGGCTTTCGGTAGCCAGCTCGAGTCTGATTGGTCTAGCCGTCGGTGCTCAGCACCTTGTCACCGCCGGCGACACCGGTGGGACCATTGGAGGTCAGCACCCACAACGTCTTGTCCGGAGCCGCCGCCGCGTCCCGGATCCGGCCGTAAGTGCCCTGGTAGAGCGCGGTCGGCGTACCTACTCCGGAGTCGGTCAGCGGGATCCGCCACAGCCGCTGCCCGCGCAGCGCGGCCAGGTAGACGTTGTTGTTGTAGACCGCGATCCCACTCGGCGAGGCCTGCGCGGTGGTCCAGGTCAGCAGCGGGTCCTTGAACCTCGGGTTGCCGCACCGGCCTTCGCAGGTCGGCCAGCCGTAGTTGGCGCCTGCCTGGATCTGGTTCAGCTCGTCCTGTGCGTTCTGCCCCAGCTCCGAGGCAAACATCCGACCCTTGCCGTCCCAGGCCAGGCCCTGGACGTTGCGGTGCCCCAACGAGTACACCAGGGTGCCGGTGGGATTGTTCGGGGCCGGACGACCTTCCGCGGTCATCCGCAGGATCTTGCCGCCGAGCGAGGAGGGGTTCTGCGAGTTGGCGGTGTTGCCCGCGTCGCCGGTGCCCGCGTAGAGGTGGCCGTCCGGCCCGAAGGCGAGCCGGCCGCCGTTGTGGATGTTGGCCTTGGGAATGCCGGTGACGATCACCTGCGGGGTCTGGCCGAGCTTGAACCGGGCGATCCGGTTGTCGCCCGCGGCGGTGTAGTAGACGAAGATCAGGCCGTCGCTGGCGTAGGTCGGCGAGATCGCGATGCCCAGCAGCCCGCCCTCCCCGGCCGGGCGCACCCCGGGAATGGTCGCGGCGGTGCTGACCGCGGTGCCCTTGATGGCCAGCACCCTGGCGCTGTTGCGCTCGGTCACCAGCGCGGAGCCGTCGGGCAGGAATCCGACGCCCCAGGTGTAGGCCAGGTTCTGTGCGATCACGCGGACCGCGGCCGGTTCGGCGGCGGCGGTCCCCAGTGGCAGCGCCGCGACGGTGGTCGCGGCGAGCAGCAGCCGAAGTCGTCTCCTCATGGTGGACTCCTCACACGGCGGCGGTACAGGGTGGTCTCCCAGCCAACACCCCCGCCCGGTATCCGGCCACCCGCGAAGGCAGCCTCCGGTCACGACTTTCGTCGGAAAGGGGGATACCCCGTATCACTGTCCACTCTCTGTCCGCAATGGACGGAACGGGTTATGGCACGTGCGACCAGACCAGTTCCACGCAGGTGCCGTTCTCGGCCATCGAGTCCACCTGCACGCTGCCGCCGATTTCCCGCATCCGCCCGCTGATCGAGGACTTCAGCCCCTGCCCGCGCGGGGTGCGGATCGGGTCGAACCCGCGCCCGCGGTCGACCACCCGCACGCTGAGGGTGTCCTCCACCCAGGACACCGTCACCCAGGCCTGATCGGTGCCCGCGTGCTTGGCCACGTTGTTCAGCGCCTCCCGGCAGGCGTCGGCCACCGCTTCCACCACGTGGTGCGGCAGGTGCCCCGGCACGGTGTCCGGCATGTAGCGGACCCGCAGGTCGAGGGCCTCCGCGTCGGTGACCACCTCGGCCAGCCGGTCGCCGAGGCCGGTGAAGGAGTTGGTGGTGTCGGCCGCGATCAACCGCCGCACGTACTCCGCGTCCTTGGCACAGCGTTTCCGCACCTGCTCGCCCCGGTGGTCCAGCCCGCCCATGGCGATCGCGGTCAACGTGGCCAGCGCGTTGTCGTGCAGGGCCCGGTAGTGCCTGGTCCGGGTCTCGAACCTGGCGCGCTCGGCGGCCTGCCGGGTCTCCGCGCGCAATCGGGCCTCGGTCTGTTCGTCCAGGTACTTGGCCTGCGCGGTCAGGTACCGGGTCATGAAGTAGAGGATCGCGCCGAAGAAGATGCACGAGTTGAGGTGCCCGACCACGGCGGGCAGCAGCGGCTGGTCCGGCTGGGTCTCACTGCTCAGCGCGATCACGTACCAGGCCATCGGCACCACTTCCACCGCGAGCGCCCAGCGCAGCGGCAGCACCGCGCCGATCAGGGCCGCGGTGCCCAGGGCGTACTTCGGCGCCCAGTTGACCGTGGTGAACTCGAACCCGGCTTGCACGTTGGAGGTCACCACGGTCATCAGCAGACAGGCCAGCACAACGTCCATACCGACCGTTCGGTAGGTGAACCAGCCGTGCCTGCGCATCCGGTAGAGCAGGTAGCCCTGCCAGAGCCAGGCCACGCCCAGCAGCGCGCCGTTGAGCGTGGGACTGGTGTGCCGGTGCAGGTCGGCGCTGGCCATCGCGATCGAGGCGGGTATCAGGTAGGAGGCCCGCTGCACGAACAGGATGACCGCGATGAACCACCGGGTCCGCTGCTCGCCGTTCTCCGCGAGCATGTAGCGCGGGTCAAGCCAGGCCCACCGCCGGCGTTTGCCCTCGTCTGGTCGTTGCACGGTCTCGCTCTGCGGATGCGCCGCCACAACACTCCAATACCCCTCGCCCCAGGACTCAGATTCCATGCCAGTGACGGGGTCCGGGGCAAGTCGCCGAATGGACTACCACCGTGCGCCGGCGCACACAATTGGCGGATCGGAGGACAGGATCGCCGCCCGCGACCGGCGGTCGACCCGGCGACCCGCTCCGGGCAGGCGGCGCGATGGTCGAGTTGTGGTACGCGTGACCCGAACGGCCGCTGTGGTGCTGCTCCATCCCGCTGCCATGCTCGCCGCGATCACCAAGCACGCAGACAAGGAGGTTCGCAGTGGCTCGTCGTTATCCGGCCCGGGTGCGGATTCTGCTCGCCGCCTGCGCCGCACTGCTCGCGACCATGTTCCTCCCGCACGCCGCCTCGGCGGCGGTGGGGGACCTGACCTGTACCGGCAACTTCCAGTTCGACTTCGACCCACCGTTGACCGCCACCAACACCACCGCCAACGCCGTCGTCGGGGGCGGCCTGGTGAACTGCTTGTCCCTCAACGGTCAGTACACCCGCCTCAAGTCCGGAGTCCGGGTCGGCCAGGGCACGGTGAGCAGGCCGCTCGGTCTGCTGCCGTGCGTTCCGGTCATGACGATCCGGGAAACCGCCGTGCTGACCTGGAACACCGGTGAGGTCAGCGAGTTCGAGATCACCGTCAACACCGATCCGCTGGCCGGTCCGATCACGATCAGCGCGTTGTTCACCAGTGGGCCGCTGGCCGGGGACACCGCGAACGCGTTCCCGGTGGTGCTCAACCCCAACCTGGATTGCGCCACCGCCGGGCTCACCCAGCTCACCTCGCCACTGCTCCAGGTGATCTGGTCCTAGCGCGCACCGGGGCGGAGTCGCGCCGCCCCGGCCCGCTGCTCGGCCGAATGGCGGCAGCACGGAGCCCCGAACGCCAGGTTTGGCCTGGCATAGAACGGTAATCCCATCTGCGTCCCGTACATCCCAGGGAGGCAACCCGTGATCATTCTCGGCGCGATCCTGCTCCTCATCGGATTCCTGGCCGACATTTCCGTCCTGTGGACGATCGGCATGGTGCTGGTCGTGATCGGACTGGTTCTCGCGGTCCTCGGCGGCACTGGCCGGGCCGTGGGCGGCCGTCCGCACTGGTACTGACCGGAAACTGACCGGTCCGTGAACTCCCGTGGGCGCGCCGACTGTCAGCCCGGCGCGCCTGCGGGACCTTTTTGTCCACAGTGGACCGAACGCTCGAACATGGTCTCCAGCACCATCACCGTCTGCGTTCCGCTGACGCCGCGCACCGCGAACACCCGGCGCAGCACATCCTGTAGCTGCTCGGTGGTCCCGGTGCGGACCTTGATCAGCACTGAGGCGGCGCCGGCCACGATGTGCGCCTCCTGCACCTCCGGCAGCGCGGCCAGGGCCTCGCTGGTGTCCGCCTCGCCCATCCAGGCGTTGGACTCCACCAGGACGAAGGCCAGCACACCCGCGCCGACCGCTGCCGGGTCGACCTCGATCGTGGTTCGCCGGATCACCCCGCGCTCGCGTAGTTTGCGCACCCGCTCGTGCGCCGCGCCCGCGGACAGGCCGACCGCGGCGCCCAGGGTGGCATAGGACTGGGTGGCGTCGCGCTGTAGCTCGGTGAGCAGGGCGCGATCTGTGTCATCCGTCATCGACTGAACCTCATATGGCCATGTTAGCTTCTTGGTGAATGTAGTTCACCAGGGAGGGTGAGATGGCGGATCGGGTCAAGGCCGTGTTCGAGGTGCTGGATGAGCGGTTCCGGCGGGCCGGGGGCGATGACTACCTGGAGGTGCTCTTCGACGGTGGGCGGTGGCTGGAAGGGCCCGCGTACTTCCCGGCTGGGCGGTACCTGGTGTTCAGCGACATTCCCAACGATCGGATGCTGCGCTGGGACGAGACCACCGGCGCGGTCGGCGTTTTCCGGCAGCCCGCCAGCCACAGCAACGGGCACACCGTTGATCGCCGTGGTCGGCTGGTGAGTTGTGAGCAGGGTGCGCGCCGGGTCACCCGCACTGAGGCCGACGGGTCGATCACCGTGCTCGCGGAGCAGTGGCGGGGGCGGAAACTCAACAGTCCCAACGATATCGTCGAACGCGCCGACGGCTCGCTCTGGTTCACCGACCCCAGTTACGGCATTGACAGCGACTACGAGGGCAACCGCGCGGAGAGCGAGACCGAGGGTTGTCACGTCTACCGCGTCGACCCGGACGGCGCGGTCACCCGGGTCGCCGACGATTTCGTCCGCCCCAACGGGCTGGCCTTCTCCGCCGACGAACAGACTCTGTACATTGTGGACACCCGGGGCCGGAATATCCGGCGGTTCGCCGTGCGGGACAACGGAACCCTCGCCGGTGGCGAGGTCTTCGCCGACTGCGGCGCGGGCAATCCGGACGGGATCCGGCTGGACGAGCTGGGCCGGGTGTGGCTGGCCGCGGGGGACGGGCTGCACTGCTTCGACCCGGACGGCACGCTGCTCGGCAAGCTCCGGGTGCCCGAGGTGTGCGCCAATCTGACCTTCGGCGGCCCTAAGCGCAACCACCTGTACATCTGCGCGACCAGCTCGGTCTACTCGCTCCGGGTGAACTTCAACGGACTTCGCTACCCGCGCTGACCAGGGTCAACCAGCGGTGGAGACCGAGGTCACGGGCCCGGCCCGGCTGGCCGGGTTCGGCCGAGGGTGTACGGTAGTGCTCGACTGCGCAGGCTCGACCGCCGCACTTCGGACCGGGTCGCCAGGGCTGTACCGCCGCACGAGCGTCCTCTGTGGACGTGTTCGGTGTTGACGCTGTACCCAAAGCTTCTCCGGTTCGCTGTTCTCCCAGCGGACTTCATCACGGTGCTCTCAGAAAGCACTGTGCCAGGTCTGTCCGGCGTGCTGCCGATATGGTTGGCCGGTCGAGGGTATGCCAGCCTCGACCGGTTGTCGGCGCACGTCGGCGGACTGGCACCCGGCCCGGGTGTTTGCGCCCCTGGGCACCTCGACACCCGATCGAGCGGGTTGGCAAATCGGGGCGGGGCCGGAAAACTCGGGCGGGCACCCACAGTCGAACCTCGAGAAAAGGAACCTGCGTCTTGCGCAAGCTCTGGACCGTGGTTGCCGCTCTGCTCTCCGGCGCCGCCCTGATCCTGTTCGCCCCCAACGCCTCCGCTGCCGTGGACCCGGTCCCCGCGCCGCCGGCCGAGGTGGTGCAACCGGAATCGCCGGTCGACTTCGACGTCGAGATCGAGCTGCTCTCCGAGAACGAGGAGCTGGTCGGGCTGCCGGGCTGAGCCGCGGTGTGCTGACGGACGAACCCGGGTCCACCGCGGACCCGGGTTCGCCTGTGTTCAGACCGAGTAGCTCAGCTCCGCGCTCTGCCGCAGGTCATCCAGGTAGAACCGGGTCGACATGGTGCGCGCGCCCAGATCGAACACGGTGCGCCACAGGGTGCGGACCGGGTAGTCGGTGGGGGAGTCCGCGTCGAAGCCGATCTCGGCCAGTGCGGCACGCAGCGAGTCGGCGGACATGGTCGCGTCGGTGCTCTTGGCCAGCTGCTGGTAGCGCTGGTAGGTCAGCAGGGTCTCGGCGTTGTCGGCGGGCAGGTTCGTCGCGTCCGGGTGCCGGTGCAGCAGGTGGTTGGTCACGCACAGCGCGCCGTCGCCGTCGGTGATGTGCTCGTTCCCGCTGACCCGCTCCCAGACGAACGAGTCGCCGCCGGCGTCCGCGACCAGGTAGTGCAGCGGAGTGCCCATGTCGTACTGCTTGGCGTCCAGCAGCGCCGCGCGTGCCTCCTCGGCGTTGCGGCAGGTGTCCAGCAGGAAACGGGGCAGCTGCACGCTGGACACCCCGACCTGCGGGCCCTCATCCACCGGCGGGGAGGCGTTCTCCGCGTCGGCGATCAGCAGCACCACGGCGAGGCCGTGCTCGTTGATCCCGTCCATACAGCCGTCCAGGGTGTCCATGGTCAGCACCAGCGTGGCCGGGCCGTCGGTCGGCCTGCTGTGCACCAGGGTCGGCCGCGAGGCCATCGGCACCTCGGCGGTCGCGGGCGGCTGCGCGCCGGTCATCAGCGCGAACAGCTCGGACTGGCTGGTGGTGAAGAAGTCGTAGTTGCGACCGAGCAGGCCACGCCCTTCCTCGGTCAGCCCCGGCGGCAGGTAGGTGGCCGAGCAGGCCGAGCCCGCAGGCAGCGGAAACAGACTGTCCACATAGAACTCATCGGCGGTGAAGTCCAGGCCCAGCGCGGCAGCCGCCCCGCGCATCCGCTCGTGGTGCTGCGGCCAGTTCCGCTCGAACCAGCGCCGCCGGGCCCGAGCCTTGCGCCGGTCGGCCGGAATCGGCCGCCAGCCATAGGTCTCCCGGGCCGCCTCGGCCAGCGTTCGCCCGATCGCCTGCTGGTCGCCCTCGGCGCTGACCAGCCGCACCGTCGGGAAATCCGCCGCGCCGCCCCCGGCGACGATCTGCTGTGCCATCTCAGTTCTCCTTGTTCTCGCGCCACATCGGCCACACCGACGGGCCGTCGGGCAGGGTGATCGGCTCGCCGAGCCGGTGGAATCCGTGCCGCTCGTACAGCGGCAGGTTGCGGAGTGAACTGGCCTCCAGGTACGCGGGCAGGCCCTCGGCATCGGCCCGGCGCAAGCCCTCGGCCAGCAACGCGCCGCCGATCCCGGTCCCCTGCTTGTCCGGCGTCACCCCCAGGAACGCCAGGTACAGGTGCGCGCGGTCGGTGGAATGCCGCTGTGCCAACAACTCCACCATGATCCGCACCCGCTCGGGCAGCTCGACCTCGGGCGGCGGCGCCACGTGCGCGCCGACCGGCATCGGCAGCCACACCGCGACCGCGTCCGCGCCGGCCATCGCCAGCGTGCCCGCCGCGGCGGATTCGGCCACCGCCCCCTCGAACAGCCGGCCCGCGCTGAGCCGTCGCTGTTCGGGTGCTCCGGGGAAGAGCCACCGCATGGGCGCGTCCTCCAGGAAGGCGTCGCACAGGATCCGCACCGCGTCCTGCGTACGCTGTATCGGTGTCATGGCTCAACTGTGCCGACGTTGGCCGAGTGCTCGCAACGAAATCGGGCGAATAGGGGAGATAAGCCCACCGGGCTGTACTAGTACACTTGTCGCTGTGAACGATTCCGTGCCGCCGTTCCGGCGGATTGCCGCCGAGCTGGCCGCGCGCATCACCGCAGGTGAGCTGCTGCCCGGCGACCGGGTGCCGTCCACCCGCGTGGTGATGCGCGAGTGGGGCGTGGCGCTGGCCACCGCGGCCAAGGCCCTGGATCTGTTGCGCCAGCAAGGTCTGGTCGAGACCCACCCCGGCGCGGGCACCGTGGTTCGCGCCCCCGTGCACGGTCCGCGGCGCACGCCCGCGACCGCGCCGACGCTGACCAGGGCCCGGATCACCGCCGCCGCGATCAAGCTGGCCGACGCCGAGGGCCTGGACGCGGTGACCATGCGCCGCCTGGCCACCGATCTGGGCACCGGACCCATGTCGCTGTACCGGCACCTGGCGGGCAAGGACGAACTGGTGCACCTGATGATGCGCCGGGTCTTCGGCAGTCACCCGCTGCCCGCCCCGGCGCCGCCGGGCTGGCGGGCCAGGCTCACCGCGGTCTCCCGCATCCAGTGGGCCATCTACCGCGCGCACCCCTGGCTGCCCGAACTGGTCTCCATCACCAGGCCCCGGCTGATCCCGGAAGCCATGGCGCACACCGAATGGACCCTGGCCGCCCTGGCGGGACTCGGCCTGGGGCGGGCCGAACGGGTCCGGGAGGCGGTCACCATCCCCGCCTTCGTCCGCGGCGTCGCGCTCAGCCACGCCGCCGAACTGCAGGCGAGCAAGGACACCGGGCTCAGCGCCACCGAGTGGTGGCAGGCCCAGGAGCAGGAGATCATGGTGCACCTGGAGTCCGGCCGCTACCCCTGCCTGTCCACAATGGACTCCAGTGCGGTGGAGGACCTGGACGGCCTGTTCGAGCACGGCCTGACCCGGCACCTGGACGGCCTGGCCGCCCGACTACGGTTGGCCCCATGAGCGCGCAGCGGCTCGACTTCACCGGCGTCGCCGACAACGACGTCACCTGGACCCTGCTCGGCACGCTGTACCTGCGCGCCTGGGAAAGCGGCTCACGGCACCCGATCCTGGGCGACCACCACGCCGCCGAGGCGATCCGCCGCATCGACTACGACTTCCCCAAGCTGCACCGCCGGGTCCGCCCGGAGAGCAACCAGTACCTGGTCGCCTTGCGCGCCACCCAGCTCGACGAGTGGGCCGCGGATTTCCTGCGCCGTCACCCGGACGCCGTGGTGCTGCATCTGGGCTGCGGCCTGGACAGCCGCATGCTCAGACTCGACCCTCCGTCCACAGTGGACTGGTACGACCTGGACAAACCCGAAGTCGTCGAGCTGCGCCGCAGGCTGTACCCGGAACGCGAGCACTACCACCTGATCGGCGCCTCGGTCACCGACCCGGCCTGGCTGGCCGGGATCCCCGCCGACCGCCCCGCGCTGATCATCGCCGAGGGGCTGCTGCCGTACCTGGACGGCGCCGAGGTGCGGGGCCTGGTCCAGCGACTCGTCGAGCACTTCGGCACCGGCGAGTTGCAGTTCGACGGCGGCGCGCCCTGGCTGGCCCGGCTGTCGCCGCTGGGCCGGTGGGGCATCCGGGACGGCCGGGAGGTCGAAGCCTGGCACCCGCGGCTGCGCTGCGTCGCACAGCCGCCGTTCACCACGCACTGGGCCAGGATCCCGGCCCGCGGCTACCGGCTGTTGTACCGGCTCGGGCACGCGATCCCGGGCTGGCGCACCATGTTCCGCGAGTTCCGCTTCACGTTCTGACCAGGTGCGCGGCCGTGGCCAGGATCGAGCCCAGCTGGATCCCGGCCTGCGCCCGCAGCGGGATCAGCGTGCCGGGCTGACGGTCGGCGGCCTCGCGCCACCCGGTGAACAGGGCTTCGGCGCGAGCGTGCGCGGCGCGGATCGCCGGCGGCACGTTGCCGCTGGCCCGCTCGGCGTCCAGGACCCGCAACAACGTGCCCGCCGCCCGCAGTCGCAGCGTGTGCGGCAACGCGAGGAACGCGGACTCATCGGCCACGGTCGCCGGCCGCGCACCCTCGGCGGTGCCCGCCAGTCGCCGCCAGCCCGCGCCGATCCGTCGCATTCCGGTCAGCACATCGGTCAGCGCACGCTGGTGCGGGGTGTTCAGCAGGACCGAGGACCGCGCCGAGTCCAGCACCCCCGTCACCGCCTCCTCCGCGCCGGTCAGCTCGGCCAGCAGTCCAGTCACGATTTCGTCCATCAACCGACCGGTCGGTAGGGAGTCGGCGGCGCGGGGATCGGCCCACATTGGCACCTCGGTGATCACCGTGACGGCCCCGTGCCTGCTCGCGTACTCGCCGCTGCTCGCCCCGAACGACCCGTCCCCTGGTGGCGCGCCCTCGGTCAGCTCGGCCACGGTCGGCATCCGGAGCACTCCCGGCGTGAGCTGGAAACTGCCCGGCACCTCATACACCGCGTGTTGCAACGGCACCCCGAACCACCCCGGCACCGCGGCCAGCAGTTCGGCCAGCGCCGGATCGGTGGCGGTCGTGTAGTGGAAGGCCCCGCCGTACTCCGCGTTGTGCAGCGAGGCCAGCAACACCGGCCGCACCTCGTCGATCAGTCGGGCGAGGGCCACCGTCTCCGGCAACATCCGATCGAAGTACCCCGTCTCGGCCAGGTGCGGGAACGTCCACTCCGGCTGCTCGTCCATGGCAGGCCGGTAGAACCCGCGCCCATAGGCGTCCCGATCTCCCGGAACCCCGTACCAGGTCTCGTTCAACCGGGCCCCGTCCGGATCAATGCAGGGCACCAGCTGCCACCGCAGCCCGGCCCGCGACCAGGGCTCCGCGCACAGCAGTCGCCCCAGCTCCCGCACGGTCAGCCCGCCCACCGGCTCATTCGGATGCGGACCGCCCAGCACCAGCGCGTCCCGCTCGCCCGTTCCGATGGACGCCACCCGGATCGGCTCACCCAGCCGCGAGGTCCCGATCCGCCGCACGGTGACTAGGTCCGGATACCGCGCCGCCAGCTCGTCCAGCTCCGCCTGTGACTCATCCACGGTGGGGTATCGCCCCAGTTCAGGCAGGGCGTCCAGCACCTTCCTGAGCGCGTCAGTCATGATCATCCAATCTGATAGCACCGCTATTGAATAGCGACGCTATCATTTGGCTCATGTCCGGCAGAAGAGCGGAATCCAAACGCCACAACACCGAAGCACTGCTCGCCGCGGCCCGGCGCCTGTTCCTGGCCGAGGGCTACCAGGCGGTCGGCATCCAGGCCATCGCCACCGAAGCGGGCCTGACCATCGGCGCCATCTACTCCCTGTTCGGCTCCAAACAGGCCCTGCTGCACGCGGTACTCGCCGACCTGTCCGACCAGGTCGAGTCGGAGATCCGGGTCCTGGCGGCCGAGCCGGAGGTGGATGCCAGGGAGGTGGTGCGGCGTTACGTGCGGGCGTACCACCAGGTTGTGTCCACTGTGGACGGATGGCGGACGCTGCGGCTGGAGGTGGAGGCGCTCTCGCTGGTGCTGGGGAGCGCGGAGCCGGAGCGGGCGCTGGGGGAGTTCGGGGCGGGCAGCCGGCGGGCGCTGACCGCGTTGCTGACCGGGCGGGTGCTGGACGGGCGGCGGCTGGGGGAGGCGCGGGCGCAGCGGGCGGCGGTGGCGGTGTCGGCGGTGGTGCGCGGGTTGGCGGTGCAGTGCGCGGTGGAGCCGGGGGTGGCGTCAGGGGAGCGGTGGGGGGAACTGGCCCTCGCGGTCCTGGCGGCGAGCTGACCCACCCGCCGTCCCACAACGGCCAACGCCCCGTACGACAACGGCCAACACGCCGTACGACAACGGCCAACACACCGGCGGGGGGATTGGTCAGCGGCGTACCTGGTAGCGCAGGTGAAGGACTCGGTTGCCCTGGATCATCAGGTCCGGATCTGCCAGCAGGTGTTGCGCGTTGACCGATCCGAAGTAGCGCTTGCCGGAGCCGAACACCACGGGTACGACGTCCATGCGCACCTCGTCGACCAGGCCCGCGGCAAGCGCCTGGCCGCCGACGTCGCCGGCGGCGACCTCGACGATGCGGTCACCGGCAAGCTCCCGCGCCTTGGCCACGGCTGCCTCGACGCCGTCGACGAAGTGAAACGGAGCCTCGGAGTCCCAGCCCTCGGGCGCGGGGCGGTGCGTCACGACGACCACGTGGTCGATCCCGCTCGGCGGCTTCCCGTCCCAGCCGTCCGTCAGGTCGAAGACGCGGCGGCCGGCGATGGTCACCCCGATCTGGTCCCAGTACGGCCGGGTGTAGTCGTAGGAGGTCTGCGACACCTTCACGAAGCCGCTCTCCTCCAGCGGGACCTCACCGTTGGACAACCAGTCGAACAGCGGTCCGGGCTGGTCATTCTCGTCCGCGATGAAACCGTCCACTGACACCGAGGCGTACATGACCACTTTGCCCACGGGGCGCTCCTCTGCTTTGGGGGCCCCAAATTAGCGGGTCGTGAGCTGTCGGTCTTGTAAGAAATCAATCGGCGGGCAGCGGCCAGCCGTCCAGCGTGTGGCCGGGATGTTCGCGCAGGAACCGCCGCCGGACTTCGAGGTACCGGGTCGGTGTGAGCCCGGTGAACTCCCGGAACTCGTGGCCGAAGTGGGCCTGGTCGAAATAGCCCGCGCCACCGGCCAGCTCGCCCCAGTCGATCGGTTCGGCGGGGTTGATCGCGAACACGGTGGCGGCGAAGCGGTGGGTGCGGGCCAGCCGCTTCGGCGTGACGCCGATGAGCGCCTTGAACCGCTGTGCCAGATGAGTGCTGCTGACACCGGCCGCCACGCTCAGCTCGCCGATCGGCACCGCCCCGCCGGTCGCCGCGATGACGCCGCTCGTATGACGGACCAGCCCCAGGCCGGGGGTCTCGCCCAGCCGTCGCAGCAGCTCCTCCTCCAGCAGCGTCAGCATCTCGTGCGGTCCCTCCGCCGTGGCCAGCCGGTCCCGCAGCCCGGCGATGGCGGGCCTGCCCCACACCTGCTCCACCGTCACCGGCCGGTCACACAGCTCGGCCGCGGGCATCGGCAGGAACGGCGCCAGCCCCCACGGCTTGAAGTGCACGCCGACGGACCGGGTCGGGAGTGGGTAGCCGAACTCCCACGCGCGGGTGGGCATGGTGATCACGCAGCCGTCGGCGTACCCGGCCGTCTCGATGTCGGCGCCGGCGCGGATGCGGAATGGCGCCCCGAGGTTGACGATGAGCAACGCCGACGGGCTCGGCGGCAGCGTCAGCCGGGCGTACGGCGGCACCCCCTCCAGGTAGTAGAGGTCGTCGATCAGCCCGTCCAGCGGCGGTCGCGGCACTCGGGACACGTACTCCACCCGCACAGCATCGCCGACGCCCGCCGGCATCGCACGCGGGGATGCGGCGCCGATGCCACCCAGGCCGGGCCCGCGAGTCCCGCGGGCCCGGACCTGCCGCCCACAACCGCCAACGTGGCGTACGACAACGGCCAACACTCGGGTGCGGGGGTCAGCCGCGCAGGGCTGGGATGATCTTCTCGCCGTAGGTGTCGATGGTGGCTTCTCTGGCGTCGTGCATGTTGTAGACGGCGAACTGGTGCACGCCAAGGGATTTCAGGTGTTCCAGGCGTTCGATGTGTTTCTCCGGCGGGCCGATCAGGCAGAAGCGGTCCACGATCTCATCGGGGACGAACTCGGTGTCCGGGTTGCCCGCGCGGCCGTGGTGGCTGTAGTCGTAGCCTTGGCGGCCCTTGATGTAGTCGGTCAGCGCCTGCGGCACGATGCTGGAATCGGTGCCATACCGGGAAACCAGGTCGGCGACGTGGTTGCCGACCATGCCGCCGAACCAGCGGCACTGGTCCCGGCCGTGGGCCAGGTCGTCGGTGACGTAGGCCGGAGCCGCCACGCACATGGTGATCGAGCCGGGGTCGCGGCCCGCCTGTTCGGCGGCGTCGCGGACGGCCTTGACCATCCACTCGGTGAGGAACGGGTCGGCCAGTTGCAGGATGAAGCCGTCGGCGACCTGGCCGGTGAGGGCGAGGGCCTTGGGGCCGTAGGCGGCCATCCAGACCGGGAGTTCGCCGTCGCGGACCCAGGGGATGCGGACCTCCTGGTCGCCGATGGTGGCGGGGCGGCCCTCGGCGAGGTCGCGGATGACCCGGATGGACTCGCCGAGGCGGGCCAGGGTGTTCGGCTTGTTGCCGATCACCCGCATCGCGGAGTCACCGCGCCCGATGCCGCAGACGGTGCGGTTGCCGAACATGTCGTTGAGGGTGGCGAACAACGACGCGGTGACCGACCAGTCGCGGGTGCCAGGGTTGGTCACCATCGGCCCGACGATCAGCCGCTCCGTCTGGGCCAGGATCTGGCTGTAGATGACGAACGGTTCCTGCCACAGCACGCAGGAGTCGAACGTCCAGCCGTAGTCGAAGCCCGCTCGCTCGGCCCGTTTCATCAGCTCGACCACGGCCGAGGCCGGTGGATCGGTCTGCAGCACCAGTCCGAAGTCCATTGTGTCCCCTCAACTCAGCGGTTCTGTGGAAACCCCAGGTCGACACTACTGGTGGCCGGGTCGGGCCAGCGGGTGGTGACGACCTTTCCCCTGGTGTAGAAGTGCACCCCGTCCGCACCATAGGCGTGGTGGTCGCCGAACAGCGAGGCCTTCCAGCCCCCGAACGGGTAGTACGGCACGGGCACCGGGATGGGCACGTTGACCCCGACCATCCCGGCCTCGACCTCCAGCTGGAACTTGCGGGCCACCCCGCCGTCCCTGGTGAAGATGGCCACCCCGTTGCCCCACTGGTTGTCGTTGACCAGGCCGAGAGCGTCCTCATAGGACGGTGACCGGACCACCGAGAGCACCGGGCCGAAGATCTCGTCGCGGTACACGCTCATCGTGGGGGTGACGTGGTCGACCAGGCTGACGCCGAGCCAGAAACCGTTGGCGTGGCCCGGAACCGCGACGTCCCGGCCGTCGGCGACGACCGTCGCGCCTTCTTTTTCGCCCGCGGCAACGTATCCGGCGACCTTGTCCCGGTGTTCGCGGGTGATCAGCGGGCCCATGTCGGAGCCGGGATCGGTGCCGGGGCCGATGGTGAGCGCGGCGATGCGGTCCTGGATGCGGCGGACCAGGTCGTCGCCGACGCCGCCGACGGCGACCAGCACGGAGATCGCCATGCAGCGTTCCCCCGCCGAGCCGTAGGCGGCGGACACGGCCGCGTCGGCGGCCAGGTCCAGGTCGGCGTCGGGCAGCACGACCATGTGGTTCTTGGCCCCGCCCAAGGCTTGCACGCGTTTCCCGTTGCCGGTGCCGGTCTGGTGGATGTGCCGGGCGACCGGGGTGGAGCCGACGAAGCTGACCGCGGCCACGTCCGGGTGTTCCAGCAGCCGGTTGACCGCGGTGGCGTCGCCGTGCACCACGTTGAGCACGCCCTCGGGCAGCCCGGCCTCGGCCATGAGTTCGGCTACCCGCAGCGCCGCGGAGGGGTCCTTCTCACTCGGTTTGAGCACGAAGGTGTTGCCGCAGGCGATGGCCAGCGGGAACATCCACAGCGGCACCATGGCCGGGAAGTTGAACGGGGTGATGCCCGCGACCACGCCGACCGGCTGCCGGATGGAGTGCACGTCCACGCCGGTGGAGGCGCCGATGGACAGCCCGCCCTTGAGTAGTTGTGGGATGCCGCAGGCGAATTCGACGACCTCCAGGCCGCGGGAGACCTCGCCCGCGGCGTCGGAGGTGACCTTGCCGTGTTCGGCGGTGAGCAGGGCGGCGATCTCGTCCCGGTGCCGCAGCAGCAGTTCCCGGTAGGCGAACAGGATCCGGGTGCGGGTGGCCAGTGAGGAGTTCCGCCAGGAGGTCAGCGCGTCCTTGGCCGCGGCCACCGCACTGTCCACTTCGGACACATCGGCGAACGCGACCTGTGCGGTCTGTTCGCCGGTGGCCGGGTTGGTCACCACGCCGTGGCGGCCGGAGGTGCTCTCGACGGTCTTGCCGCCGATCCAGTGGTTGATCGTGCGCATCGCTGTCCTCACACCAGGTACTGACATGTGTCGCGTTTGAGGAAGGAGCCGTGGCCCTTGCTGCCGAGGTAGGTGTTCTCCGAGATGACCACCTTGCCGCGGGAGAGCACCACGTCGACCTTGCCGGTGATGGTCTTGCCCTCGTAGCAGGAGTAGTCGACGTTCATGTGGTGGGTCTCGGCGGAGAGGGTCTGTCGCGCCTTGGGGTCGTAGATCACCACGTCGGCGTCGGACCCGGGTGCGATGGTGCCCTTGCGCGGGTACAGGCCGAACATCCGGGCCGGGGTGGCGCAGGCGAGTTCGATCCAGCGTTTGCGGCTGATCTGGCCGTCCACCACGCCCTGGTGCAGCAGGTCCATCCGGTGCTCGACGCCCGGCAATCCGTTGGGAATCTTGGAGAAGTCGCCGAGGCCGAGTTCCTTCTGGCCCTTGAAGCAGAACGGGCAGTGGTCGGTGGAGACCACGGAGAGGTCGTTGGTGCGCAGGCCCTTCCACAGTTCGGCCTGGTGCTGTTCGGGTCGCAGCGGGGTGGAGCAGACGTACTTGGACCCCTCGAATCCCGGCCGCGCGAGGTCCTCTGTGGACAGATAGAGGTACTGCGGGCAGGTTTCGGCGAAGGCGTTGACGCCGTTGTCCCTGGCGCGGGCCACCTCGGCGAGGGCTTCGGCGGCGGAGAGGTGCACGATGTAGACCGGCGCGCCTGCCACCCTGGCGAGCTGGATGGCGCGGTGGGTGGCCTCGGCCTCCAGGAAGGCGTGCCGGACCTGGCCGTGGTAGCGCGGATCGGTCTCACCGCGTTGCAGGGCCTGTTCGATGAGCACGTCGATGGCGATGCCGTTCTCCGCGTGCATCATGATCAGGCCACCGTTGTCGGCTGCCTTCTGCATGGCGCGCAGGATCTGGCCGTCGTCGCTGTAGAACACGCCGGGGTAGGCCATGAACAGTTTGAAGCTGGAGATGCCCTCGCCGACGAGCTGGTCCATTTCCTTGAGCGAGTTCGGGGTGACCTCGCCCATGATCATGTGGAAGCCGTAGTCGATGGCGCACTGGCCGTCGGCCTTGGCCTGCCAGGCGTCCAGGCCCTCGCGCAGCGACATGCCGGGCGTCTGCACGGCGAAGTCGACGATGGTGGTGGTGCCGCCCCAGGCCGCGGCGCGGGTGCCGGTCTCGAAGGTGTCGGCGGCGAAGGTGCCGCCGAAGGGCAGTTCCATGTGGGTGTGGCAGTCCACGCCGCCGGGCAGCACGTAGCGGCCGGTGGCATCCAGGACGGTGTCCGCGCCGGTGGCGAAGGACTCGGCGAGTCCGGATTCGGGCGCGGCCAGGGCCACCACTTTCTCGCCGTCGATGAGCACGTCGGCGCGCAGCTCGTCGGCCGCGGTGATCACCAGGCCGTTGCGGATCACGGTGCGGCTCATGGGTTTTCCTCCCCGGCCACGGTCAGCGCGTGGCGTAGCACCCGCAGTCCTTCCTCGGCCTCGGCCCTGGTGAGCGAGAGCGGCGGGGCCAGCCGCAGCACGTTGTTGTGCAGGCCGCCCTTGCCGATCAGCAGTCCACCGGCGCGCGCGGCCTCCAGGGTGGCGGTGGCGGCGGCCGGGTTGGGGTCCAGGGTGCCGGGCCGGACGAGTTCGACGCCCAGCATCAGCCCTTTGCCGCGCACATCGCCGACCACCGGCAGCAGCGCGGTGGCCGAGGACAGTTCCTGTTTGAGCCAGCCACCCACTTCCAGGGCGTTGGCCTGGAGGTTGTTGTCCAGGGCGTAGCGCAGGTTGGCCAGGCCGGCGGCCATGGTGATCGGGCTGCCGCCGAAGGTGGACAACGAGTTCGCGCGCAGGGTGTTCATGATCTCGGCGCGGGCGATCACGCCGCCGATGGACATGCCGTTGCCGATGCCCTTGGCGAAGGTGACGATGTCCGGGGTGGCGCCGTGGGCCTGCCAGCCCCAGAAGTTCTCGCCGGTGCGGCCCCAGCCGGTCTGCACCTCATCGGCGATCCACAGGATGCCGTGCTCGTCCAGGACTTCCTTGAGCGCGCCGTAGAGCCCGTCCGGGGGCACGCTGAACCCGCCGACGCCCTGGATCGGCTCGGCGATCAGCGCGGCCGCGTTCTTGTCGCCCTGGTCGAGCACATCGCGCAGGTCCTCGACGCAGGCGTTGATGTACTCGGCGTCGGAGAACTCGCGGAACGGGCCGCGGAACCGGTTGCCGCCGTGCACATAGGAGACCTGGAACGGGGAGAGGCTGGTGGTGGACCAGCCGGAGTTGCCGGTGATGGAGACCGCGGAGAAGGAGCGCCCGTGGTAGCTGTTGCGCATGGCCAGCACGTGGTTGGACCGGCGCGCGCCGGTGGCCAGCAACAGGGCCGCGTCGTTGGCCTCGGTGCCGCTGGCGGTGAAGAACACCCGCGCGTCCGGGATGCCGGAGATCGCGGCGATCTGCTCGGCCAGCTCGACCATCGGGCGGCTCAGGTACACCGTGGAGGTGTGCAGGATCTTGCCTGCCTGCTCGGTGACCGCCTTGGTCACCTCGGGCAGGGCGTGCGCGGTCATCGTGGTCAGGATGCCGCCGAAGAAGTCCAGGTAGCGGTTGCCCTCGCTGTCGTAGACGTGCCTGCCTTCGCCGCGGTCGAGTTCGATCGGCTCGGCGTAGTAGGCGGACAGCCAGCTCGGCAGCACCGCCTGGCGGCGGGCGTACAGCTCCGCGTGCGCTCCCATCTCAGCCCTCCGTCAGGGTTCCGTAGGCGTCCGGGCGGCGGTCCCGGTAGAAGGCCCATTGCTGGCGGACCTCGTCGATGAGGTCGAAGTCCAGGTCGCGGACCACGAGTTCCTCCTCGGTGCCGCTGGCCGCTTCGCCGACCAGCTGGCCGCGCGGGTCGACGAAGTAGCTGGTGCCGTAGAAGTCGTTGTCCCCGTACTCCTCCACGCCGACCCGGTTGATCGCGGCCACGAAGTACTCGTTGGCCACCGCGGCGGCGGGTTGTTCGAGCTGCCACAGGTAGGCCGAGAGGCCGCGGCTGGTGGCGGAGGGGTTGAAGACGAGTTTCGCCCCGGCCAGGCCGAGCGCGCGCCAGCCCTCGGGGAAGTGCCGGTCGTAGCAGATGTAGACGCCGATCCGGCCGACCGCGGTGTCGAAGATCGGCCAGCCGAGGTTGCCGGGCCGGAAGTAGTACTTCTCCCAGAAGCCCTTGACCTGCGGGATGTGGTGTTTGCGGTACTTGCCGAGGTAGCTGCCGTCGGCGTCGATGACCGCCGCGGTGTTGTAGTAGAAGCCGGACTGCTCGACCTCGTAGACCGGGACGACCAGCACCATGCCGGTCTCCTTCGCGAGGGCCTGCATCCGCTTGACCGTCGGCCCGTCCGGCACCGGTTCGGCCCATTTGTAGTGCTCGGCGTCCTGCACCTGGCAGAAGTACGGCGCGTTGAACACCTCCTGGAAACCCATGACCTTGGCGCCCTGGGCGGCCGCGGACCGCGCCGCACGCTCGTGCGCCTCGATCATCGAGTCGGTGTCGCCGGTCCACTTCGTTTGGAAGATCGCGGCTCGAACCACGTTGACCACAGCTTTCCCCTCGCTTCCGGTCTGGGCGTCGGGGTCGACCTCGGCAACCTATGAAGAGCATCACTCTGGTGCAATAGGGTCTTTGTTACCGAACAATAATTCACCCGGGCGCCATGGAGTTACCGTTCTGGGCGTGACGACTGCCAATCGCCTGCGCACCGACCGGCTGCCCGGCCTGGTGACCACCGCCTACACCTTCGACGTACCGGTTGACCATGCTGCTCCGCAAGGGGAACACCTGACCGTGTTCGCCCGCGAGGTGGTGGCCGCCGGGCGGGAGAAGGACGAGCTGCCCTGGCTGCTGATGCTGCAGGGCGGCCCCGGCCAGCCCTGTGAGCGGCCGAGCGCGCCGAGTGCCTGGCTCGGCCGGGCGCTCAAGGACTACCGGGTGCTGCTGCTCGACCAGCGCGGCACCGGCCTGAGCAGCCGGGTCAACCGGCAGACGCTGCCGCTGCGCGGGGACGCCAAGGCACAGGCGGACTACGTGGCGCACTTCCGCGCCGACTCGATCGTGCGGGACGCCGAGCTGGTCCGGCGGGCGCTGATCGGCGAGGCGCCGTGGAGCATCTACGGGCAGAGCTTCGGCGGCTTCTGCTCGCTGACCTACCTGTCGCTGTTCCCCGGTTCGCTGCGCGAGTCGCTGATCACCGGCGGGCTGGCCCCGCTGACCGCCACCGCGGACGAGGTCTACCGCGCGCTGTACCCGCGGGTGCGGGAGAAGAACGAGCAGTTCTTCGCCAGGTACCCGGAGGACGCGGAGATCGCCCGCCGGGTGGTGGACCACCTGCTGGCGCACGACGTCCGGCTGCCCACCGGGGAACGGCTGACCGCGCACCGCTTCCAGACCCTGGGCATGGGTTTTGGCACCCACCGCGAGTTCGACTCGCTGCACTACCTGCTGGAGATGTCCTTTGTGGACGGTGTGGGCGGCCCCGAGTTGTCCGATGCGTTCCTGGTCCAGGCCGGGGCGCGGCTGTCCTTCGCCACCGCGCCGCTGTACGCGCTGGTGCACGAGGCGATCTACGCCCAGGGGTGCGCCTCGGACTGGTCGGCGCAGCGGGTGCGCGCGGAGTTCCCCGAGTTCGACCTGGAGGGTGACTGGCCGGTGCTGTTCACCGGCGAGATGATCTACCCCTGGCAGTTCGACGAGGACCCGGCGCTGACCCCGCTCAAGGACGTCGCGGAGATCCTGGCCGGGCGCACCGACTGGGGCCCGCTGTATGACCCGGAGGTGCTGGCGCGCAACGAGGTGCCGGTGGCCGCGGCGGTCTACTTCGACGACATGTACGTCGACTCCGCCTACTCCCTGGAGACCGCGAGCGTCGTGGGCGCCACCAGGGCCTGGGTGACCAACGAGTACGAGCACGACGGCGCCGGCCGGTCCGCCTCGGTGCTGGACCGGTTGATCAAGATGGCCCGCGGGGAGCTGTGACCGGCGGCTTCCCCGGTCACAGCCGCCCTGGTCAGCGCGCGTAGAGCAGGCGGTTCGGGGTGCCTGCCTTCAGCCCGGTGACCTTGTTCTTGGTGGCGCCGTCGACGAGGTGCTTGTTCACCTCGGCGACGGTGGCCGCCGGGTGCGCGCCCAGGTAGTTGGCCACCACACCGGAGACGAACGGGGCGGCCTCGGAGGTCCCGTCGTGCACGGCGGTGGCGGTGTCGGACTCGCTGGTGGCGGTCAGGATGGCCGCGCCGGGGGCGAACAGGTCGACGCACGGGCCGATCGCCGAGTGCTGCCAGACCTGGTCGGTGCGGGTCACCGAACCGACGGTGATCGCGTCCCGCACCCGGGAGGGCGAGCCGTTGCAGGCGTCCACCGGCTGGTTGCCCGCGGAGACCACCACCGGGATGTTCTTGTTCAGCACCTGCTGCACGGCGGCGTCCATCGCGGCGTTGCGCGCCCCGCCCAGGCTGAGGTTGAGCACGGCGGGCTTGACCGCGTTGGCGGCGACCCAGCGCACGGCCTCGACCACGTCCACCCGCCCGCACAGCGCCCGTACCGACTGGATGGTCGCCGCGGGCGCGGTGCGGGCGGCGATGCTGCCCACCGCGGTGCCGTGGCTGGCGCAGTCGCCGCCGACGCCCTCGGGGTCGTAGGCGGTGCGCGCCCGGCCGCCGAAGGCCTGGTGCGTGGTGCGGATGCCGGTGTCCAGGACGTAGATGTTGACGCCCGCGCCGTTCCCGACCGGTTGGTAGGCGCCGTTGAGCGGGAGGTCGCGCTGGTCGATGCGGTCCAGACCCCAGTCGACGGGGGCGGCGGAGGCGGCGGGGGTGAACGCGAGCGCGGTGAGCAGGATGGTGGCGAGCACGGGGAGCGCGCGCCGGTGCAGGGTGGTCATGCCCGCCACTTTTCGGGGCGTCGGGCGGGGCCGGGTACCTACGGAAGTAGCCGGGGTTTCAGTTGGCGGCCGGGTTCACACCGGCGGCCGGTGCGCGCAACGCGGTGTCCAGCGCCCGCAACAGCTCTCCCGCCCGCCCGCGCCCGCCCGGCGCGTTCGGGTACCGCGCCAGGACGCGCACCACCACGGGACTGGCCAGAGTGCGGGCCTTCTCGATGTACTGCTCGCCTACCGAACGGTCGGTACCGGCGTCCAGTTCGAAGGCCCTCGCCGCGTGGGCGGCCGCGCCGAGGATGTGCAGGACCTGGGTGGCCTTGGCCAGGGGATGCAGGTAGGCGGCGCTGGCCGCGGCGACAGCGGCGCGGGCGGCGTCACTGGCCGCGGCCGCTCCCGCGTCGCGGGTCTCGTGGTAGGCCCGGTTGGCCGCCCACGCGTGGTCCCGGATCGCCTTGGTCCGCTCGGCGCCGGCCGCGAACGCCAGTGCGGACTCGATCGCGGCTCGTGGCCGCGGGTCGCCGGGGCGGGCCCGTTCGAAGATCGCCAACGCGGGCTGCGCGCAGGCCGCGGCGTAGCCTGCGATCTCGCGCAGTTCGGTCATGCTGAGTTCGATCGTCAGGTCCTGGTCAGTCACCCAGTGAACGGTATCGTTGAATATTCGGTGGAGACTTCTTGGTGATAATCGCAGGACAATGGTGATGAACCCTCAAACGGTGGGACTGGAGGCCGGGGACTTGGGCGCGGAGGCCGGGCACACGGAGATCAGCACGGCGCAGCAGGCCGCGGCCGATGACCGGGTGCTCGTGTTCGGGCGGTTGCTGGGCACGGCGAACCGCCTGGAGCACATCCTCGGGCGGGAGATCGAGGCCGAGTGCGGGATCAGCCACCTCATGTTCGAGGTGCTGTTGATCCTGGGCCGGGCCGGGGAGCCGGGGCTGCCGATGCGGCGGATCGCCCAGGAACAGGTGCTGACCACCGGCGGCGCCACCCGCCTGGTCGACCGGATGGTGCGGGCGGGCCTGGTCGAGCGGGTGGCCGAGCCGGGGGACCGGCGGGTGCACCTGGTACGGCTGACCGAGGCGGGGGAGCGGACCGCGGTGACCGCGGCGCGGCTGCACGCGCGCAACGTCCAGCGGTATCTCCTGGACCTGCTGCCCGAGCCGGAGCGGGCACGGTTCGCGGCACAGCTGAAGCTGCTCAGTCACGCGGCCAGGGACGCGCTGCCGCGGCTGGGTTGATAGTGAAACATCTGACTCGTCAGGTAATCTCGACGGGTGACCTTTCGGCTGGTGTATGTGCTGGACGCCTACTGCGGGTGGTCGTACGGGTTCGCCCGGACCATGGCCGACGTGACCGCCGCGTACCCCTGGCTGCTGGTGGAGGTGGTCTCCGGCGGGCTGTTCACCGGCGACCGGCGCCGACCGATCGGTCAGTACGAGTTCATCCGCGAGGCCAACGAGCGGATCACCGACCTCACCGGGGTGAGCTTCGGCGCCGGATTCGAGCGACTCCTCGATGAAGGCTCGTTCGTGATGGACTCCGAGGCGGCCGCGCGCGGGGTGGCCGCGTTGCGCGTGCTGGCCCCGGAGCGGGCGGTGGAACTCGTCGGCGCGCTCCAGGACGCCTTCTACCAGGACGGGCAGAGCCTGTCCGACCCCGCGACCTACCGCGCGCTGGCCGAGCGGACCGGGCTGGACCCGGACCTGCTGGTGGCCGCCTTCGAGTCGCCGAACGCGGTGGCCGAGGCGGCGGCGGACTTCCGGTTCGCCGGGGAGCTGGGTGTGCAGGGCTTCCCGACCTTGCTCGTGGTGGACGAGGAACGGGTGGCGACCCTCGCGGTGGGACACGCTTCCACCGAGGAAGTCACCCGTCGGCTGGCGGCGTTGCGCTCATCCGGCGGCGATTGACCAGACCGGCGGCCAGTACCGCCAGCCACACCACGCCGAGCGCGATCACCAGGCCCAGCGCCACGTTCCGGTCGTGCAGGCCGGGGTTGACGTAGGGCGCGAAGGTCCGCCACAGCCACGGCACGGACAGCGTCACCAGCACCGCGGACACCACCAGCCCGGTGATCACCGGTGTCCGCCAGGCCCGGCCGGCCCGCCGGCTGATAGCCAGGCCGAGCAGACCGATGACCGGCGCGATCACCGCGTCGTGCAGGATCGGCCCGCCGATCAGCCAGCCGCCCAGCGACACCGTGTCGCCGACGGAGGTGGACAGCAAGGGCAGCAACAGGATCGCGCCCCAGCCGAGCAGTCCGGCGCCGATCGCGCCCAGCACCCACCGCATCACCGCACCGCCAATCCGCCGACCCACTTGGTCTGCAACACACCCGGACGGCTCGGCGCGATGATCCGGCACGGGTAGCCGTGATCCAGGTCCAGTTCCTCCCCGTTGAGCCGCAGGGCCAGCAGTGTCAACGGGTCGTGCGCGTGCGTGGCGGGCAGTTCGCTGACCCGGTACGCGCCGCCCTGCTCCAGGGATTCCACCCGCACCACCGCGTCCGGCCCCGCGCCGACACTGCCGATCAGGTCGGCGACCCGGACACCGGTCCAGGTGGCGGACTGACTCCAGCCCTCCACACAGGCGATCGGGAGTTCCGCGGTGGTCTGCGGCAACGCGGTCAGCTCGGCCAGGCTGAGTGTCCGGGTCCCGGCTGGGCCGGTGATCTCCAGCTTCCAGGTGTCGGTGATCCGGGCGACTCCGGCGGCCGAGGCGGTGCGGTTGACTGGAAGTCCTTGCGGGCCCTTGGTGGAACGCCAGCCGAGGAAAGAAAGTCCTTGCAGGCCAGGCACGGTGGCTCCGGCGGTGGCGAGCACGGCCGCGCCGGTGGCCAGGCCGGTGCCGCGCAGGAACGCCCGGCGGGACAGGCCGACCGCCGGTTCCCGTTGCAGGCCAACGGGTTGGCTCAGCGCCTCGCGGATCAGCGGGAGTTTGACCGCGATGTGCAGCAGCAGCGCCCCAACCGCGATCCAGGCCACGGCGTAGTGCGCGCTGACGAAGTAGAACCGCCACGGATAGTTCTGCGCCACGTTGAACAGCCCGCTGGCCAGCTGGAAGAACGCCGCGGCCAGCAACGCGAAGATGGACAGCCGTTCCATGGCGTGCGGCAGCGAGCGCACGGCGGGTGTGGCGAACAGCTTCGGGTAGACCGTCCAGAGTTTGGCCACCAGCAACGGGATCGCGGCGATCCCGCTGATCACGTGCACGCCCTGGTTGATCCGGAACAGGTTCACCGGCCGGGTGGGCCAGCTGAACCAGGCCGGCGGGTGCTGGATGCCGTGGCTGAGCAGCCCGGTGACGAAGCACAACCCGAACGCGATGCCCAGCCACAGCCCGATCCGGCTGGTGACCCGGACATCGTGCGCGGCGCCCTTGAAGTCGGATTCAGCGGGTGGCCGTAGTCGCATCATCGCGAACCTCCTTGCCCAGCACGGCGAACCAGCGTCCGGAGTGATCGAGGAGTTCGGTCACCCGGAATCCGGTGACCACGGCGAGCAGGCCGATGGCGTCGGCGCCGACCCAGGCCCAGTCGAAGGCGGATCCGGTCAGCCGCACCTGTTCCCGGCGCAGACCGGTGCCAGGGGGTTCGACCTCGATGAGGACGTGGCCGGTGGGCGCGAGCAGCCGGTGCACCCGGCGGAGCAGCACCACCGGGTCGCCGCCGATGCCGATGTTGCCGTCGGCCAGGAGGATTTGTTGCCAGCGGCCCTCGGCGGGCAGCCGGTCGAAGATGTCCCGGCACAGGGCGGCGCCGCCGCGGTCGGTGGTGAGGCGGACGGCCACCGGGGAGCTGTCCACGCCGAGCGCGATCACGCCGCGGCGGCCGAGCGCGGTGACCAGGCGGCCGGGGCCACAGCCGAGGTCGAGGACCGGGCCGGTGCAGCGGCGCAGGAGTTGCTCGTCGGCGGGGCACGGGGTGGCGGACCAGCGGGCGATGGGCAGCAACAGGCTGCGGCCGTCCGGGAGCAGCAGCAGGTCGGTGTGACCTAGCAGGGCGGCGTCGAACTCGCTGGTCATCGGGCCACCTCGGCAGGGCGCGTGGCTGCCGCGGCGAGGCTGGGTAGTACCGCGGTCACCGCGTGCGCGAAGTACGAGCCCGGCAGGCCGCGGGCCACCGCCACCGCGTCCGCCATGGTGTCCACATCGGACAGTTCCGGCGCGATCCGCACGACCAGGCCCTTGTCCCGCAAGGCCGCCAGGGTCCGCTCGCCGGTGTCGGACTGGGACATCGGCACCGTGGCCAGCAGTGCCGCGTGCTCCCGCCTGCGCAGCCCGAGCGCCCACCAGCCGCCGTCGGCGGCCGGGCCGAGCACCGCGTCCGTGTTGCGCTGGGCCAGCAGGCGCAGGCAGTCGGCGAGCAGTCTCGGGGTGACCTGCGGGGTGTCCATGCCGAGCTGCAACCGCGGTCCGGCGACATCGGCGTGCGCGTTGGCCAGGCGTTCGGCGAAACCGTTGCCGCGCTGGGAGATCACCGTGCTGCCATACAGGGATCGGCGCAGCCGCACCGAATCGGCCGCCGCCGCCAGGTCCCCGGTCAGCGCCACCACCAGGCGGGTGCCGGGGGTGGCGCGGGCGGCGGCCAGGGTGTCGTGCAGGCTCGCCGCGGCGATGGCGGCGGCCTGCTGCGGGGTGGCCGGCGGGGTCAGGCGGGTCTTGGCCTGGCCGGGCACCGGGGCCTTGGCCACCACCAGGATCGCGGGATTCATCGCAGCACCCCCGCCATGTCCCTGGCCGCGCGCAGGGTGCCGAGCACCGAACCGCTCACCTTCGACCTGGTGCCCGCGGCGCGTGGCAGGTAGTCGAAGTCCACTTCGGACACTTCCCAGCCCGCGTCGGCCGCGCGGATCAACAGTTCCAGGGGGTAGCCGAAACCACGGTCGGTGATGCCCAGGGCGAGCAGGTCGTCGCGGCGGAAGGCGCGGATCGGGCCGATGTCCCGGACCGCGAGGCCGCGGCGGCGCAGCAGCCAGGCCAGGACGGCGTTCCCGGCCCGCGCGTGCCATGGCCACACCCCGCGGCTCACCGGGATCCGCCGTCCCACGCAGAGTCGCGCCCGGCCGGTCGCGACCGGGGCGACCAGGGCGGGCAGCAGGGCCGGGGCCATTGAGCCGTCGGCGTCGAGCACACAGACGATCTCGGTCGTGGCGTGTTCGATACCGGTGTGCACGGCGGCGCCGTAACCCCGGCTCGCTTCGTGTACCACGGTCGCGCCGAGTCCGGCGGCCACCGCGGCGGTGCCGTCGGTCGAACCGTTGTCGACCACGATCGCGTGGTATCCAGGAGGGAGCTGCTGGAGTACGGCGGGCAGTGCGGCTGCCTCGTTGAGACAGGGCAGCACCACGTCTACCGCGCCGGTCGTCTGCGTCATGCCACCGGAGGTTAGGGCGCTGGCGATCAGCCGGGAACCGTTGCGGTGCTTACCGAAATATGACGTACCGGCCAGTTCTTACCGAGTTGTTTCAGACCTCGGATCCGCCGGGTGCGGTGCCTGGGATGGCCTTAGGTTGGCCGCGTGCTGTCTGGAAAAGACCGCCGTGACCTGCTGGCCGCGGCGGCCCTCGTGCTGCTCGTGGCCGTCGCGGTGGTCCTCGGAATCATCCTGCGTGCCAACGGAGTGCCCATTTTCGCCGGGGCCGCGCCGCTGTTCGGCGAATGGCTGCCGCACCTCGGACCCGGTACCGCGCCCGCGGTGCTCCTAGTAGTCCTGGTGGTGTGGCAGGGACCGCGGCTCGCGGATCGCCTGCCCTGGCGCGGATTGCTCGCCGCCGGGTATGTGACCGCGGTGGCCTGGACCGTGGCACTGGCCACTGTGGACGGTTGGCAACGCGGCCTGGCAACCAGGCTCACCACCTCCGACGAGTACCTCCACGAGGTCGGCGGGGTCACCGACATCGGCGCGATGATCGCCGGGTTCGCCGGGCGGATCCTGGACTTCCAGCCCGATTCCTGGACCACGCACGTCTCCGGCCACCCGCCGGGCGCACTGCTGGTGTACGTGCTGCTGGACCGGATCGGCCTGGACGGCGGCGCCTGGGCCGGGATCGTCACGATCCTGATCGGCTGCCTGGTCGCGATCGCGGTGCCGGTCACCGTGCGCGCGCTGGCCGATGCCGACGCGGCCCGCCGGATGCTGCCGTTTGTGGTGCTGCTGCCTGGATTCGTGTGGTTCGGTGTCTCCGCGGACGGCCTCTTCGCCGGGGTCACCGCCTGCGGAATCGCGTTGCTGGCACTGGGTGGCTGGTGGCGGTCCCTGCTCGGCGGACTGCTGCTGGGCTTCGGCTTGTTCCTCAGCTACGGCCTGATCCTGTTGGGACCACTGGCGTTGGCGGTGCTGATCGCCGGCCGCGGCAAGGTGCTCCCGGCTGCCACCGGCGTGCTCGCCGTGGCGGGTGCGTTCGCGCTGGCCGGGTTCTGGTGGCTGGACGGCTACCACCTGGTCGTCGAACGCTACTACCAGGGCATCGCCACCGCCCGCCCCTACGCCTACTGGGTCTGGGCCAACCTCGCCGCGCTCGCACTGGCCACCGGACCCGCCCTGGCCGCCGGGATCCGCCGCGCCGTCACCGAACGGACCAGGGGGATCACCATCCTGGTCGCCGCGGCCCTGCTCGCGGTACTCGCCGCGGACCTCTCCGGCCTCAGCAAGGCCGAGGTGGAACGGATCTGGCTGCCCTTCGCGGTCTGGCTGTGCGCCGGGACCGCCTTGCTGCCAAGGGAATCCCGGCGCTGGTGGCTGGCCGCGCAGGCGGTCACCGCGCTCGCGGTGAACCACCTGGTGCTCACGAACTGGTGAGCTGCGCCGGTCGCCGCAACGGCGCGGTGGCGAACTCGGTGACGCCCTCGGCGAAGGACACCTGGGCCCGGTAGCCGAGCACCGCCACCGCCTTCACCGGATCGGCCACCACATGCCGCACATCCCCCGGCCGGGCCCCGCCCACGATCCGCGGCGCCGGGCCACCGCAGGCCGTCGCCAGCGCGGCGGCCAGCTCACCCACGGTGTGCGGATCGCCGGAACACACGTTCACCGCGCACAACCCGCCCGCCGCCGCGGGCGTCTCGATCGCCAGCCGGTTGGCCAGCGCGACATCCCGCACGTGCACGAAGTCCCGCCGCTGCCGCCCGTCTTCCAGGACCACCGGCGCCTCACCGCGTTCCAGGGAGGACCGGAACATCGAGGCCACCCCGGCGTACGGGGTGTTCTGCGGCATCCGCGGCCCGTACACGTTGTGATAGCGCAACGCCCACACCGCACCGCCGGTCTGCCGCGCCCAGGCCGCCGCCAGGTGCTCCTGGGCGAGCTTGCTGGCCGCGTAGGTGCTGCGCGGATCCACCGGCGCGTCCTCGGGCACCAGTTCATCGGCCAGCGCCGCCCCGCACACCGGGCACGGCGGCTCGTACCGGCCCGCCGCAAGCTCGGCCAGCAGCCGCGGACCGGGCCGCACCACGCCGTGCCCGGCGCAGCGGTAGCGGCCCTCGCCGTAGACCACCATCGAGGAGGCCAGCACCAGCCTGCCCACCCCCGCCCGGTGCATCGCGGCCAGCAGCACCGCGGTGCCGTAGTCGTTCTGCAGCGCGTACTCCGGCGCGTCGTTCGGATCGACCCCGTGCCCGACCATGGCGGCCTGGTGGCACACCACGTCCACGCCCGGCAGCAGCCGGTCCAGCAGGCCGGCGTCCCGGACGTCGCCGACGACCAGCTCCGGTGGCGTCCACGGGGGCGGGCCGTCCGCGCCGTGTGCCTGCGGGAGCAGGGCGTCCAGCAGCACGGTGTCCGATCCGGACAGTGCCTCGACGATGTGGGAGCCGATGAACCCGGCGGCCCCGGTGATCAACACTCGCATGCCCCTGACGCTAGGCCGAACGATGTATCGATGAGCGCCATCGGCGTCGGACGTCACCAAACCGTCAGAACTTGCGCACAATGCTGAGTGGTCCGCCAAGGTGGCGGCGGGCCAGTGGACGGGAGGGTCATGCACGCCGATCTGAGCCGGATTCTGTCGGTCGTCGAGGAGGGATCGGCCACGGGCATCGCCGCGGCGATCAACCGGCTGATCGGCGCGGGCGAGTTGTCCGTCGGCACCCGGCTGCCCACGGTGCGCGCGCTCGCCCAGGCCCTCGGCGTCAGCCCGACCACGGTGAACGAGGCCTGGCGCTCACTGGCCAGGGTCGGCGCGATCGAGACCAAGGGCCGCAACGGCTCCTTCGTCACCGCGCACACCCACAACGCCGAACCCACCCGGTTCTGGCGACTGGCCGGCGATACCGGCCGGTTCGCCCGCGACCTCTCCGCCGGCGTGCCTGACCAGGCGTTACTGCCGCCGATCGGGCCCGCGCTGGCCCGTATCGACGGTCAGCCGCCACTGTCGGGTTACCTGGACGCCCCGGTGCTGCCCGAACTGGACCGCCTGGTCCGCAAGTCCTGGGCGCCGGTGTGCGATCCGGAGACGCTGACCATCGTCAACGGCTCCCTGGACGGCATCGACCGGCTGCTCGCCCAGTTGCTGCGCCTGGGCGACCGGGTGATCGTGGAGAACCCGACCTTCCCGCCGTTCCTGGACCTGCTGGACACCGTGGGCGCCAGCGCGCTGCCGGTGCCAGTGGACGACGAGGGCATCCTGCCGGACGCCCTGGCCGGTCAGCTGCGCCGCGACCCCGCGGTGCTGCTCATGCAGCCGCGCGCGCAGAACCCGACCGGCGTCAGCCTCACCCAGCGCCGAGCCGACCAGTTGGTAGAGAAGCTGCGGGCTCACCCGAACGTGGTGGTCATCGAGGCGGATCACTCCGGTGACGTGGCCCTGGCCGACCCGGTCAGCTTCGCCGGCGCACTGCCCGGCCGGGTGGTCCGGGTGCAGAGCTTCTCCAAATCGCACGGCCCCGACCTGCGGCTGGCCGCCCTCGGCGGACCGGCCTCGATCGTCGAACCGCTGATCGGGCGACGGCACCTGGGCGCGGCCTGGTCCAGCCGGTTGCTGCAGGAGGTCCTGGTCGGCCTGCTCACCGACCCGGGGTGTGTGGCCGCGGTGGCCACCGCCCGCACCGTGTACGGCCAGCGCCGATCCGCCCTCAAAGACGCCCTGACCAGCCGCGGCATCCGCTCCACCGGCTGGGACGGCATCAACCTGTGGATCGATGTGGCCCGCGAGCGCGAGGCCCTGGTGACCCTGGCCGCCCAGGGCATCGGCGCGGCCCCCGGCTCCCCGTTCCTGGTCGAGCCCAGCGGCGGCGACCACCTGCGCATCACCACCGCCACGCTGCCGGTGAGCGAGGCCGCCGCGGTGGCCGACGCCCTGGCCGAGGCGGCCCGCCCGTACCCGCCGTACAGCCGGGTCTGAGCCGATCAGGACAGTTCCTGAAACATCCTTCAGGCACCCGGGCGGGTGATCCGCCAGGCTGAGCGGCATGCGGGTGCTGGTGGTGGAGGACGACCTGCGGCTGGCCGGACTGGTGCGCCGCGGACTGGCAGCCGAGGGCTTCGCGGTCCAGGTGTGCCATGACGGCAACCAAGGTCTGGCGCTGGGCAAGGCCAGGGCTTTCGACGCGATCGTGCTGGACATCATGCTGCCCGGCCGCAACGGCTACCGGGTCTGCGCCGACCTGCGCGCGGCCGGGGTGTGCACGCCGATCCTGCTGCTCACGGCCAAGGACGGCGTCTACGACGAGGCCGAGGGCCTGGACACCGGCGCCGACGACTATCTCACCAAACCGTTCTCCTACGTGGTGCTGGTGGCCAGGCTGCGCGCGCTGATCCGCCGCGGCCACCTCACCCGCCCGGCCGTGCTCGCCGCCGGGGACCTCACCCTGGACCCGGCCACCCGCCGCTGTCACCGCGGCCCGGCCGAGATCCGGCTGACCGGCAAGGAGTTCCAGGTCCTGGAGTGCCTGCTGCGGCGGCGGGAGGAAGTGGTGACCAGGGCCGAGGTGATCGAGGCGGTGTGGGTCAGCGACGAGGAGCCCGCGCCCAACCTGGTCGAGGTCTACGTCAGCGCGCTGCGGCGCAAGATCGACGCCCCGTTCGGGCGGCGCAGCATCGAAACCATCCGCTCGGTCGGTTACCGGCTCACCGCGGACGGGACGGGCCGATGAGGCGGCGGCTGTCCTCGATGCGGGTCCGGCTCACCCTGCTGGTGCTGGCCGTGGTGGCGCTGCCCGTGCTGACCCTGGCCGCGCTGCTACCGGGCCTGATCCGGGACCAGCTGCTGACGCAGGCCAGGGAACGGGCCGAGCACGCAGTGAGCGGGGGCGAGTGCACCGGGTACCTGACCGGGATCGCGGATCCCCAGGGGAACCTGCCCGAGACCCTGCGGTACACCAAGCCCTGTGCCGGGTTCGGCGAGAACGTGGAGTTCGCCGTGCCCGCCCAGGCGCCCCGAACGGTCCGGCTCAACCCCGAACCGGACCGGCTGCTGACCCTGTGGCCCTTCGGCGACCAGCCGGACAGCCGGATGATCAGGGTCCTCTCCGGCAACCGCTACCTCCCACTCCCACCGGGCGAGCACCTGTCCCTGGAATGGGCGCAACGAACCCTCGACCGGTGGATGCTGGGCCTGATCGCCGGCGTGCCGCTGCTGCTCGCCCTGGCCGGCTGGCTCACCTGGCTCGCCCTGGGCCGGATGCTGCGCCCGGTGGCCCGGATCCGGGACGAGCTGGCCGACATCACCGCCACCGACCTCGGCCGCCGGGTGCCCGAACCGGTGCGCCAGGACGAGATCCACCAGCTGGCCCGCACCGTCAACGCCACGCTGAGCAGACTGGACCAGGCGGTCACCGGGCAGCGCCGGTTCGTCGCCGACGCCGCGCACGAGCTGCGCGGCCCGATCGCCGCGCTACGCGGTGAACTGGAACTGGCCACCACACACCCCGGCCAGGCCGACTGGCCCGAGGTGGTGCGGCTCGCGCTGACCGACACGGTCCGGCTGCAGGACTTGGCCGCCGACCTGCTGTTGCTGGCCCAGCTGGACAACCCCGGCCCGGCCACCGGCGCCGAGGTCGACCTGGGCGACCTGATCGGCGAACACCTGGCTGGCCGCGAGCTGCCCGCGCACCTGCAGCGCAGCGCGCGACCGCCGAAGCTGCCGGTGGTGGTGCCCGGCAGGGCCGCCGCGCTGACCCGGCTGCTGGGCAACCTGCTGGACAACGCCGAACGGCACGCCGACCGCTACGTCGAGGTCCGGCTGGGCACCGAGGACGGGCACGCCGTGCTGGAGGTGCTCGACGACGGGCCCGGCATCCCGCTGATGGACCGGGGGCGGATCTTCGAGCCGTTCGCCCGGCTGGACGACGCCCGCGCCCGCGCCGACGGCGGCACCGGCCTCGGACTGGCCATCGCCCGCCAGATCGCCGAGCACCACGGCGGGCGGATCCGGGCGGGCCGGGGACCGGGCGCGCGCTTCCGGGTCCAGCTCCCGCTTGCCCCGCCAGAGTGATCAACTTCCCGGTTTGACCGTCTTTAGGGGCTGATCATGGGTCCCGATCGGGCGCGGAACGGTCACCGCGCTGGCCAACCGAACGGTCGGCGGCGAGGTTGGACTGATGGAGTATCCGGACTCGGCGCCACCCAGACCCCGCGGACCGGGGACTGTGATGGGCCCGCGCCTCGATCTCGACGACTGGTTCGCCCCGCTGGGCCTGACCGAGTTCAGCCGCACCGTGCTCGGCCAGCGGCCCCTGGTCACCCAGCCCAGGGCCGGGCTGGCCGACCGGCTGCGCGCCGCACTGGGCGTGCACACCGTGGACGACGCCTTCGGCAAGCGGGTGCGCGAGGTCCGGGCCTGGTTCCTGGACCTGGACGGCAACGCCGCCACCGCGCCGATGCCCGCGGCCAGCGCGCGGCGGCTCTACGACGCGGGCACCACCGCCTACTTCCAGGAGGTCGCCGACTTCGCGGGGTTCGAGCGCGAGGTGGCCCACGCCTTCCGGGTCGCGCCGGGCTCGGGCAAGGTGCAGCTGTTCTGCAACCGGCCCAGCGCGGTCACCAAGGTGCACTTCGACCCGGTCGACGTGATCACCGTGCAGCTCACCGGCCGCAAGACCTGGCGGATCGCGCCGAATGAGTTCGCGCCGCGCCCGCTCAAGGGCTGGGGCGCAGGCGAGCCGATCGGGCCCAGTCTGCGCACCTACCAGGAGAACCCGCCGCCCGAAGTGATCCCTGGCAACGTCAAGGAATACCGGCTCGAACCGGGTTCGGTGCTGCACGTGCCACGCGGCTACTGGCACGAGACGTTCTCCGACCAGGACTCGATCTCCCTGCACCTGCTGCTGATCCCGCCGCTGCGAATGGATTTCCTGCTGGCCGCGCTGAAGAACGAGCTGGCGAGTGAGCGGCACTGGCGCGATGCGATCTACGACTTCGCCACCCCGGCCGAGACCGCCGCCCGCACCGCCGCCGACTTGGCCGCGCTGCGCGCCGCGCTGGACCGCCTCGACCCGCGTGACCTGGTCCGCGCCCCGCTGCCGACCGCCCCGGTCGGGCCGGAGACCCGGTTCACCCGCGCCGGTCAGGCCGCCTTCGGCGTGGACGGCCTCGAACCGGGCACGGCCCGGATCTCGGTGTCCGCCTACGGTTTCCGCGAGACCCAGACCGCCGCGGTGACCGTGCCAGCGCCGTCGCTGCCCGCCCTGCGCTGGGTGAACGCCCTGCCAGCGGGGGCCGCCCTCGATGTGGCCGATGTGCTGCGCGAGGCCCCCGGACTGACCAAACCCGAGGCGCAGGACCTGCTGGGGCTCATGGAGCAGACCCGGCTGGTGCGCCGATCCCCCGAGGAGCCGCTGTCATGATCGAACAACCGGATCTGCCGCCCGCCGTGGTCGTCCACGTCGAAGCGGGCGCCGAGGCCGAGTACGCCGTGCGTCCGTCCGATCTCATCGACCGCGGTGCAGGCGAGGACGTCATCGCCACCGCCACCTTCGGCGAGTTGCGGATCACCACCACCCGGGGCCTTGGCGAGGCCACCGCGCACCGGCCCCATCCCCAGATCACCAAGGCGCCCGTCGAAGACAACCTGGAGGGGTGATGTCCCGGCTTGACCTCGCGGACTGGTTCGCCCCCATGGACCTGGCCGGATTCGGCGACTCCGTGCTGGGCCGCCGGATTCTCGCCACTCCGGCCCGGGCGGAGCTGGCCGCCCGCCTGCGGGACACCCTGGAGATCCACTCCATCGACGACGTCTTCGCCAAACAGGTGCGGCGGGTCTGCGCCTGGTTCCAGGACACCGCGGGCAACACCAGTTCCGCGCTGATGCCCGCGGCCAGTGCGCGGCGGCTCTACGACGCGGGCATGACCGCCTTCTTCCAGGAGATCGCCGAGTTCGACCCATTCGAGCGCGAGGTGGCCGAGACCTTCCGGGTCTCCGGCCACTCGGCGAAGGTCCAGCTCTTCGGCAACCGGCCGGGCGCGGTCACCAGGGTGCACTTCGACCCGGTCGACGTGATCACCGTGCAGCTCACCGGCCGCAAGGTGTGGCGGGTGGCGCCGAATGAGTTCACGCCGCGTCCGCTGCACGGCTGGGGCGCTGGCGATCCGCTCACCCCGGACCTGCGTGCCTACCAGCGTGCGGCCCCACCGGAGCGGATTCCCGGTGACGCCGAGGAGTTCACGCTGGAGCCAGGGGCCGTGCTGCACGTGCCGCGCGGCTACTGGCACGAGACCTGCTCCGACCAGGACTCGATCTCCCTGCACGTGCTGCTGACTCCGCCACTGCGGATGGACTTCCTGTTGGCCGGCCTCAAGAATCAGCTGACCAGGGACGAGCGCTGGCGGGAGTCGATCTACGATTTCGAGACCCCGGAGGAGGCGACCAGCCGCACCACCGTGGACCTGGCCGCGCTGCGCGACGCGCTGGACCGCCTGGACCCGCGGGACCTGGTCCGGGAGCCGCTCACCCAGCGGCCGGTCGAACTGGAGACCCGGTTCGTGCGCGCCGGGCAGACCGCGTTCGGGGTGGACGAACTGGACCCGGACACCGCGCGGATCTCGGTGTCCGCCTACGGTTTCCGGGACACCCAGACCGCCAGTCTGCGGGTGCGGCGGGAGTTCCTGCCCGCGCTGCGCTGGATGGGCGACATGTCCGCTGGCGCGCCGGTGGACATCCCGGACGTGCTGCGCGAAGCGCCAGGGCTGAGCAAGGAGGAAGCCCGCGAACTGTTGGGCATGCTGGAGAAAACCCGGCTGCTGCGCCGGGTCTGACACCGGCGGGCGCCGGTGATCCCGGCGCCCGCTGGGAGTTCAGAGCGTGCCGACGGCGACCGTGAGGATCGCCCTGGCCTGGGCCACGATGTCGGCCCGGTTCTTCTCCAGCACCGGATCGGAGACCTTGTCCGGGTTGGCCGGGTCGAAGAACAGGATCGGCGTGTGCACGTGCCCGCCCGGCACCTTCGCCTTGACCGCGTCCCGCAGCAGCGTGGCCCGGTAGGCGATCTCGTTGGACAGATAGGAACCGCCGCCACCGGCGCGGGCCACCGAACCAGGCGTCGGACCGTGGGGGCTGGTCACCGGCTGGGTCTGCCCGGCCGGGATCTCGGTCACCGCGGTGCGGTCCAGCACCGTGAACGGACCGGTGGTCGCGGCCACGATGTCCTGGTACGGCAACGTGGTCGGCACGAACTCCGGCTGCGGCGTCACCGTTGGGACCCCGGCCGGGATCGGGATCCCGGTAGCCCGGTTCTCCCGGTTGTTGTCCGCGCCGGTGTGCCAGCGGCCGTTGTAGCGCTCGATGTCGAACTGGCCGGCCCGGCCCTGGCTGACCGTGGTGAACAGATCCACCTGCTTGCGGCCCGGCTTGAAGTGCGGCAACAGGGTCTGCTCGACCATGCCCGCCTCGAACGGGGTCCACAGCACCGGGAACACCGCGGTCTCCACCCGCGCCCGCCCGGACGGGGTGTCGATGTAGGTGCCGTCCAGGGCCAGCGCGGTCGCGCCGCTGGGGTTGGTGCGGCGGATGTCGCCGTCGAGCTGGAACGGGTCGAAACCGGTCAGCAGCACCCGCTTCACCCGGTTCCCGGCGGGCAGGTCGATCGAGTCCTGGCCACGCGACCCGGTCTCCACCGCGTCGAGGAGAACCTTCCGGTCGGTCGGGGAGAGGGTGAAGGCGGGCTGCCACTGGCGCAGCGCCCTGGTGAGCTGCAACCGCGCCCAGTACAACGGCCGGTCGTCACTGCGTACGAGGTCGCCACCGGCCGGGCCACGGCCCTGCACCCGGTCCACCGCGGCCTGCCACAGCTGCCTGCTCTGCGTCTGCGCGAGCGCCTTGGCCACCCGCAGCGATCTGGTGCGGCACAACGACTTCTCGAACTTCGGCCCGCGCTGGTCGAAGCCACTGCGGTCGAGGATCTCCTGCGGCACCGGCAGGGTGAGCCGCTGCTCCTCCACCGGGATCGGCGCGGCGCGGTCGAAGCAGTTCGCCGGGGCGGCGGTCTCGGCCGCCACCGCGAGCGGGGCGGCGGCCAGCAGCGCGCCCACTGCCAGTGTGCCGGTCAGGGTTGCGCGGATCAGCTTTCCGGGAAACACGGTGTTCAACACGCCTCCTTCACAGGGGAGCCTCACCCGATCAGGTGAGTGCGGGCTTGTCCAGGGCCGGATCGGCGGCGATGTCCACCCGGCTGGTCTCCGGCGCGATGATCAGCGCGCCGATGGTGAGCAGCAGGGCGGCGGCCACGTAGACGCCGATGGCGACCCAGCTGCCGGTGGATTCCAGCAGCGCCAGGGAGATCAGCGGGGCGAGCGCGCCGCCGAGCACCCCGGCCAGCTGGTAGCCCAGGCTGGCGCCGGTGTAGCGCAGCTTGGTGCTGAACAGCTCGGAGATGAACGCCGCCTGCGGGCCGAACATGGCCGCGTGCGCCACCAGCGCGACCACCGTGGCCAGGATGATCAACGCGGTGGATCCGGTGGCCAGCAACGGGAAGAAGGCGAACACCCACACCGCCGCGCCGAGCGCGCCCGCCAGGTACACCGGGCGGCGGCCGTAACGGTCCGACAGCGCGCCGAAGAACGGGATCAGCGCGAGCTGACAGGCCGAGGCGACCAGCACCGCGTTCAGCCCGACCTGCCGGTCCACCTTCACCACGTCCTTGAGGTAGGTCAGGATGAACAGGGTGAAGGTGTAGAAGGCCACGTCGGTGCCGATGCGCGCGCCGATCGCGGTGAGCAGCTCGCGCGGGTGCTCGCGGAAGACGTCGAACAGCGGCAGCTTGGCCTTGGCCTCGGTCTGCTCGACCTGGGTGAACAGCGGGCTCTCGGAGATGGTGCGGCGGATCCAGAAACCGACCAGCACCAGCAGCCCGGAGAGCAGGAACGGCACCCGCCAGCCCCAGTCCAGGAACTGCTCGTTGGACAGCGAGGCCGACATGATCCACATGACCCCGGCGGCCAGCAGGTTGCCCGCGGGCACGCCGACCTGCGGCCAGCTCGCGTTCAGCCCGCGCTTGTCCGCCGCGCCGTGCTCCATGGTCATCAGCACCGCGCCGCCCCACTCCCCGCCCAGGCCAAGGCCCTGCACGAAGCGCAGGGTGACCAGCAGGATCGGGGCCAGCACGCCGATCTGGGCGTGCGTGGGCAGCAGCCCGATGGCGAAGGTGGCCACGCCCATCAGCAGCAGCGTGATGACCAGGACGTTCTTCCGGCCGACCTTGTCGCCGAAGTGGCCGAAGATGGCGCCGCCGACCGGGCGGGCGATGAAACCGACCGCGTAGGTGGTCAGCGCCAGCAGGGTGCCGGTGAGCGGATCGCTGGTCGGGAAGAACAACTTGGGGAACACCAGCGCGGCCGCGGTGCCGTAGAGGAAGAAGTCGTACCACTCCAGCGAGGTGCCGATCAGGCTGGCCGCGATCACCTTGCGGCCGGACCGGGCGGTCGACGTGGGCGCTGAGCTGCTCATCGGCTAGTCCTTTCGGTGCACTGGAATCGGATTCGCTGTCCGGGCCGGACCTGCGCCGCCTGGGGCAGATCCTGCTCGAGGACCACCGCGATCACCGGATAACCGCCGGTCACCGGGTGGTCGGCGAGGAACAGCACGGGTTGCCCGTTCGGGGGAACCTGGAGCGCGCCGCCGACCATGCCCTCCGGCGGCAGTTCACCAGGACGGGCGCGGTCGAGGCGGGGGCCGGCCAGCCGGACGCCGATCCGGTTGCTGGCCGGGGTGACCTGGTACGGACCTGAACACAGGGCCGCGGCGGCGTGGTGGGTGAACCAGTCCGCGCGCGGGCCGAGCAGCACCCGCAACACCGGTTCGGCTGGCAGTTCCGCGACCGGCGCGAGATCCACGATCGGGTCACCGACGGTCTCCCGACCGATCGGTAGGCACGCCCCCCGGACGAGTGGTTCCGGACCGATGCCGGAGAGCAGGTCGCTGGCCCGGGAGCCGAGCACCGGCGGCAGGTCGATCCCACCGCGCACGGCGAGGTAGCTGCGCAGTCCGCGCTCCGGGCGGCCGATCCGCAGCGTGGTCCCGGCCGGGACGTAGAGCGGCGCGTGCGCGGCGGCGGTGCGCGGGCCGAGCGGGGCGCCGATCGAGGGGGTGCCGAGGTGCAGCGGGGCGGGCGCGCCGGTGAGGGCGACCCAGGCGCCCCGATGGAAGCGGAGCTGGACGCCGCCGAGGGTGAGTTCGAGGGCGGCGGCGGATTCGGCGTTCCCGACCAATCGGTTGGCGAGGGTGAACGCGGGCTGGTCGGCGGCGCCGGAGCGGCCGACCCCCATCGCGGCCAGCCCTGGACGGCCGAGGTCCTGGACGAGGGTGAGCAGCCCGGCGTCGAGGACCTCGATCCCGCCGCACCCCTGGTTCGCGTTCATGCCGCCACCTCCCGGAACCGCACCCGGGTGCCCGCGGTCAGCAACCCGGGCCGGGCCCGTCCGGTGTCCCACAACACCAGGTCGGTCTGTCCCAGCAGCCGCCACCCGCCAGGGCTGGACCGCGGGTAGATGCCGACGAACTCGTCCGCGATGGCCACCGCGCCCGCGGGCACCCTGGTCCGCGCGGTCTCCCGCCGCGGCACCCGCAACGCCGGGTCCAGGCCCGTCACGTAGGCGAAGCCGGGCGCGAACCCGCAGAAGCTCACCGTGTACTCCCCGCCCAGGTGTCGCCGCACCACCTCGGCCGCGGCCAGCCCGGTCAGCTCGGCGACCTCGCCCAGGTCCGGCCCGTTGTAGCGCACCGGGACCTCGATGGTGCTGGCCGGCGCGCGCATGCCGGGTGGCGGGGCGTGCCGGTCCAGGTGATCGCGCAGCGTGCTGAAGTTCGTGGCACGCGGGTCGTACCGGACGAGCACGGTGCGGGCCGCGGGGACCAGTTCGAGCACCCCGGCCGGGGGCTGGGCGGTCAGCAGCGCGTGCAGGGCGTGCGCCGCTTCGCTGTCGGGCAGCTCGACGAGTGCCGCTGAGCTGCCGAAACGCCGGATGTCCGCGTGCACTGTCCACCCCCGGTGTGTCCTGGGTCACCCTATGATGTGGTACGAGTCAACATAAGGATTGTTCAACAAAAGAACAAGACCCATGTGCCATGATTTTCTAGAGAGCAACGAGGAGGACACGGTGAGCGACGCGCCCCTGGCGGACCTGACGGCTGATCGCGGGCTGCTGGGACGCAGCTCCACGGCCGAGCGGGTCGCGGGCATCCTGCGGGACCGGATCATCGCCGGCTTCTTTCAGCCCGGCGAACGGCTCTCCGAGGAGGCCATCGGCCAGGCGCTCGGCGTCTCCCGCAACACCCTGCGCGAGGCGTTCCGGCTGCTCAGCCACGAACGCCTGCTCTCCCACCAGCTCAACCGCGGCGTCTTCGTGCGCACCCTGTCCGTGGCCGACGTGGTGGACCTCTACCGGGTCCGCCGGGTGGTCGAGTCCGCGGGCGTGCGCAACCTGGCCAATGCCCCGGCGAGCGGCCTGACCGCGTTGCGCGAGTCCGTCGCCGAAGCCGACCGCGCCGCCACCGACCGCCGCTGGCGCGACGTCGGCACCGCGAACATGCGCTTCCACCAGGCCATCGTGGCCCTGGCCGACAGCGGCCGCCTGGATGAGCTGATGCGCCAGCTACTCGCCGAACTGCGCCTGGTCTTCCTGGTGATGAACGATCCCAAGGCCTTCCACGTCCCGTTCATGGCAGGCAACCGCGACATCCTGGAGTTGCTGGAAGAGGGCGCGGCCGAACGTGCCGAGGCCCTGCTGGTGTCCTATCTGGACGAAGCCGAACAAACCCTGGTCCGCGCCTACGCCCCCCTCGCCCCCGACCTCACCACCTGAGCGCCCCGCCCGGCGACTTGGGCCAACTGGTACGCCGGTTTTGCCCAAGCGGGCGTACCAGTTGGCCCAAGTGGTGCGGGAATCAGGTGACCGCGCGGACGAAGGCGGAGCGGAGGTTGTCGCCGTCGGCGATGACCTGTTGGACGATGACCTGCTTGCCGCGCGGGTCTGCGCCGCGGCGCAGCAGTTCCGGGTCGGCCTGGCCGAAGTCGACCGGGCCGGTGACGCCGCGGAACAGGTTCGCGCCGGTGGTGGCGCGCAGGGCGGCGTACAGCTTGGCGCGGTCGGGCAGGGCGGTGTCGGTGCGGGCGCGTTCGATGGCCTCCAGGAACAGGTTCACCGCGTCGTAGGCCAGCATCACGTGGCCGTTGGGGCCGGAGCGGAAGGCCCTGGCCTGCTCGCCCTGTTCCTTCTGCGCGTCGGCGTGCTGGGTGAAGAACTGCTCGGCCTCGGCGGGGGGATGGCCGCCGGTGATGCGGCGCCAGCCGTCCTCGGTGGGGCCCAGCGTGGTGAAGTACAGCCTTCCGTCCACATAGGATACTCGGCGGGCGCGTTGCTGCTCGTTGCCTGCCAGGTCGGCGTAGCCTGCGGTTTCCAGCTGGGACAGGTCGTCGGCGCCCAGGATCACGGTGTCCCGGTCGCAGGCGGAGTCGTCGAGTTTCTCCAGCAGGGTGGGCATCTCGTTGGCCCGGCCGGAGTAGATGAGCAGCGGCTTGCGCTTGCGCTGGGCCGCGATCTCGCACATCTCCTTGACCCGGGTGGCCAGCAGGTTGCCGGTGTTGCTCTTGCCTGCCTCATAGGTCTGCTCGACCGGCTCGCCCAGGCCGCTGCGCAGCCGCAGCAGGGTCCGCACGTAGTCGTCCTTGAGTTCGGCGCTGTAGCGGTCGGTGGGGTCGTGCAGCAGGAACGGCTGACTGTCCCGTAGCCGGGATTCGTTGGCGGCGAAGGAGATCGCCGCCTCGGCCTGGCGCTGGTTGGGCGGGGCGATCCGGAAGAAGTAGTCCTTGCCGCTGAAGGCGTTGCCGGTGGGCGCGGAGGCCACCATCGGAATCCCCTGCCAGGGCCCGATGGCCGAGCCGAGGATCTCGGCGGCGCGGATGGTGGAGTCGCGGGTCTGGCCCATGCCGCTGACCCCGATCACCGTCGGATCACTGTCCACAAGGGACTGGATCTTCTCCGCGGTGTGCTGGGCGAACTCGGAGTTGCCGCCGAAGTTGGCCAGTACCAGGCGGATGAGGAACGGTGGCTTGATGGTGGGGGTGTTGAACCGGTTCCAGGCGCGCTGGGCGAGGTAGGCCCCGCGCAACTCGTTCACGCCGGCGGACAGGTCCCGGCGCGGTACTTCGTTGGCGCTGCTCAGCATCGAGGCCACCACGAGGGTCACGTACGGCCGCCTGCGGTCGTCCGCGGCGGGCCGGGCGGCCTCCCGGCGCACTTGCTCGTTCTGTTCGGCGATCAGCCTGCTCAGCTCGGCGCCCTCGATGTCGTCGGGCAGGGTTTCGTTGGCGTCGTGCATGAAGTTGCCGATGCCGTCGGTGACGCCGTAGCACTCACCCTGCGCGGACTTGGTCAGCATCAGGCTCGGGTCGAACACCGAGTCCAGCACCCGCCCCGGCGCGAAGAACCCGTCCCGGTCGCAGTGCGTGAGCTGGTGCCGCAGGTACACCCCGCCGTAGCCGAGCAGCAGCACGGCCACCAGCACCACCGCGGTCCGGCGCAGGGTGTGCGGCGGCGGCCACACCGCGGGGTAGGGGTGGCGGTCCTCGCCGGTGCTGTAGGGCGGCAGCGCGGGGCCGGGTTCGGCGATCGAGTTGTCCTCGGCCAGCCGGACCTGGTTGCGGTAGAAGGAAAGCTGGTCGGCCACCGCGGGCTGTCCGGCGGCGTCGAGGTTGCGGTAGGCGCGCAGCACGTCGTCGAAGAGTTCGGCGCTGCGGCGCACGGTGGAGGTGCTGGAGCGCAGTTTCCACACCGCGATCAGCAGTTCCTCCACCCGGCGCACCCGCGGCCAGTTCAACCGGCTGCGCAACTGCCTGCTGTGCCGCCAGCCGGGCGCCTCGGCGATGATCTCCAGGTCGGCCACCCACCGGCTGTCGCCGCGGGTGAGCCGGGAGGACAGGTGACTGGCCACCACGTGCGTGTCGCCGAGGGCCAGCGCGTGGTAGAGCCGATCTCCCTGCCGCCCCAGCATGGTGTAGTGGTTGCGTAGTTCGCGGTGCACGTGTTCGTACGGGTACTCCGCGCCCGCGCCGTGCGCGAGCAGTTGCGCGCCCAGCAGTTCGCGCAGCAGCGGGTGCAGCACGATCCACCGGCCGTCGGCGCTGCGGTCGGCGAAGCTGTAGGTGGACAGCCTGCCCCAGATCTCCTCCGCGTCCCGGTCCGGGACCAGCCGTTGGATGGTGGCCAGATCGAGTCGGCGCGGGGCGGCGAGGCGGGTGAGCAGCCGGCGGGTCTGGGCGCGCTCGGGCACGTCGGAGCCGCGGAAGCGTTGCAGGAAGCGGACCAGCAGGTAGTCGCCGACCTTCTCATCCGGTTCGGCCCCGGCCTCGTCCCTGGGCACCCGCTGGGCGAAGACCGCGCGCACCGAGGGGATCACCCGGTCCCGCCGGAACAGCCGGTCCACCACCTGCGTGGTGAGCCGGACCGCCAGGGGGTGGCCCTTGGTGACCTCGTGCAGTTCGGCGACCAGCGCGTCCGAGCGGACGGTGCTGTCCCGGCTGCGGTTCCATTCGTGCAGGAACTGCCGGGTCTGTTCCAGGGTGAACGGCCGCAGCCGCACCGGCAGCACCGCGGCCCCGGCCGGTCCGTGGTTGGCCCGCGCGGTCTCGAAGCGTTGCCGCCAGCCGTGGTAGCGGGCGTGCGCGGCGTCGCCGGGGTCGAACGAGTCGGTGTCCTGCGGTGGGATGTCCTGCTGGTCGGGGGTGGCCTGTTTGGTGGCCACCACCAGCAGCGGCACCTCGGGGTGGCGCAGTTTGGCCTCGGCGAGCAGTTCGAGGAGGTCGCTGACCGGGGGTTCGGGGGCGGTGCGGCCGGGCGGGAACAGGTTGACCTCGAAGGGGGACAACAGGTCCGCGCCGTCGAGCAGCAGCACGCAGTTGACCCGGCGGCGCCTGCGGCGGTGGCCCTTGTAGGCGCCGTCGAGGTCGGCCAGGAAGGCGGCCACCAGCAGCCGGTCCACCACCAGGCGGTCCCGGCGTTCCTCGCTGCGCAGCAGGTGCCAGATCTGCCCGATGACCTCGTCCACCTTGCAGCCCTTGGCCAGTCCGAGCACGCCTTCCCCGGCGACTTTCTCGTACCAGCGCCAGGTGGCGGCGAACCGGCGTGGCGCGAGCAGCCAGCGGATCTTCGGCGGGGCCACCACGGCCAGGGTGATCAGCCAGCTCAGCAGCGGCCGGATGAGGCGGGTGAGCCAGTGCGGGGCGGGGGCGGACTCGGCGAGCGAGCCGACCACGTCGGCGATCCGGGGCAGGCCGGTGAGCCGGTGCGCCAGGAGCTGGCGGGCGCGGCGGTGCGGGTCGCCGTCCTCCTCGGGTTGTGCGGCGGTGCTCTGGGCCAGTCGGAGCAGTTCGTAGCGGGGCAGCCGCATCCGGCCGAAGTGCGCGTTCTGGTAGCGGCGGAGCTGGCCGAAGACCGCGTCCAGGACGTCCCGGCAGGATTTGGACCCGGTCTCGTCCAGGTCCACCCGAGCCAGCGGCACATCGGGGCGGCAGCGGCGTTCGAGGTGGTCGAGCAGGGTGGTCTTGCCACTGCCGCCGGGCCCGTAGGCGACCACGATGGGCAGTGGCCGCCGCGCCTTGCGGTCGATGAGGGAGGCCAGCAACGCGGCCGTGCTGTCCCGCCCTACCAGGCCGAGGTCAGGCTCCAGCGCCACCGATGACACCCCCAGGAAGTCCAGCGCGGATCGTGACCGCGTGTGCCACCACAGTAGTCAGCGCCTCTGACACCCGAGTGAGGTTGCCCCTTGAGGCGGCCGAACGGGTCAGTCCGGCGGCCGAAAGTGAAACCCTGCCCGAAAGGGAGGACCTGGGGCGAACACGATGTCACCCGGTTGGCGGCCTGGCACCGTTCTCCCATGGGAAGCGTTGCGGTGCTTGACCGCGCAGCGGGGGAGTGGACCAGCGCCGTTCCGCTGCCGTCCCCCAGAGCCTGGTGGGGCCATTCCGACGGGCTGGTCCGGCTGCCCGACGGTGCGATCGTGGCAGTCGGCGGCGAGGACGGCCGCCGGAGTGCCCGCGCGGAGGTCTTCCGCTTCGACCCGGTGCGGCAGGACTGGTCCGAGCTGGCGCCACTGGCCACCGCCCGCCGCCGCAACTCCGCGACCGTGCTGGCCGACGGCCGGATCCTGGTGGCCGGCGGGCTGACCGGGCCGAGGGAGTTCCCGGCGCTGGGCCTGGCCAGTGCCGAGCTGTACGACCCGGCGACCGGCAGGTGGACCTCGGCCGGGTCGATGGCGGAGCCGAGGTTCTTCCACCACGCGACGCTGTTGCCGGACGGCCGGGTGTTGCTGGCCGGTGGCAGCACGACCCGCGCGGGCGGGTACACGATGCTGGAGACCGCCGAGCTGTACGACCCGGATTCGGGCCTGTGGACCAGGACCGAGCACTACGACGCGGACGCGGGCCCGCGCAGTCTGGCCGAGGCCAAGCAGGTCGGCCGCACCGGTGATCGCGCGCTGGCCCTGGCCGCGGGCGGGGTGCTGGTGGCCGGGACCGGGCCGAAGGCGGCGCTGCGGGTGGCGCGGGCGCATTTCGGCGTGGTGGAACTGACCGACGGCCGGGTTCTGGTGGCGGGCGGGGTGCTGGTGGCAGGCAGTGGCGCGGCGGGCGAGGCGATCCCGGCCGCGGGCGAGTTCCCGTTGACCGCCGACGCGGAGATTTTCCGTTTCGCCTGACCCGCCATCAAACTGCCTGCCGAGAGAGCGCGACCACCCCGGGCCCGCCGACCCGCCGGCGCCCAGCCCGCGGGGTTAGTCTGATCATCTCTGCCACCGACCCGGCCACCGCGCCCGGCCGCGGTCACACCTGGGGAAGGTCGCCCATGCCTTGGCTCCTGCTCGCCGGAGCGATCCTGGCCGAAATCACCGCCACGCTGTCCCTGCGGGCCAGCAACGGTTTGTCCAGGCTGGTGCCGGTGGTCTTCGTGGTGCTGGGCTACGGCATCGCCTTCACCCTGCTGGCCTTCGCCCTCAAACAGATCAACGTCGGCATCGCCTACGCGATCTGGTCCGGCGTCGGCACCGCGGGCACCGCCGTCGTCGCCAGCCTCCTGTTCAACGAGAAGCTGAACCCGATGGCGATCACCGGCATCTGCGTCGTCATCGCCGGCGTCATGATCATGGGCTTCTCCGGCAGCGCCACCCACAGCTGACCCCCACCGACGAGTTGGGCCAACTGGTACGCCGGTTTGGCCACAGTGGGCGTACCGGTTGGCCCAAGTGGGACGCGGGAGCGGCGGCGGTCCCGTCTCCGCCGTCGCCCCCGGGTCACCACGTCAGCCGACCTGCAGGTCCACGCAGTTGTAGAAGGCCATCGCCGTGTCGGCGATGTTCCAGATGGCCAGCACCTTCTGCCGGCCGGAGTGGTTGCCCAGGTTCACGTTGTGCGACACGGTCGCGCCCGGGATCGCGCCGTTGTCGTTGAACGAGGCGATGCGGGTGCCGCCGATGAAGTACTCCCAGGTGGACGTGCGGTGCCGGGCGGTCAGGCGCCAGTTGAAGGTGACGTTGCGCCCCACCGAGGTGGCCCGCCAGCCCTTGCCGTCGTTGTTCAGCTCGGCGAAGCGGCCGACGTTGCCGTGACAGTTGCGCAGGCCCTTGGGGCCTTCCACGCTCTGCGGTTCGTACTTGATGTCCCCGCAGGACACCGTGCCCGCGGCGCACTGCTGCTGACGGCTCGGCGGGTTGGCGATGTAGCCGTGCGCGCTCGCCTCCGTGGCCGGCAGGGCAACCAGCATCGCCGGCACCATCCCGAGTCCGGCGGCGGCCGCGACGAGCTTGCTTTTCACGCTCATGTCTCTCCTTCACAGGGTGGAGGCGACTGAACGGAAGATTCCGAGGTTGTGCGGTCCTGCGTGCGGACCGTGGCGGCGGCGAAGTGGAATCAACGTTCGCCAGGTGTGGTCTAGACCAGATTCATCTTGGCAAACGTTGGGATGAGTCGACATACGACAGACGGGTGAACCGGTTGGTGACTTGCCGTCACCAGTCGGCCCACCCGTCGGATGCCCAGAGTGGTCTAGGCCGCTTCCAAAGTCCGGCCGTCCGGCCCTACCCGGATCTCCTCGGCCCCACTGGCCAGCGCGTCCAGCATCCGGTCCACCACGTACTGCGGATCCGCGCCACGCCCCAACCGGTTCGGCCGGCGACCCGCGGCCGCGCGCTCGCCCATGCCGGTGTCCACGTGCGGCAGTTTCGCGTCCAGCACGGTGACCCCGCGCGGCCGTTGCTCCTCGCGCACCGCGGCCAGCCAGGCCGACAGCGCGGCCTTGCTGGCCGAGTAGGTGGCCAGTTCGGCGGCGGGCCGGTCGGACTCCACACCGGTGATCGCCGCGATCGCCGAACCCCGGTGCAGCACCGGCAACGCCGTGCGCAGGATGGCGATCGGGGCGAGGGTGTTGACCGCGAAGAGCTGCTCGGAGACCACGTCGTGGGTGTTCTCGGCGGTGCCGAAGGCCACGATGCCCGAGCACACCACCACCCCCTGCAGCCCGCCGAGCACCTGGTGGGCATCGCGCACCAGCCACGGGCAGCCCTCGACGTCGTAGGCGTCGAAGCGTTTGTACTGGCAGCCGCCCAGTTCGCGGGCCAGCGCGATGAGTTTTCGGCGATCACGTCCGGCCAGCGCGAGTTTCGCGCCCCGGTCGGCCAGCCCACGGCTGATCCGGCCACCGAGGACACCGGTGGCACCCACCACGAGAATCCGCGCTCCGCTCAGCTCCATAGATCGAGAATCCGCCAAGAATTGGCGAAATACCAGGTCTGCAAGGCTGTTCGACCCGGTGAGCCCAATCCGATCAGCCGCTGCGACCAGACCGCGGGGCGAACCGGCCACCGAGCGTCTACCGTCGTCGCATGCACGATCACGCCACCGACGCGCGAGCGCTCCGCCGCTCCGGAGACCAGGGCACCGTCCCGCTATCGCTGGACCTGGCCGCCAGCCCGTTCCGGGTGGACCGGGACCGGGTCGCGGCCAGCCCGTTCTTCGCCCGCCTCGGCGGTGTCACCCAGGTGATCAGCCCGTCCGGCTCCGGGCTGCTGGTGCACAACCGGCTCACGCACAGCATCAAGGTCGCCCAGGTGGCCCGCGCGATCGCCGAGCGCCTGCGCCGCAACCCTTTCCACGCCGACCTGGTGGACAAGCTCGGCGGCTGCGAGCCGGATGTGGTGGAGGCCGCCGCGCTCGCGCACGACCTGGGCCACCCGCCCTTCGGCCACCTCGGCGAGCAGGTCCTGGACCGCCTCGCCCGGCACCGGCTCGGCCTGCCGGACGGCTTCGAGGGCAACGCCCAGTCCTTCCGCATCGTCACCACCACCGATGTGCGCGGCCCGGCCGCGGTCGGCCTTGACCTGACCGTGGCGGTGCGCGCGGCCATGCTGAAGTACCCGTGGACCCGGCTGTCCCACCCGGACCCGCACCCGCGCACCATGCCGCAACCCCCGCGCGGCGCCGGTGAGCCCGCGGACTCGCCGGGCACCGGATCGGCCAAGTTCTCCGTCTACGTCTCCGAGATCGACGACATGCTGCAGGCCCGGCTGCCCTTCCACGGCCGGATCCCGGACTGGCAGCAAACGGTCGAGGCCTCAGTGATGGACACCGCCGACGACATCGCCTACGCCATCCACGACCTGGAGGACTTCCACCGGGTCGGCGTGCTGCAACACGCCACGGTCGCCGCCGAACTCGACGTCTGGCAGCGCGAGCAGCTCGACCTGGCCGGGATGAGCCGCGCCGACCTGCACGCGCAGTCCCGCCGCCCCGGCCGGTCCCTGGAACTGTTGCGCCGCCGACTGCACCAGAAGGACGGTTGGGTGGTTGACGACGAGGCCTTCGCCGCCGCGGTGGCCAGGGTGCGCCGGGACCTGGTCGACGGCCTGCTCTCCACCCCCTTCGACGGATCGGTCGAGGCGGAGCAGCTGGTCGCGGACTTCTCGGTGCGCTGGACCGCCCGCCTGGTCGAGGGCGTCACCATGCTCGCCGAACCCAGCACCCGCACCGCGCACGTGGCGCTGGCCCCCGACCAGTGGCACGAGGTGCAGGTGCTCAAGTTCGTGCACCACCGCTTCGTGCTGGGCCGCCCGGACCTGGCCCTGCACCAGCGCGGCCAGGCCCGGCTGCTGACCTCGCTCGTGGAGGCGCTGGACCAGTGGCTCAGCGACCGCTACGAGCGTTCCCGGCTGCCGCGCAGGCTCAACGACCTGGTGGAGCTGGCGCAGGGGGAGTACACCGAGCTGGCCCGGACCCGGCCGCAGGTGCTGGCCGGGGCCACCGGTGAGCTACCGGAGGGCCGGGACTCACTGCGCAGGCTGGCCCGCGGGCGGGCGGTGGTGGATTTCGTGGCCTCGCTGACCGATTCGCAGGCGGTGGCCATGCTGGAGGCGCTGTCCGGACGCACCGGGCAGCTGTGGACGGACGCCTTCGTGCTGTGAACCGCGCCTGAGTCAACAGAACCGGGTCAGCGGGCCCGGGACAGCGCGGTCGCCAGGGCCGCCCCGGCCATCCGTTCGGTCAGCCCGCACAGCTCGTCCTCGCCGATGCCCGGCCGGGTCGCGGTGCCGGTCACCGCCAGGGTCCGGCCCTCGGCCACGCTGATGTGCACCCCGCACGGCGCGCCGCGACCGGCCGCCGAACTCACCCGCGCGGCCGGGAATCCGGCGACCCCGATCAGCGCCGCCCTCGCGCTGGAGATGCCCAGCCAGCTCTCGATCCCGGCCCCGGCCCACGGGGTCAGCACGAACCGGTGCCCGGCCGGACCGACCACGTAGGCGCACCACGGGTCCTGCGATCCATCGGTCGGCCCCGGTTCGATCCGGGACACCCGGAACTCGCCCTGCTGCGCCGAGGTCAGCAGCTCACAGGCGGGCACGGTGTGCGCGGCGACATCCCGCGGCCGCTGCGGCACCGCCGTGCCCGGCGGCGCGGCGGTCGCGCTGCCGGGGCCGGGCGCGCCACTGCCGCAGCCGGTGGCCAGCAGGGCCAGCGCGGTCAGGACGATCGGGATGGCGCTGCGCATGGTGCCGCCTCCTCGCGCGAGTCAGTCCATGGTGATGGCGTCCAGCTTCGCCCGCAAATAGTCCGCGGCCCGCACCTCCGGGTAGTCCACCTTGCCGATCGGCGGGCCGAGCGAGGAGATCCGGGCGTCCGGATCGGTCTCGTAGAAGTAGATCAGCGAGATCAGCTCCTCATCGGGCGCGCTGGCATCCGGTGGCAGCACCCGGTGCCGGGTGGAGCGCCAGCGGTCGCCGGTCCAGCGAGCCAGCAGATCGCCGATGTTGACGGTGAAGGCGGCCGGGTCGAACGGCGCGTTGATCCAGTCGCCGTCCAGGGTATGCACCTGCAGGCCGCCGACGCCGTGCTGGCGGTCCAGGATGGTCACCGTGCCGAAGTCGGTGTGCGCGCCGATCCGGAACTGGCCGGGCGCCGGAGTGCCCACAGTGGACAGTGGCGGGTACCAGTTGATGTTCATCGTGTACGAGGGATGCGTTGCCTGGCCGGAGAAAAAGTCCGGTGCCAGCTCAAGGGCCACCGCGCACAGCACCAGCAACTCGTCGGCCAGCCTGCGCATGTGCCCGAGGTATTCCTCAGTGAGGGCCTGCAACGCGGGGGTCTCGGCGGGCCAGACGTTGGGCGCGAACCATTCCCGGTCCAGCTCCGGGTCGCCGGTGGGCGCATCCGCGCCGACCGAGTAGCTCTCCTTGAGATCCGGTGGCGATTCGGCGCCCTCGGCGTAGGAGTTGGCCTCCGCGCCCGGCGGCAGCCAGCCGTGCTCGCCGACCTTGACCGCGTAGCGCCGTTTGGTCTCCGCCGGGAGGGCGAAGAACTCCTTGGCCGCGGCGCGTACGTTGTCCCGCAAGGCCTCCGGCACGCCGTGTCCGGTGATGAGCAGGAAACCCGATCGTTGCAGGGCGAGGTCCACCCGCCGGGCCACCTCGGACCGGGCGGCGGCATCGCCGTGGAACCAGGGCGTGAGGTCGATGATCGGCACCGCGTCACTCATGTTCGGACGGTAGCAGCAGTGCTTTCCGCCGTTGGGCGGAACTTTGCGGGTTGACAACGCGAGCCGGGTCTTGTCCACCAGGCAAACGTTACGAAGCGTGCAAGTAAGAGTTGTTGTCTCACCCGGTGGTACTTCCCCCGAACGGCTGCTGACCAGTGGCTTTCGTGACCGTACGTTTACCGATCAGCCGGGGATCCCGGTGATCGACGCGTGTGTCGGGGCACGCACAACACGTGGAGGGCGCGTGCGAACACGGTTACGTCCATCCCGGCTGACCACCGTTTTGGTCGCCGGGGCAACCTGTCTGACAGCGGCACTGGGCGCCGTGACACCCGCCGTGGCGGCGCCTGGCAACCCCGCTGACAACGGGGGCCTGTCCGAGCGGACCGCGCGGCAGATCAACACCTTGCAACGGGTCAAGGCGACCCAGTCCAAGGCTGAGTCCAAAGTGGACAGTCGTCTGGTGGTGGAGCAGCGGCTCCGCCAGGACCGCTCGCTGCTGAGTGCTGCCCCGGAGCTGAACACCGGGATCGCGGTGGCGGGCAACGGATCCGTGCTGGTGGAGATCCGGGCGGACCAGGTCTCCGACGAACTCACCGGCGAGGTCCGCAAGCTGGGTGGCGTGCTCCGGCACGTCTCCCCGGACACCCGCACCGTGCGCGCCGAACTGCCGCTGTCCTCGCTGGCCAGGCTGGCCGCACGCGGGGACGTCCGGCAGATCGAACCGGCCAGCGAGGCGATGACCGCCCGCGCCGGGGCACCGAAATCCAGTGAGAGCAAGGAGGCGCGCGGCAAGCGGATCGCCGAGCAGACCCGCGCCGCCCTGGCCGCCAGGCAGCAGCGGGCAGGCGTCGCCGCGGTCACCTCCGAGGGTGACCGGGTGCACGCCGCGGACACCGCCCGCCGCGACTTCAAGATCAGCGGCGTCGGCGTCAAGCTGTGTGCCATGTCCGACGGCGTGGATTCCCTGGCCGCGCTGCGGACCCAGGGCGAACTGCCCGCGGTCGACGTCCTCGCCGGTCAGGAGGGCGACGGCGACGAGGGCACGGCGATGCTGGAGATCCTGCACGACGTCGCGCCCGGCGCCACCCTCGGTTTCGCCACCGCCTTCAACGGCGACGCCAGCTTCGCGGACAACATCCGCAAGCTGCGCTTCGACCTCAAATGCGACGTCATCGTGGACGACGTCCTCTACTTCAACGAATCCCCGTTCCAGGACGGCATCATCGCCGCCGCGGTCAACGACGTGACCGCCAACGGCGCGCTGTTCTTCTCCTCCGCGGGCAACGAGGGCAACCTCGCCGACGGCACCTCCGGGCACTGGGAGGGCAAGTTCGTCGACTCCGGCAAGGGCATCGGCCGGTTCGTCGGCACCGCGCACGACTTCGACCCCGGCGCCGGGACGCAGATCATCAACCCGATGTCGGCGGGTTCGGGCGCCAAGCCGGTCACCCTGTTCTGGGCCGACCCGCTGCTGCGCTCCACCAACGACTACGACCTGTACCTGTTGAACGCCAACGGGGACGTGGTCAGCCTCAGTCAGGGCGTGCAGGACGGTCTGCAGAGCCCGTATGAGCGGGTGGACACCACCGCGGGCGGTCAGCGGCTGGCCGTGGTCAAGTACCGCGGTGAGGACAAGTACCTCTCGCTGTCGGTGCTGCGCGGCCGGTTCAAGGACGCCGACGGGTTCAAGGGCTTCGCCACCTCCGGAGTGACCCGTGGCCACTCCGCGGCGAAGAACGCCTTCAGCGTGGCCGCGGCCCCCGCGGCCAAGGCCTTCACCGGTGGCGAGATCGGCGACCCGGCCAACCCGGCAGGCCCCTTCCCCGGTGTCTTCGACGGCACCGCCAAGCTGGAGCGCTTCAGCTCCGACGGCCCGCGCCGGGTGTTCTTCCACGCCGACGGCACCCCGGTGTCCGCGCCCGAGGGCGAGGTGCGGCAGAAGCCGGACCTGACCGCCGCGGACGGCGTGGTCACCAAGACCCCCGGTTTCAGCCCGTTCTACGGCACCTCGGCCTCCGCGCCGCACGCCGCCGCGATCGCCGGCCTGATCCTCTCCGGCAACCCGGGTCTGCCGGCCGCGGATGTGCGGCAGGCGCTGACCAGCACCGCGGTGGACATCGGCGCGCCCGGCGTGGACAACCGCGCGGGTGCGGGCATCGTGCTCACCGACAAGGTGCTGGCCTACACCGGCGCCAGCCCGCAGCCCAGGGCCGTTGCCCAGTCCCCGACGGTCAGCCCGACCAGCGGTGACGGCGACGCCTGGCTGGAGCCGGGGGAGAGCGCCTCGCTGTTCCTGCCGGTGCTCAACAACGGCGACGGCACCGCGGCTTCGGTCAGCGTGGCGCTGACCGCGACCACGCCGGGCGTGACCATCGCGCCGCGCACCAAGAACTACGGCACCATCGAGGCCGGGCAGACCGGGCTCAACCAGTTCTCCATCTCGGTGCCCTCGACGCACCTGATCGGGGATCCGGTGGTGCTCTCGGCGCGGGTGACCTTCGCCGGTTCGCTGTCGCCGACGGTGACCTCGCTGAGCATCCCGATCGGCCAGCCCTCGGCGGTGGCGAAGAACTTCGCCTACGCCGGTGACGCGGTGGCCATCCCGGACGGCGATTCGGCCGGGGTTTCGGTCACCATCCCGGTGACCGGTGTCGGCCGGGCCTCCAAGGTCACCTTCTCGGTGGACGGCACCGACTGCTCGGCCGCCGAGGGCTCGACCACCGCGGGCATCAGCCACACCTACGCCGGTGACCTGGTCGGCACCCTGACCTCGCCGTCGGGGCAGGTCATCACGCTGTTCCAGCGGCAGGGCGGCAGTGGCAACAACCTCTGCCAGGTCGTCTTCGACGACGGCGCCGCCCAGCCGTTCAGCGGGGTCACCCCTGGTCAGGCGCCGTTCACCGGCACCTGGCGGCCGGTGTCGCCGCTGTCGCCGACGCTGCGCGGCACCGCGGACGGCACGTGGACGGTGAAGGTGGTGGACAACGTCCGCACCGACGTCGGCCACCTGCGGCAGCTGTCCCTGCACATCAACGGCTACGAGTGACGTTGCGTTGATCGTCGGCGCCCCGGAGTGACCCAGTGGTCGCTCCGGGGCGCCGTGGTCTTAGGGTTTCGATCGTGACCGGCTCGCAACCAGCCCCCGTCGCCCCCGTGGAGGTGGTGCCGGTGCCGCGCGCGCCAGAGGACGTGCTGGCCGATGTGGCCGCCGCGGTCCTCGGTCCCGGCAGGCATCTCAGCGTGGACCTGATGGACCTCCTGGACGGGGTGGTCCGCGGTCCGGTCGACGCGGTGCGCGCCAACGACGACCTGCTGCCCCGGCTGGCCCACGAGAACGCCCTTGGCACCGTGCTCAACCAGATCCGCCGCCTGCTGCGCCCCGGCGGCGTGCTCGTCGCCGCAGTGCCTGAGCTGGCCAAACTCGGCGTGTTCCGGCCCACCGCGCCGCCGCCGCGGGTCACCGGCTCCGGCCCGGACCGCCAGGTCACCGTGCAGCTGTGGGACTGGGCCGAGGACGGCGGCTCCTACGGCCTGGACGTCGTGCAGCTCATCCGCGGCGCGGAGGGCTGGGCGGTGGCCGGTTCGGTGTCCACCCACCACCGGGTGCTCTCGGTGGAGGAGGTCGCCGAGGCGCTGACCGAAGCCGGTTTCGCCGCGGTGCAATGCCTGTCCCCGGCCGAGAGCGGCCATCCGCTGCCGCTGTGCGTTGCCTTGGCCCCGCGATGAGCCGGGTCCGCCAGGTTGCAGGCGGTGGCCGCGCGGTGGAGGTCGAACCCGAACGCCTGCAAGGGTTCCTGGAGCGCTTCGGCACCCGCCACCAGGGCGTCACCGAGTCGGTGCTGGGGCCGGACCAGGCCGTGTTCACCGCCGCCGACGGCGCCCGCGCCGAGCTGACCATCCCCTTCGGCGGCCTGCCCGGCGACCCGATCACCAGCCCCGGCCTGCACCTGGACCCGCTGCTGCCGCACCTGCTGTTGCCACGCCGGATCGCGTTGATCCTGGTCCGCCTCGGCGGGCACAGCCTGGGCATCGCCGAAGGTGGCAAGGTGCTGCTGTCCACCACCGACCGCCGCCAGGTGCACGGCCGCAACAAGGCGGGCGGCTGGTCCCAGCAACGCTTCGCCCGCCGCCGCGAAGGCCAGGCCAGGGTCGCGCTGCAGGCCGCGGCCGACGACGTGTTCCGGGTGCTGGTGCCCCAACTGTCCACTGTGGCCGCCGTAATGCTGGGCGGCGACCGCGCCGCGCTGGCCGAACTCCGCACCGACCGCCGCATCGCCGAGCTGATGAACCGCGCCGAGGACCGCATCCTGGACGTGCCCGAGCCGCGCCGCACCATCCTCGACGACGCCGCCGAACGCGCCCGCACCGTCGAAGTGGTGGTCACCGAACCCTAGGAGCGCGGCCCGGCGGTCACCTGCAACTCATACGGCCGGTAGTCGTGGTCCGGATCGCTCGCCTGGAAGCCCGCGGCGGTGAGGATCGCCAGCAACGCCTGCTGCATCGCCTCCATCACCTCGCCCTGGCGGGTCAGCACCGGATCGTCCAGTCGCCCGTCGTTGACACAGTCCGCCGCCGCCTCCGCCAGCCGCGGATGGGTGTGCCAGTCGACCCACACGCCGCCAGCCTCGTCGTCGGCGGGGTCCACCTCGACCCGGACGCCCACCCGGAGACCAGGTGCGAGGTCGCCGGTCATCGGCAGCCCGGCCTCGGCGAGCGTGTCGCGCACGTCGGCGGCCAGTCCGCGCAGTGCGCTGAGCCGGTCCTCGGACACCTTGGGCAGCATGCCGGGATTCTAGTGAACCGGTCGCTCTTCAGGGCCGCTTCAGACTTGCCCCGCAAGCTCGGACGGGTGACCCGAGCCGAGATCACCGGCACCCCGACCCGGCGGTATCGTCCTGAGCTGCAAGGGTTACGCGCGTTAGCGGTCGTCCTGGTGGTGATCTACCACGTCTACTCGGACCGGATCTCCGGCGGCGTGGACGTGTTCTTCCTGCTCTCCGGCTTCCTGCTGACCGGCCAGCTGGTCCGCGCCGCCGAACGCGACCGCCTCGACCTGTCTCGCCAGTGGGGCCGCACGCTCACCCGGCTGGTCCCCGCGGCGGCGGTGGTGCTGGCGGCCACCGCGGTCGCGGCGTATGTGATCCTGCCCCCAGAGCGCTGGTTCCAGACCATCCGCGAGGTCTTCGCGGCCGCGGTGTTCCTGGAGAACTGGCGGCTGGGCGCGGATTCGGTGGACTACTTCGCCCGCAACGACCTGGCCAGCCCGGTGCAGCACTTCTGGTCGCTGTCCGTGCAGGCCCAGATCATGCTGCTGCTACCGCTGCTCATCGCGCTGCTGGTGCGTCGGCGCGGCGGACTGCGGCGCCGGATCGGCCTCGCGCTCGGGGCGATCACCGCCGCGTCCCTGACCTACTCCATCGTGCTCACCACCACCGACCAACCGTTCGCCTACTTCAACACCTTCACCCGGGTCTGGGAGTTCGCCCTCGGCGGCCTGCTGGCCCTGGTGGTGGACGCGATCTCGCTGCCCCAGCGCCTCCGCCGACCGATCGGTTGGTTCGGGATCCTCGCGCTGATCAGCTGCGGCCTGATCATCGACGTGGGCACAGTTTTCCCCGGCTACGCCGCGCTCTGGCCAACCCTGGCCGCCGTGCTGGTGATCGTCTCCGGGGACGCGGTGCGGGTCCTCTCCGCCCGCCCGCTGGTCCGGCTCGGCGACCTCAGCTACTCGCTGTACCTGTGGCACTGGCCGATCCTGGTGCTCTACCTGGTCGCCCGCGGCGGCGACCAGGTCGGCTGGCGCGGCGGCATCCTGGTGATCGGCGCCGCGCTCACGCTGGCCACGCTGACCCACCGATTCATCGAGCAACCCACCCGGCTACTGCCCGCGACCCGTTGGGGCGCCTACCGATTCGCCGCGCTGCTGCTCGTCCCGGTACTCGCGCTGGCCACCTCCTGGCAGGCCCTGGCCCTGCGCGAGGCCAACTACTCGATCACCATCGGCAGCCGCGACTACCCTGGCGCGCAAGCCATGATCCCCGGCTTCCAGTACCGCGGCGCCGACGACCTGCCGCCGATGCCACCCCGGATCGCGCTACCCCAGGACTGGGCCACCCTGGACGATCTCGACTGCACCCGCGCCGCCCGCAACCCTGACCTGGAACTCTGCTCGACGTCCACAATGGACAAACCGGCGAAAACCGTTGTCCTGGTGGGAGATTCACACATGCAGCAGTACCTGGCCGCGGTCCGCCCGATCGCGGCCAAGCGCAACTGGCGGGTGGTGGCCATGCTCAAGGGCCTCTGCCCGTTCTCCACCGCGTCGGAGTCGATGCCCGGCGATCAGCCCTGCGTGGACTGGAACGCCGCCGCCGCGGCCGAGATCATCAACCTCAAACCCGACGCCGTGCTCACCCTGGCCAGCCGGGACGTCAGGATCGGCCGCACCGAGGTCACCCCACCCGGCTTCGTCGAACAGTGGAAACGCCTGGCGGCGGCCAACATCCCGGTGATCGCACTACGAGACAACCCCCGCTTCGACCACTGGCCGTCCACCTGCGCCTACGAACTCGGCCCGGACGCACCCGACTGCGTGGCCACCCGCGCCGACCTCTACCCGGAACACCCGCCCTACCTGTCCATCCCGGACATCCCATCCACCGTGTCCTTTGTGGACCTCAGCGACTACCTGTGCGCGGCCGAGGGCTGCCCACCGGTGATCGGCAACATCCAGGTCTACCTGGACGACAACCACCTCTCAGCCAGCTTCGTGGCCTCACTGTCCCCGGTGCTCGCCCGCAGGTTGCTGCCCGCGCTGACCCACTGAGCCCGGTAGCGTCGAGGCCATGGACGCCCGGCAGCTCGCCTACTTCCTCGCGGTCGTGGACCACGGCGGCGTGCACCGGGCCGCCGCCGCCCTCTACCTGGCCCAGCCCTCCCTGTCCCAGGCGATCCGCGCACTGGAACGCGACCTGGGCCAGGACCTGTTCCACCGCGTCGGCCGCCGCCTGGTGCTCACCAACGCAGGCCACGCCCTGGTCGAACCCGCCCGCCAGGTAGTCCGCGACCTGGACACCGCCCGCGCCAGCGTCGCCGCCACCGCCGGCCTGACGGTAGGCCGGGTGGAGATCGCCGCCATGCCCTCCCAAGCAGTGCAACCACTGAGCCGCCTGATCACCGAGTTCACCACCCGCCACCCCGGCCTGTCAGTGACCATCCGCGCCGCCTTCACCGCCCCCGAAGTGATCGAGTCGGTACGCACCGGCGTCACCGAACTGGGCCTGCTAGGCGCCACCGAACTCCCCGCCGCCGCCGACATCCGCCTGATCCCACTGGGCCGCCAGCGCTTCGTCCTCATCGCCCCACCCGACGGCCCATTCCAGCCCGACCAGGTGGTCCGCCCGGAAGACCTAGCCGGCCAACGGATCGTGGTCGGCCAGCCCGGCACCGGCATGCGCCGCCTGGTCGAACAAATCCGAGCCAGCGGCGTAGACCTCCAGCAGGTCGTGGAAACCGAACATCGCGAAGCCATCCTGCCCCTGGTACTCAGCGGCGTCGGCCTGGCGATACTCGCCGAGTCCTGGTCCGACCTGGCCCACCGAGCAGGCGCCCTGGTCCTGACCCTGGAACCCCCCGCGCACCTCACCCTGGCCCTGGCCACCAGAACCGCCCCACTCACCCCCGCCGCCAAGGCTTTCCTCGCCGTGGCCACGGCGTCGGCGGACCAGGCCAGGTAGGCGGCAGGCCAGGTAGGCGGCGGAGCAGGTCGGCTGAGGAAGCGGCGGACCAGGTCAGCTGAGGAGGCGGCGGAGCAGGTCGGATGGGCGGCGGGCAGGCCAGGTGGACGGCGAAGCAGGTCAGGTGACGTTCCGGGCACGAACAGGACACGTCGCCGACGGCCGGACAACGCGCCGCAGGACTCGGGCGTCTGCCGGGTAGCCGGACTTCCGGTTCCCGAGGGGAGCACGAGATGGTGTTACGACGATTGGCCTTACTGCTGGCCGCACTCGCGGCCATGGCGCTGACCGCGCCCCTGACCGCCTCAGCCACACCCGGCTACTGCGGCCTCGCCTGGGGCTCCACGGACAAACACGCCAACCCCACCACCACGGCCGAGCTGACCAACATCCGCGCCGGCCGCCAGGACTGCTTCGACCGGCTGGTCATCGACCTCCGCGGCGTCGCCGACGGCTACACGGTGCGCTACGTCCCGGAAATGACCGAAGACCCCACCGGCAACCCAGTGCCGCTGCGCGGCGGCGCGATCCTCTCGGTCAAGGTCGACGCCCCAGCCTACGACGAACACGGCAACCTGACCTACCACCCAGCCAACCGCGCCGAACTGGTCAACGTCACCGGCTACCAAACCTTCCGCCAAGTAGCCTGGGCCGGCTCCTTCGAAGGCCAGACCCTGGTCGGCCTGGGCGTGCGCGCCCGCCTGCCGTTCCGGGTATTCACCCTGCCCAACCGAGTCGTGGTGGACGTCGCCCACTTCTGGTGAGTCCGTAGCCGCCCAGCACTCGCGGAGCAACACACGGACCCGGCGGTCGATCTCATCCCGGATCGACCGCACGGCCGCGACTCCCCGCCCCGCCGGCTCGTCCAGGCTCCAGCCCAGGTTCAGGCCGCAGCCCAGATAACGCCTGCGCGGGAGCACCGCAGCGGGAGCACTGGACAGGCACCCCACATCCCGTGGTGATCACCACCCGTGGCCTGGGCGCGCCGGAGCGAATTGGCGGCGCGCCCGACGCCCGGCAGTTGCCCGGCCCCGACGGGTTGCCTGGCCCGAGGGCTGTCAGGCCTGATGGCTGCCTGGCCCCCGCCGAGCGAGTCGGCCGAGTGAGTCGCACGAGTGAGCCTTCGGCCCTCCGCCCCGCACACCGCTCTCTAGCGGAACGCAGAAACCCGCGTTTTGGTTGCCTTCGCGTTTGGATCACCTACCCAAACGGGTGATTCACGCCGCTCGCCACGCCTGGAGTGCCCTGCCTGGACCAGAAAACCGCTGCCGCCGCTTGTGTCCGGTGGGCTACCCGCGCTAAGCGGGTTGCCAGAAGTTGTGTCCGTAACTCGCGGGAGTTGACCTTCCCTCGAACGTGAAGAGCCCCGTCGGGTTGGATTGAGTTACCACACACAACCGACCCGACGAGGCCTCCTTCAGTAT
>NZ_JBQJIM010000035.1:0-82388 GCF_052078295.1 Crossiella sp. CA198
ACCAAGAAGCACCTTATCCGCTGCCTCAAGCGCTATCTGGCCCGAGAGATCTATCCCCGGTTGATGGCCGACCTGGCCGACATGCAGGCCCTGCAGACGACTTGACAACCATAGGAGCATCACGATGGCGTTTGCCTAGGTGTGGCGGCGGTCGATGCGGACTCGGCCGCGTACGCAGGCCAGGGCGACCAGGGCTGCGATCGCGGGCACCACCACCAGCACGAAACCGATCACCGGCCAGGGCAGCACCAGCTCGTAGGGCAAGGCCACCGGGCCCTCGCGCCACATCCGGCGGGCGCCCTGGGCGGAGATCATCGCGGCGGGCAGGATGCCGACCAGCACGCCCAGCACGCTGCCCAGGCCGGAGATGATCAGGGACTGGGCCACGGCCAGGGCGCGGCGAGTGCGCACGGTGGCGCCGACGGTGGCCAGCATGATCGAGTGGCGCTGGGTGTCGATCAGTGAGAGCACGGTGGCGGTGACCGCGGCCGTGGTGCTCAGCAACGCGGTGCAGGCCAGCAACAACAGGGCGAACAGCGCGGCCTCGCGGGTGTCGCCGCGTTCGACGTAACTGCCCAGGCCGGCGGCGCTGACCATCTCGGCGATCCGGTCCTGCTCGAACCCGCTCAGCCGCCGGTCCAGCTCGATGTCCAGCGCGCGCAGCGACACCGGCACGCCCAGCCGCTCGGCGGTCCGCGGTGGCAGCACCACCAGCGCCGACCCGACCTCGCTGTCCACCGCCATGGCCGGTAACGACAGTTCGTGGCTGCCCTGCGGGGTGTTCACCACGAACCGGGTGCTGCCCTCCTGCACGTACCGGGAGTCCAGCACCACCGCCTCGCCGCGGTCCAGCGCGGCCGCCGCGGCCGGGTCGGCGACCCCGCTGACCCGGCGCAGCAGCTCCGCGTCGCCGACCACCACCGCGCCCAGCAGCCGCCGGTGGTGCACGCAGTCCGGGCCGCCCGGCGGCAGCCACTGCTCCCGGGTGGTCCAGTCCGCGCCGCACCCGGCCGAGGGCGCCATGGCCACCTCCACCGTGCGCGGGCAGCCACCGGCGCCGCAGGTGTCCCAGGCCCCCGGCAACGCGGTGACCTCGGCGAAGGAGCGGACCGGCAACGCCTCGCCCAGGCTGTCCCGCAACTCCGCCAGCCCGGCGGGACGGTCGGCCGCGTCGGCGATGAGGACCGCGGCGTGCCGGTCCGGCAGGGTCGGCCAGTAGCGGCCGGAGGTGTAGGCGTTGCGGGTGGCGTCCAGGGTGTCCAGCGCGATGGTGCCGATCACCACCATCATCACCGCGGCGATCGCGGGTGCGCTGCGGGCCCGGTGCCTGCCCAGCTCGCGCAGGGCGATCCGCACGCTCACCGGCAGTGCGGGGGCCAATGCGGCGATCCGGCCGACCAGCGCCGGGAACCAGCAGAACAGGCCCACGCTGATCAGCACCGTGGCCACCGGCACCAGTCCGCGCCAGTCCAGGAAGAACGCCGCCGCCGCGGCCACCGCCAGCCCGCTGAACACCAGCGCGCCACCCAAAACCGGGGTGACCCTGGACGGCCGCCGGTCGCTGCGCCGCTCGGCCAGCAGCTGCCCGGCCTTGGTCCGCCCGGCCCGGACCGCGGGCACCACGGCCGCGGCCACCCCGGTGAACAGGCCCAGCGCGACCGGCAGCAGCAGATCGTCGAGGCCGACCTCGAACCGCCAGATCTGCGGCAGGTCGAAGCGCAGGAACACCTCGATCAGCACCGCCGCCGCCCCGGTGCCGGCCAGACTGCCCAGCACCGCGCCTGCCAGGCCCAGCAGCAGGCCCCAGACCAGCAGCAACAGCACCAGCTGAGCGCCGCTGGCCCCGTTGGCGGCCAGTGCGCCCAGCTGACGACGGCCCAGCCGGATGCCCACGGCGAACATCGCGCCGCCCAGCAGGATCACCTGGACCACCGCGATCCCGGCCAGCAGCATGCCCAGCCGCTCGCCGGTGGACTGGCTGCGGTCGTGCCCGCCGGTCAGGTCGTCGATGAGCAGGTCGTGGAAGCTGCGGTAGGCGCCGGGCGGATCGCCGGGCAGCGGGATCTTCTCCGGTGGCGGGGGCGCCTGCACCGCGCCGCGGGAGTACACCGCGAGCCCGTGCTCGTTGGCCGCCAGCACCCCGGCCCAGTCGATGTCCTTGTCCACCAGCCACATCCGCCCGCCCAGCCGGGGCGCCTCGGCGGGTGCGGCGCGCAGCAGCTGCTCGTAGAGCGCGCCGGGCTGGGCGAAGAGCACCAGCTCACCGTGGTCCCTGGTCGGCCTGGCCTCCCCGACCACCAGGAAGGACCGCCCGGCCGCTGGCACCGCCACGGTGGCGCCGAGGTCGATCCCGGCCCGGCGCAGGAACTCCGGCGAGGCCGCCACCTCGTCCGGGCCCTTGGGCGCCCGGCCGCGCACCTGCTCGGTGATGCCGCGGGCCAGCGGATGGAGGTAGTCCAGCTCCTGGAACTGGGTGCTCAGCCGGGCCGCGCCGGTGGTGGTGGTCAGCAGCGAGCGGGTCATGGTCAGCACCAGCGCGCCCGGCGGCAGCTCCGGCCGGGCGGTGTGCCGGTGCCCGGGTGTGACCTCGGCCGGCAGCGCGGCGCGCAGCTGGGTGCCGTCCAGGTTCTGCAGGATCGGCACATCGCCGAAGCCCGCGTCGGTGACCCTGGCCGCGGCCTGGCCGATGTTCTGTTCGATCGTGCGCCGGGGGTTGCCGCGCTGGGCGTCCGAGAGCACGTCGCTGAGCAGGGTCGCGGCCACCGGCACCGAGATCATCACGGCCAGTGCCAGGCTGGCGCCCTTGGTCGCGCTGATCCAGCGCAGCACCAAGCGGCACACCGCCCGCACCGCGGGCGGGGAGAACACGCCGCCCCGCACCAGACCGCCCCCTCCGCAAAGGGTTACCGAAAACCTCCGGCAGCAGTCTTCCGGGCGGGAGCGCTCAGGTCATCCTCCTACCCGCCCGGGTTCTGCCTGCTCGGCGGGCACAGGCGCCGGAGCCGCCGCGGCACCGGCGGTCTCCACGGCCTGCGCGCGCCGGGCCAGCCGCTGCTCGCACAGTTCCAGCCAGCGCACCTCGGCCTCGGCCTGGAACACCAGCGAGTCCAGCACCAGCAGCCAGGCCAGGTCCTCATCCGCGGAGGCCTGCGCCTTGAGCCGGGTGTAGTTCTGCAGCACCCGCAGGGTGTGCAGCCGCTGCACCCGGACGATGCCGCGGGCGTCCACCCCTGGCAGCGCCGCCGCCAGGGCGATCTTGATGGCCAGCTCGTCGCGCGCGGGCGCGCCGCGGTCGACCGGGCTCTGCAGCCAGCGCTGCACCTCGCCCCGGCCACCGTGGGTCAGCCGGTAATAGATGTGTCCCTCGGCGTCCTGTCCGGCCGGTTCGACCAGATCATCGCGTTCGAGCCGCCCCAGGGTCGTGTAGACCTGCCCGATGTTGAGCGGCCAGGTGGATCCGGTACGCGTCTCGAACTCGGCGCGCAACTGGAAGCCGTACTTGGGTCCCTGCTGTAACAGGGCCAACAGCGCCTGGCGGATTGACATGACCCCGTAGGTACCATCTCCGCCCGCGCTTGTCGCCCCTCTGTGGAAATCTGGTTTGGACCAGTTGGCGGGTCGCGCAGTGGCACACGCTGGCTGGATCGAAAACTCGAAACTCCACACAGTGACAACATATCGAGTATGTTAACCTGCGACATCCCTGACGCCGCCCCTGAATTCCCGAGGTTTCCATGGCACCGTCAGCCGTTGTCCGGGTATTCGTCATTGATCCGCAGCCCATTGTCACCACCGAACTGCGCACCGTGTTCGCACCTATCGGCGACATCGACCACATCGGCGGCGCGACCTCATGGTGTACCGCGTATCCCCAGTTCAGCCAGTATCCTCCGGATGTCGTACTCCTGGAGTTGGCCACCACCCTCGACGACGGCCTTGAGCTGATCAGGCATGTCCGCGAATACCACCCGGACACCGAGGTCCTGGTGTTCAGCGGCGAGGGCCGACGGGTGTTCGCGGCATTACGCGCCGGCGCCCGCGGTTTTCTGCTGAAATCCGCGAACCGAGCCGAGCTGATCGAGGCGGTGCGCCGGGCGCGCGCCGGAATCGCCACCGTGTCACCAGAACTGCTGTGCCAACTCGTGGCCGAGGTTCAGCAGGACGGCAGCAGGCCAAAACTGTCGGAGCGCGAGCTGGAGGTGCTCCGGCTCGTCGCCACCGGCCGCCGCAACGCCGAGATCGCTCGCGGCCTGTTCGTCACCGAGGCCACCGTGAAGACCCACCTGCAACGGGTGTTCGCCAAGCTCAAGGTGAAGGACCGGGGCGCGGCGGTGCGGGTCGCGGTGGCCGCCGGACTGCTGCCGGGGCACGTTGTGCAGGCCGACTGAATCCCCAGTTCAGTAATCGTCGATGGACGCATGCGCACGCGCGCACGCAGACTTCCAGGCATCTCGCGCGTCCCTGAGTTCTCTGGAGTTGCCTGGTGAAAGCCCTGATCAAGGCCAAGGACGAGCCCGGCCTGTGGCTGGAGGACGTCCCGATGCCCGTCGTCGGCGCCGACGACGTGCTGGTGAAGGTGCTGCGCACCGGCATCTGCGGCACCGATCTGCACATCCAGGACTGGGACGACTGGGCGCGGCGCAACGTGCCGGTGCCGCTGATCACCGGGCACGAGTTCGTCGGCGAGGTGGTCGAGATCGGCTCGGCCGTGCGCGAGGTCGCGGTGGGCGACCTGGTCAGCGGCGAGGGGCACCTGGTCTGCGGCAAGTGCCGCAACTGCCTGGCCGGGCGGCGGCACCTGTGCGCCCGCACCAAGGGCCTTGGCGTGCACCACAACGGGGCCTTCGCCGAGTACGTGGCGCTGCCCGCGACCAACGCCTGGGTGCACCGCAACCCGGTCGAGCTGGACGTGGCCGCGATCTTCGACCCGTTCGGCAACGCCGTGCACACCGCGCTGAGCTTCCCGATCATGAACGAGGACGTGCTGATCACCGGCGCGGGCCCGATCGGCGTGATGGCCGCGGCGGTGGCCAAGCACGCGGGCGCCCGGCACGTGGTGATCACCGACGTCAGCCCGTACCGGCTGGAGCTGGCCGAGAAGGTGGGTGTGTCGCTGGCCCTGGACGTCAGCAAGCACACCATCGCCGACGCGCAGAAGCAGCTCGGGCTGCGTGAGGGCTTCGACATCGGGATGGAGATGTCCGGCCAGCCCGCCGCGTTGCGCGAGATGATCGCGAACATGACCCACGGCGGCCGGATCGCCATGCTCGGCCTGCCCAGCAAGGAGATCCCGGTGGACTTCTCCACCGTGGTGCTCAACATGCTCACCATCAAGGGCATCTACGGCCGGGAGATGTTCGAGACCTGGTACTCGATGTCGGTGCTGCTCGAAGGCGGCCTCGACCTCAGCCCGGTGATCACCCACCGGTTCGGCCACGAGGACTTCGAGGAGGCCTTCGGCACCGCCCGCGAAGGGCGTTGCGGCAAGGTCATCCTCGACTGGACCACGAACTGAGTCTCGCCCCCACTCGCACCGAAAGGGACCTGATGTTCGGCACCATGCGCGAAGATCTGCGCGCCAGCCTCCAGGAGATCCGCGACGCAGGCCTGTACAAGGCCGAGCGGGTCATCACCACCCCGCAGAACGCCGCGGTCGGCGTCGGCGGCGGACCGAAGGTGCTCAACTTCTGCGCCAACAACTACCTGGGACTGGCCGATCACCCCGAGGTCGTCGCCGCGGCCAAGGCCGCGCTGGACGAGTGGGGCTTCGGCATGGCCTCGGTGCGGTTCATCTGCGGCACCCAGCAGATCCACAAGGACCTGGAGTCCAGGCTGTCGGGTTTCCTCGGCACCGAGGACACCATCCTGTACAGCTCGTGTTTCGACGCCAACGGCGGTCTGTTCGAGACCCTGCTCGGCGCCGAGGACGCGGTGATCTCCGATGAGCTGAACCACGCCAGCATCATCGACGGCATCCGGCTGTCCAAGGCCAAGCGGTTCCGGTACAAGAACCGGGACATGGGTGACCTGGAGCGGTGCCTCATCGAGGCCAAGGACGCCCGCTACCGGCTGATCGCCACCGACGGCGTGTTCTCCATGGACGGCTACCTCGCCCCGCTGGACGAGATCTGCGCGCTGGCGGAGAAGCACAACGCGCTGGTCATGGTGGACGATTCGCACGCGGTCGGCTTCACCGGCCCGACCGGCGCGGGCACCCCGGAGCTGTTCGGCGTGCAGGACAAGATCGACGTGCTCACCGGCACGCTCGGCAAGGCCCTGGGCGGGGCCAGCGGCGGGTACGTCTCCGGGCGGGCCGAGATCGTGGAGCTGCTGCGCCAGCGCTCCCGGCCGTACCTGTTCTCCAACTCCCTGGCGCCCGCGGTCACCGCCGCCTCGATCAAGGCCCTCGACCTGATCAGCACCTCCGGCGACCTGCTGGAGAAGCTGCGGCAGAACACCGAGCTGTTCCGCCGGGAGATGACCGCCCGCGGCTTCGCCGTGCTGCCCGGCGAGCACCCCATCGCGCCGGTGATGATCGGCGACGCGGCCGAGGCGGGCCGGATGGCGGAAGCCTTGCTGGAGCAGGGCATCTACGTGATCGGCTTCTCCTACCCGGTGGTGCCGCACGGCAAGGCCCGCATCCGCACCCAGATGTCCGCCGCGCACAGCACGGATGAGGTCTGGCAGGCCATCCACGCCTTCGAGAAGGCCCGCGAAACCCTCAAGGGCTGATCCCCCGGCGTGTTGGCCGTTCTCGTACGCCCAGTTGGCCAAACTCGTACGCCGAGTTGGGCCAACTGGGGCGGCGAGTTGGGCCAAGTGGGACGGTTTCAGGTGCGGCGGGCGAGGGCGACCAGGTAGCGGCAGGGTTTGCCGGTGGGGTTGATGTAGGCGCAGGGCTGGGGCGGGCCGAGCTGGAGGCAGTCGCCCTTGGCCAGTTCGTGCCGGACCTCGCCCTCGCGGAAGTCCAGGCGGCCGTCCAGGACCCAGATCTGGTGGTGCACCAGGGTGTAGGTGTCCGCGGGGTACTCGACGACGGCGTTGCCGGGGAGCTCGACCTCGACGAGTTCGAGGGGCCCGCCCGCGGCTGGTGAGACCGCGCGGCGGCGGTAGCCGGTTTCCGGATCTGTCCACTGTGGCTGGTCGGCGGCGCGGACCAGCCGGCGTTCGCCTTCGGCGCGGGCGATGAGTTCGGACAACGTCATGCCCAGCGCGGCGGCCAGGCGGCCCAGCAGGACCGCGGTGGGCTGCGCCTCGCCGCGTTCGATCTTGCTGATCATCGCCCGGGACACACCGGAACGCTGGGCGAGCGCGTTGATCGTGATATCCCGGGCGACCCGGGCGTCTTGCACGGTGGTGGCGAGCGACACGGAGAGCGGATCCGACATGCCGTCCACTATAGCGACACTTCTGGCTACTATAGTTTCATGAACGGAGTGCGCGACGCAGCAGCAGAGGACGCGGAGGCGTGTGCGGCGATCTACGCCCCGTACGTCACCGGCACCACGATCACCTTCGAGACCGAGGCGCCCGGGGTGCCGGAGATGGCCGCGCGGATCGCCGAGGCACAGCGCGAGCACGCGTGGGTGGTGCTGGAGGAGGACGGCCGGGTGGTGGGTTACGCCTATGGCGGGCCGTTCAAGGCTCGGGCGGCCTATCGGTGGTCCTGCGAGGTCAGCGTTTATCTGGAGTTGGGGCGGCGCCGGGCTGGGGGCGGGCGGGCGTTGTATGGGGCGTTGTTCGAGCGGCTGTCTGCGCGGGGGTATCGGACGGTGGCGGCGGGGATGACGCTGCCCAATGCGGCGAGTGAGGGGTTGCATCGGGCGCTGGGGTTTGAGGTGGTGGGGACTTATCGGCGGATCGGGTGGAAAAGCGGGGGATGGCATGACGTCCGGTGGGCGCAGTTGATGCTCTCGGACGAGAAAGGCGCACCAGCCGAACCTCGCTGACAAGAAGCGCACCCCCGCCGGAGTGTTGGCCGTTGTCGTACACCGAGTTGGCCGTTATGGACGCCGAGTTGGCCGTTGTTGTACGCCACGTTGGCCATTGTGGGACGGGCAAGGGGTGCGGGGTGGGGGTGAAACCCCACGACGAGGGCCCTCGCGTGTTCTCCGTACGGCCTGGAGCATGCAGACCACACCCCGAGGAGCGGCCCCTGCAACCTGCGTAACCCTTGCCTCCCAAGGTGACGGGGGCCGCTCATCGGGGTGTGGTTGGCTGGCGGAAGGCCGTACGGAGAACACGCGAGCCCTCGGAGCCACGCTGGGTCAGGCCCCGGCAACCCAAACCCCGCCCCGCAACCCGCTGGACCCGGCTCTTGATCTGCCCCACCCCTCCGGTGGTCTGCCCGGCCGGCGAGGCCATCCCTTTTTGATCTTCGGGTTTTGATCTAAACCAAAATCAAGATCAAGAGCGTCCTCGCCGGACGGGCAGAAATCAAAGGATGGGGGGAGAAGATCAAAGGCAAAGAGCAGTGCTCGTACGGTTCCCCATCCCCGTCAGCCCTCCGATACCAAACCACATCCCGGGCAAGCGGCCCGTTGCGGTTGGGCGGGCACGCGGAAGCAGGTTGCAGGCCGCTTGCCCAGGATGCGGTGTGTCCTCTCCAGGCTGACGGGGATGGGGAACCGCTCGGGGGATGTTTTCGAAAAGCCACCCCCGCCGCCAGGCTCCGGGCTTCGCCCGACCGCAGCTGCCTACGGCGTCCCACAACGGCCAACGTGGCGTACAACATCGGCCAACACACCGTCCATAACGGCCAACTCGGCGTCATAACGGCCAACTCGGTGTACGACAACGGCCAACACGCGCGGGGGTGGGTGGGTTAGGGGTCTACTAGGGCTGGGTGGGCGGGGTTGTCCAGGCGGACTACCAGGTTGGCTTGGGATTCTGGGTTTACCTCTTCTGTGTAGCGTTTGAAGGCTGGGAGGGTCCAGTGGGCGGACTCGGGGGTGCGGCGGGCCAGGGCGGGTTCGGAGAGTCTCAGGTGGACGGTCAGGTCCAGGGGGAGGCCTTGACCCAGGAGGAGGGGGCCGTCCAGGAGGAGGACTCCACCTGGAGGGAGGGGGACTCGGGCGGCGCGGGTGGCGCGGTCGGTTTCCGGGTTCCAGAGGGTCGGGAGGACCTGGCCGGAGCCGTTGGGGGACAAGGGGTCTAGGACTTCGCGGCGGAGGGCGTTGGTGTCCAGCCAGTTGAGGTAGAAGGAATCCGGGTCGTGGCGGCCTTGTTCCAGGCGCAGGGAGGCGGGGCGCAGGAAGTCGGCCGCGCGTACCCGCAGCACCGGGCGGCCGCGCACTCGCAGGGGCTCTACCAGGGCGTCGGCCAGGCGTTCGGGTTCGGCCGCGGCGGCGCCGTCCACGGCCACCCGCGCCCATGGTTGTCCGGACAGGGTGGCGATTCGCTCGGCCACCTCCGCCACCAGAACCTCGAAGGACACCGGTCGCACTCGCACCCCCGCATCCTGCCAACCCGCCGCGTTTGGCCGGTGCCTGCCCGGGTAGCCGGAGATCGAGCGCGGAGGTGCGCGATGAGCGAAGTAGTGGGACCGGCCCGGTTCCCGTGGCCACAGCTGGTGGCCCTGAGCACGGGCGCGGTCTTCTTCCTGCTGGGCCTCACCGGGTTCGCGATCACCGGGTTCACCGACTTCCTCAGCCACGATCCCGGCGAGCACCTGGCCGGCTTCACGCTGAACCCGCTGCACAACCTGGTGCACCTGGTGTTCGGCCTGGTCGGCGGGATCTGCGCGAGCGGCCTGCGGGCCACCTTCGGCTACGGCTGGCTGCTGATCGCCGGCTACGGCGCGACGCTGGTCTACGGCCTAGCCGCAACCGGTGATCCGGCCCTCGATCCGCTGAACCTGAACTGGGCGGACAACCTGCTGCACCTGGCCTTCATCGCGGTCGGCGTGGTGATCGTGGCCGGTGCGGCCAAGGTGGGCAGGGAGGACGGCTGGGTGGTGCCCCGGCCGGGCGCGCCGACCCCTGGCGAATCCGCCGGACGGGGGTGACCTACTGCACTTCCGGGTTCCGGAACAAGAGGAGGTAGTAGACCGTTGAACATTTCGACTGACGCGTGTGTGATCCGGCGACGACCTACCCGAGAGTCGCTGTCCAGGCCGGATGGCACGCGGTGAACTCCCCCAGACCACCGCCTCCCCCATCCGGGCACAGATCACCGCGTCAGTCCACTGCCGTCGGTCGGTAACACCCCCCTCGCCGGCCGACGGCCCTCTTCGTCAAGTTTTGGGGAACAAACGGCAAGTGCGATAAGTTGTAGGTAGCGGTCGGCGTGTTACGTGTCCCCCGGGCTCACTTTCCGCCTTCATGGAATACCGTTCGGCTGGAGCCATGTCGTGCCTTTCGCCGAGAGGCGACCTAGCGCGTCGACCGCCCCTACTTCCCCGCCCTGCCGGGATGCTCCCCGTAGCCACCCGGATGCGCGCAGCCTTGCGCGCCTGGCTGGGGCAGGGTGAATCCATGAGTGAGTGGACCTTCGGGGTCGAGGAAGAGTTCATCCTCGTCGACGCGGACACCGGCAGGCTGGCGGCCCAGGCCGCCGCGGTCCGGCACGGCGCCGACGCCAGCGGCTCGGACGACGAACTCCAGCTGGAGCTGACCCGCTACCAGGTGGAGATCGCCTCGCCGGTCTGCACCACCGCGGACCAGCTCGGCGAGAACCTCACCCGGCTGCGTGGCAGGCTGGCCGCCAGTGCCCGGGAGCGGAACCTGCACCTGCTGGCCACCGGCACCGCGGTGCTCGCCGAGCCCTGGCCGCCGCCACTGGCCGGGCAGGACCGCTACCAGGTCATCGCCGAGCGCTTCGGCGGGCTGATCGACACCCTCTGCGGCTGTCACGTGCACGTGGCCATCCCCGATGCCGAGTTCGGCATCAAGCTCAGCAACCACCTGCGGCCCTGGCTGCCGCTGCTGCTCGCGCTCAGCGCGAACTCCCCGTTCTCCCGCGGCCAGGACAGCGGGCACGCCAGCTGGCGGCACGTCACCTGGGCCCGCTGGCCCTCGGCCGGGCCGCCGCCCTTCTTCGAGTCCGCCGCGCACTACGAGGCCAGTGTGAGCGCGCTGCTGCACGTGGGCGCGGCGCTGGACCGCAAGATGGTCTATTGGGACATCCGGCTCTCCGAGGCGCAGCCGACCCTGGAGTTCCGGGTCTGCGACGTGGCCGCCACCGTCGAGGAGGCCGTGCTGCTCGGCGTGCTGGTCCGGGCGCTGGCCCAGGCCGCCAGCCACGACCTGGACACCGGGGTGGCCGCCAAGCCGATCCCGCACGAGGTGCTGCGGGCCGCGCTGTGGCGGGCCGCCAGGGACGGCCTGGGCGGCTACTGCCCCGATCCGGAGTCCGGGGCGCTGCTGCCGGTCAGCGTCGTGCTGCGGCGCGCTCGGCAGCGTTTGCGGCCGTTCCTGCTCGACAACGGGGAGCTGGAACTGGTCGAGGAACTGACCGAGCACCTGTGCACCGTGGGCGGTGGCGCGCACCGGCAACGGCAGGCGATGGCCCGCCGTGGCGAGCCGATGGACGTGGTCGACCTGCTCGCCCGGCAGACCACGGTTTCGTCATTACTGGACTCGCCCAGCTAGCGTAAGGGGGTGCAACCAGGTCGTCCTCCCCGAAACCACCAGCCCAACCACTCCAGCGTCCACCTGCTCTGGTCCCAGAAGGTGATCTCCGAGCTGGTGGACAACGCCGTGCTGGGCCCGGACGACCTGGTCATGGACCTGGGCGCGGGCACCGGCTCGATCACCGCCGAACTGGTGCGCACCAGCGCCAGGGTGCTCGCCGTGGAGCGCGACGAGGAGTTCGTCGGCGACCTGGAGCGGCGCTACGGCGACCACGAGAACCTGCGGGTGGTGCACGACGACCTGCTCTCGGTGCCACTGCCGCACCGGGAGTTCGCGGTGGTGGCCAACATCCCGTTCTCCATCACCACCGCGCTGCTGCGCCGCCTGCTGAACACCCCGAACGGCTCGCTCACCCAGGCCGACCTGCTGGTCGAATGGGGCATGGCCAAGCGGCTCACCGCGGCCTGGCCGCGGGACCTGGAGGCCGCCTGGTGGGCGGCCCGGTTCGAGATCTCGATCAAGCACCGGGTGCCGGCCACCGCGTTCCGCCCCGCGCCCAAGATCGACGCCGCGCACCTGGTGTTCAAGCGCAAGACCGGCCAGAGCAAGCACCTCCAGGGTGTGATCTGGGCCCTGCTGAGCACCGCCTACGGTGGCCCGAACGTGCCCGCGCGCACCGCGCTGACCTCCTTCATCACCCGGGGCCGGGCGCACCGGATGCTGCACGAGATCGGCATCGAATCGCAGGCCCCGGTGGGCACCATCAAGCTCAGTCAGTGGCTGGGCATCGCCACCGAGCTGGCCGCGGACAAGTCGCTGTCCTGGCCGCCGCTGCCGAAGAACCTGCGCACCGACGGCTCGCGCCGGGAGGAAGCACCCAACCGCGGGCTGCGGGCTCCCCAAGGAAAGGCGGCACAGGGCAAGGCCGCGCAGGGCCGGGCGAACCAGGGCAACGCGGGTCGTGGCCAGGGCAACACCGGCCAGGGCAAAGCGGCCTACGGCAAGGGCAAGGGCGGCCACGGCAACTCCGGCCAGGACCGGTCTAACCAGGGCCGTTCCGCACAGGGCCGGTCGACCGGTAAACCCCGACGCGCACCTGGGCGCTGACCGCGTAGGGCTCCGGCAGGGTGGCGATCCGGCAGGCGAGTTCGGCCGGGTCGGTGTGCCAGGCGTTGGGGCCCATGCCGACCACGGTGGCCACCTCGGACCGGGACAGGCCCAGCCGGAACCGCCGCCGGATCTCACCCACCTGGGTGAAGTGTGCGCCAAGTTGCTCGTCGACCCGGCGGCCTTTGTCCGCGTCCACCCGCAGCAGGCCCAGCTCGTCCACCAGCGCGCCCAGGTGGCCGCTTTCCGGGGTGACCACGACCAGGCGGCCGCCGGGGGCCAGGATGCGGGCCATCTCCGGGCCGTTGCGCGGGGCGAAGACGTTGAGCAGCACCGCGGCCACGCCCTCGCGCACCGGCAGCCCGCGCCAGGCGTCGCACACCACCGCGCCCGCCCTCGGGTGCGCCCGCGCGGCCCGGCGCAGCGCGAACTTGGACAGGTCCAGGGCCAGCCCGACCGCGGCCGGGGACTGTTCGAGGACCTCGGCCAGGTAGTGCCCGGTGCCCGCGCCGAGATCCACCACCGGCCCGCTGACCCCTCCGCCGAGGGCCTCGGCGATGGCCTCGCCGATCGGCCGGTAGTGGCCGGCGCCGAGGAAGTCCGCGCGGGCGGCGACCATGGCCGCGGTGTCCCCGGTGCCCGCGCCCGCGTCCCCGGCGAGCAGGCTCAGGTAGCCCTGCCTGGCCAGGTCGAAGGTGTGCCCGGTGGCGCAGCGCGCGCTGGGCCCGGCCAGGCTCAGGCCGAGGCCGCAGTGCGGGCAGGCCAGCAGTCCGAGCACGTCAGCGAGCACGGCCAAACCCTAACAACGGCGGCGGCTCACCTCTGGGCGCGGCCCACGTGGAAGTCGGTGCCGTCGTAGCAGTCCTGCACGTTGTCCATCATCACCTCGCAGAAGCGCCGGTAGGCCAGTTCGGTGACCAGGGTGCGGAACCAGGCCCAGCGGTCCAGCCGGAGCAGCGCCATCAGCGGCGGCACCGGGAAGTTCTGGCAGGACATGAAGGACACCACGGTGCCGCGGCCGTCGCCGGTGCGGCGGAAGGACATGTAGCCGTCGTCGCAGACCGCGGACCCGTTGGGGCTGTGCACGGTCAGCATCCAGACCCGCTGCTCGTCCTCGGTGTAGTCGATCTTCTCCAGCTTGTAGACGTCGAGTTCCTGCTTGCCCATGAACGCGGCGTAGTTGGGCTGCGGCAAGGCGATGATCCGCACGCCCTGGTGCAGCGCCCGGTCCTGCTCGTCCCGCTGCACCACCCGGGTGCTCAGGCCGAGCGAGTCCCGGTAGAACTGGCCGACGTGCCCGATCGGCACCCGGGTGATGAAGTCCTCATACGGCACGTCCAGGACGCGCTCGCCGTGGAAGAGCACGGTGCCGTCGGGCTGGTGGATCCAGCGCATGCCCCGGCGGTCGGCGGGCTTGCCCTTGAGCCGGTGCTCGATGTCCACCAGCTCCGGGATGATCTTCTCGTAGTCGCTGCCGTGGTAGAGGTCGAGATCAATCTCGAACGGTGGCTCCAGCCGGGGAACCGTCCGTTTGGCGAGCACGATCCGGCTCGCCCAGGCGATCGTCGCCAAGGGGTTGCGCACTGTCGGGATTCCTTTCCTGCTTTCCGGGGAACCACCAGTTCCAGCGGCCCATGAGCTGCATGCTGGCCGGGACCAGCACCCCGCGGATCACCGTGGCGTCGATCAGCACCGCGAAGGCCAGGCCGACGCCGAGCTGTTTGAGCGGGGTCACATCGGAGAGCGCGAAGCCGAAGAAGATCGCGATCATGATGGCCGCGGCGCTGCTGATCACCCGGCCGGTGCGGGCCACGCCGTCGATGATCGAGCCGGTGTTGTCGCCGGTTTCCCGGTACCGCTCGGCGATCCGGGAGATCAGGATGACCTCGTAGTCGGTGGACAGCGCGATCACCACGGACACGATGGTGATCGGCACGATCGGGTGTAGATCGGCCGGATCCGACCAGCCGATGATGCGGGCGCCGATCTCGGTGGTGGACAACAGCAGCAGCCCGCCGATGCTGGCGCCGAGGGAGATCACCACCAGCAGCACGGCCTTGATCGGCAGGATGATCGAGCGCATCGCCACGATCAGCAGCAGCAGCACCAGACCGAGCAGCACCAGCAGCATCAGCGGCAGGCTGGCGAACAGGGCGTCGGTGGCGTCGATGCGCATCGCGGTCTCGCCGCCGACCTCGAACCGGATGCCGGAGAGCGTTTCGTGCAGGCTGCCGCCGCGCAGGCTGCGCACCAGTTCGTGCGTGCGGTCGTCGGAAGGGCTGTGCGTGGTGGCCACGCTGACCCGGTAGGCCTCGGTGTTGTCCAGCGGGATCGGCCGGGCGGCCAGCACATCCGGGTTGCCGGTCAGGGCCTGCGCGATCCGTTCGGCGTTGCCGCGGACCTCGCCGGAACTGCCGTGCACCACGATCTCCACCGGGGCGAACACGCCGGGCCCGAAGGCCTTGGCGCCCAGTTCGGTGGACTGGCGGACCTGGGAGTCCACCGGCATCTGGCTGGCGGTGGGCAGGTCGACCTTCTGCACCAGGTCCAGCACGGGCAGGCACAGCGCGGCCAGCACCGCGGTGCCCGCGACCAGCCACAGCAACGGGCGTTTGGTGACCCGCAGGCCCCAGCGGCCCCAGAAGCCGGACATCTCGCCGTCCACGTGCGCGGTGCTGACCTCGCCCGCGGCCAGCCGGGCGCGTTCCTTCTTGCGCAGGATCCGGTGGCCCAGGGCACGCAGCACGATCGGCGCGCCGATCAGCGCGGCCACGATGGCCATGGCGGTCACCAGCATCATGCCCAGCGCCGCGGTCTGGATGGCCCTGGAGTCGACCATGAACATGCCGGCCTCGGCCACGAGCACGGTGAGCCCTGACCAGGCGACGGCCACGCCGGTGGTGCGCATGGCGGTGCGGACCGCGTCATCGACTTCGAGGCCGCCGAGCAGCAGTTCGCGGACGCGTTGCACCAGGAACATGGCGTAGTCGATGGCCAGCGCCAGGCCGACCATGGTGGCCGAGTTGGTGACGTACTCGGAGAAGGGGATGCCGAAGGCCAGCGCACCCGCCACGCCGAGGCCGCCGAGCAGCGCGGAGGCGCCGATGGCCAGTGGCACCAGGGTGGCCCACAGGGTGCCGAAGGTCAGCAGCAGCACCACCAGCACGATGGGCAGGCCGACCTGTTCGGCGCGCAGCAGGTCGCTGCGGGAGAGCTGGACCAGTTCCTCCCGGTGCGCGCCGTAGCCGCCGAGGAAGACCTTGCTGTCCCCCGGCGCCAGCCCCTCGATGTCCAGGAGTTTGTTGGCCACCCCGATGGAGCCGTCGATGCCGCCGGTGCTGGACACGCCGAAGACGGTGAGCGGCCCGGTGCCCTCCTTGGCAGGCGGCAACGGCAGCGGTTGCACCTCGCGCACGCCCTCGGTGCCGGCGATCTTGTCCCGGACCGTCTTCAGCTCCCCAGCGCCTTCCGCGGTGGCCGCCTTGCCGGTGACCACGACGAACAACGCGGGCACGCCGTTGCGGCTCAGCTCGCGGGCCACCGATTCGGCCTGGCTGGTCGAGGATGCCTCGCCGCCGGGCACGGCCCGGCCTTCCAGTCCGATGGCGAAGGCCCCGCCGGTGATGGCCAGCAGGATCCAGGCCACGACGATGAGCCTGCTGTTGCGGAAAAGGGCGTCAGTGAGGCGGTCCAACGGGAACTCCTGGTGCGCGGTAGGTGTCGCTGAACGTCAGCCGGGAACCACTGGGCCGGCCGGTGGGCTGAGCAACGTGCTGTGGTGGAAGCCGAGCCTGGGATCGCTCCACCACCGCAGCCCGGTGTCGAACTCCTGGAGTTCAGGCATCCGCACCTGGAGCCGAACGGTGTTCTCCGGATAGTTGTATACCGTGATCGTGTTCAGTCCCCGGTTCGCGGTGAACAAGAGTGACTGATCGGCGGATAGCTGGCAGGCGTAGACCGAGTCGATCATCGCGCCGCGGGATACCCGCAGCGCGCGCAGGTAGTGGTGACCGCCGGTGAGGATGGATCCCCTGGTCAGGGTGTCCACCGCGGTGCGCAGCACCTGACGCCCCGCGCGCAGTTTGCTGCGCAGGCTGGGTTTCTCGTCGAGTACCCGGTAGGTGGTGAAGCTGTCCAGGTCGATCATCACGATGGTGCCGCTGGCGCCGTTGCAGTAGATGAGTTCGCGGTCGGAGATGCACACGTCGGAGTTGATGTGCGCGGGTGTGTCGTGCCCGGCGGTCCAGTGCCGCAGCACCTGGCCGGTCTCCGCGTCGACCTCGAAGGCGTATTCCTTGAACTGGGCGATGCTCCACTCGTGCCAGTCCCGGCCGTCCTGCGGCTGCACCCGGAAGGACAGCGCGTAGAACCGGTCCTCCACCGGGTGGCAGACCACGTGCCAGCAGGTCGCGGGCAGCTGCACCCGGCGGGCGGTGCGGGTGTGCAGGTCGAAGATGCCGACCTCGCACGCCTCGCCCCGCCCCGGGTGGTCCATGCCGCCGTAGACCAGGTATCGGCCGGAGGCGGAGGTCTTCATCGCGTGCGGCAGTTTGACGCCGTGGTCGCCGAGCCGTTCGGCCTTGTCCAGGCGTTCCAGATCGGACAGCCACAGGCCGTCGCCCATGGCGGCGACGGCCTGGGTGTCGTTGATCCAGGCGACGTGCGTGCTGCCCTTGATGGAGGAGTCGGTCGGCTCGAAGCGCAGGGTGGAGATGCGCTGCACCTCCTCCAGGGTCTGCGCGTCGTAGAACATCAGGTGCTGGCCGGTGCTGCCGAGGAAGCCCACCCGGTTGTCCGGGCTGACACTGACCGCGTGACCGCCCGCCATGCCGTCGAAGTACTCGACGTTGTAGGCGTAGCGCCCACTGACCGGGTCGTACCGGAAGACGCAGACCCCGGCCCGGCCTTCCAGCCCGTTGAGGCCATTGCCATCCAGGGCGATGTGGAACGCGTACGGATAGTCCATCGCGGGGCTCCGTCCTCTCAGCTCGACGTGGGAGCGCTCAGCGGCGCTTGGCGCGGCGGGTGCGGCGCAGCAGGTACAGACCGGCCAGGGCGGCCCCGGCGATCTTGAGTGCGCGCGGAACGCCGGTCTTCTCGCCGTTGCTGGGACGGCCGATCGCGATTTCCTTGCCCTCATAGACCCGGAGCAGGTTGCCGTAGGTGGTGTTCCAGAACGAGCGGTAGGCCGCCTCGGTGAGGGTGTCCCGGAACCAGATCCAGCGGTCCAGCCCGAACAGCTGCATGATCCGCGGCCGAGGGAACACCTGGTGCGCCACGAAGACGACCTTGGTGTGGTTGGAGCCGGGGATCCGGCTGACCGCCATGTAGCTGTCGTCGACCGAGGTGGACAGGTTGGGGCTGCACACGGTGCGCATCCAGTTGCGCTGCTCGTCCGGCCCGTACTCGGCGAACTCCAGCTTGTAGACGTCCAGCTCGTCCTTGCCGAGGAAGGCGGTGTAGGTGGGCTGGGCGAGTGCGGCGATCCGCTCGATCTGCAGCGTGGGCCTGCCTTCGGCGTCCCGGTGCAGCACCTGGGTGTTGATGCCGAGCACGTCCTTGAAGCAGTCGCCGACCCGGCTGATCTCGACCTTGGAGACGAAGTCGTCGTAGTCGATGTCGACGGTGCGCACGCCGTAGAAGTAGACCTCGGTGCGGCCGTGGATCCAGCGCATGCCGTCGGCGGTCAGCGGCACGTCCAGGAGCTGCTTCTCCACCTTCTCGGTGGAGTCGGTGTCGTAGACGTAGTTCGGGTCGCGGTACTGCTCCAGGTCCAGCCGGACCGGCAACCGCTTGCGGGACAAGGTGTTCTTGGCGAACATGATCTGCGCCGCGCGGAAGATCTTGCGCGGGGCCAGGTCGGTGAGCAGGGTGCCCTGCGGCACCGTGTTCGGTGCGCTGTGGTGCGCGTAGAGGGCCTCCGCGGACCGGTCGGTGCTCATGATCGATTTCCTCCAGCGGGTGGTGGTGGGTGGTCGGGACGCGCTCAGAGCGGGACGGCGGCCGCGCGGGCGGGGACCGGGGCGCCCTCGGGGAACTCCACCCGGTCGCCGAACAGGCCGATCAGCACCAGCTGGACGACGTCGGTGAGCAGCCGTTCGGCGACCGGTTCGACGATGCTGGCCAGGGAGGGCACGCCGAAGTCGAAGTCGGCGATCAGCGCGGTCTTGATGCCCTCGGGGGTCTGTTCGAGGACCCAGCCGCCGTAGAACTCCTCGAAGTCGCCTTCGGTCTGGATGAAGTCGAGGCGCATCTCCTCGCGGCGGAACCAGTCCTGTTCGGTCCACTGCAGCAGGCCGTTGCGGAACTCGACCACCCAGCTGCTGTAGGAGGGCCCACCGTCACCGCGGTGCATCTCCACCTTGCGCACCACGTCGACGAGTTCGGCGTAGTGGCTGAAGTCGGCGAGGGTGTCGAAGACGGTGTCCGGGTCGGTGTCCCGGATCAGGGCATGGATCTCTACGTGACGCACGTCAGCTCGCTCCTACTGAGTCGGCGGTCGGGTAGCGCGCCGCGACCTCGGCGCAGGCGCCGTCGAAGGCGGAAAGCAGGAACTCGGTGCCCTCGTCGCTGATCACCGCGGGCGGGGTGAACCGCAGCACGGCGCCTGCGTTGAGGGAGTAGTTGACGATCAGGTGCCGGTTGACCATCTCGGCCAGCAGCGCGCCTGCCAGTCCGGCGCCCTTGAGTTCGACGCCGATGAGCAGGCCGACGCCCCTGACCTCGGTGACCAGTTGCGGGCAGCGGCGATCGACGATCTCGCGCATGCCGGTGAGCAGCACCTCGCCCACCTTGGCCGCCCGTTCCACCAGGCCGTCCTGCTCGATGGCCTCGATCGCGGCGCGGGCGGCGGCCATCGCGATCGGCGCGCCGGAGAAGGTGGAGGTGTGGATGAACGGGTCCCGGTTGAACGCGCGGAAGGCGGCCGGGGTGGCGATCATCGCCGAGACCGGCACGATCCCGCCGGAGAGTCCCTTGCCGGCCAACAGGATGTCCGGGGTGACGCCTTCGCGGTCGGCGCCCCACCAGTGGCCGAGCCTGCCCATGCCGGTCTGGATCTCATCCAGCACCAGCAGCGCGCCGTGCTCGTCGCAGAGGGCCCGGACCGCGCCGAGGTAACCGGCGGGCGGGATGCGCACGCCGCCCTCGCCCTGGATGGGTTCGAGGATGACGCAGGCGTCCTGGCCGCCCTTGGCGAGTTCGGCGGCCAGTGCGGCGGCGTCGCCGAAGGGCACGAACGTGACGTCGGGCAGCAGCGGGCGGAACGGGGCCTGGTACAGGTCGTTGCCGGTGACCGCGAGCGCGCCGAAGGTCTTGCCGTGGTAGCCGCCGATGGTGGAGATGAGCCGGGTTTTGCCCAGGGTGCGGGCGAGTTTGAGCGCGGCCTCGGTGGCTTCGGTGCCGGAGCTGGCGAAGTGCACGTGTTCCAGGCCGTCCGGGGTGACCCTGGCCAGTGCCTCGGCCGCCCGCGCCGCGGTCGGTTCGAGCAGGATGCGGGAGGCGATGGGGCTGGTCTGGATCTGCCGGATGACCGCGGCTTCCACGTGCGGGTGCCGGGCGCCGTGGATGAGCACGCCGTAGCCGCCGGCGTTGAGGTAGCGGCCGCCGTCGGAGGTCTCGATCCACTCCCCGCGGGCCGAGGTCTCCATCTGGGTGCCGAAGACCTCGGAGATCTTGGCCCGGCCGCGGGAGAGGTGGCTGCGGTAGAGGTCGAGCACCTCCGGGTAGCCGGGTTCGGTGCTGGTGCTGGACATGGGGCTCCCTGGGGTCTCAGTCGAGGACGACGGGACGCCCGGAGAACCACCCGAGCAGGGCGTCGGCCGAGCTGTGCCGGGACGGTGGGTGGAAGCCGATCGCGTGTGCGGCGGCGGAGAGGTAGGCGACCTCGGAGGACCGGATGAAAGCCATGCCGCCCAACAGCTCCACCGCCGTGGCCACGGTGGAACGGATGGTGTCGGCGATGGTGAACCGGGTGATCAGCGCGCGGGCCAGGCCGTCGTTGCCGCCGTCGCCCTCATCGAGGTTGCGGGCCGCGCCGTCGAGGGTGAGCGCGGCGCCCTCCACCGCCATGGCCAGGCCGAGCCGTTCGCTCGGCGTGCCCTTCTCCGCGGTGAGCACCCGTTCGACCAGTGCCATGGCCACGCCCAGGTAGCAGGCGGTGACCAGCAGCTCGAACCAGACGAATCCGAGGGTCTGCAGGTCGTCGAGTTCGCCGTTGAGGCCGATGGTCAGTTCGACGATCAGGTCCGGGTGCACCTCGACGTTGTCCAGGATCAGCGTGTCCGACTCCGCCCCGGCCAGTGCCCAGGAGCCCCAGAACGGGGTGACCGAGATGCCGGGCGAGGCGGCCGGGATCATCGCGATCGCGGTGCGGGTAGTGCCGTCGGGCTGTTCCAGGGCCACGCTCGCGGTGAGCAGGTCCATCGACCGGGACAGGCTGCACGGTTGCTTGCGGCCGCTGATCCGCCAGTTCGTGCCGTCCCAGACGCCCTTCATGGTCGGGGCCAGGATGCCTTGGGAGGTACGGCCTTCGGCGAAACCGGAGGCCATCAGCCGCTGGTCGGTGGCCACCCCGTCGAGCAGCATCCACTCGAACCCGGTGCTGGACTCGGCCAGCGCGACCAGGCTGGCGAGGGAGAACTGGTGCATGGTGGTGGCCACGGCCAGCGAGGGCGAGCGCGCGGCCAGTGCCCTGGTGACCCGGACCGCGTCCACCGCGGTGGCCCCGCCGCCGTTGTGCTTGGCCGGGATGAGCAGTCCGGGGCCACCGGCGGCGCGGAACAGCTCGATGCCTCCTCCGCCGGGGGATTCCAGGTCCAGCAACGGGATCGCGGCGAGTTTGCCGTCCAGACCGGGCAGGAAGCGTTCGCAGGTCTGGCGTTCCTGGCTGAGCAGTCTCATCGGGTCGCCTCCGGTGCGGCTCCGGTCTCGAACACCGCGGTGCGCGGCTGCACGCCCTCGGCGATGCTGATGCCCTGCAGGTGCGAGGTGCGCAGCAGCGGGTAGTTCAGTTCGCCGAAGGGGCCGCCGGTCAGCCCGGTGCCACCGTGGCTGGCCAGGTAGGGCACGAACCCGATGTGCGAGTCGTTGACCTTGAGCAGGCCGCCGGTGACGACCCGGTTGGCCACCTCCTCGATCACCGCGGGGTCCTTGGCCCACAACGAGTTCCGCAGGCCGTACTGGTTGGCGTTGAGGAAGGCGATGGCCTGATCCAGCAATGTGCCGTCGTCGGTCTCGGGCACCACGATCGGCAGCAGCGGGAAGAAGGTCTCCTCGCGCACCGCGGTCAGGTCGCGGGCGCCGTCGAGGCCGTCCACCCGCAGCACGGTCGGCGCGATGAACGGGCCGGTGTCCGAGGCGGTGCCGTCGAGTTCCAGCCGGTGCCCGCCGGTGATCACCTCGGCGCCGGCGGCCACGGCTTCCTTGAGGCAGGCGAAGTACTCGTCCGGCCGCATCACCGGGGAGAGCAGCACCTCGGGGTCGTCCGGGTAGCCGGGGCGGATCTTGGCGACCAGCGCGGCCAGCTTGGTCAGCAGCGTGTCGGCGATGTCGGGGTGCGCGATGGCGTACTTGGGCACCATGCAGATCTGGCCGGAGCCGAAGAAGCATTCGGTGAGCGCCTCGGCGGCCAGGTCGAGGTCGGCGTCCTTCCACACCAGCACGCCGTCGTTGCCCGCCAGTTCCAGGATCGGCTTCTTGCCGCGGGCGACGGCTTCCTGGCCGAGCTGGATGCCGCGTTCGCTGCCGCCGAAGAAGAAGATGTCGTCTACCAGGGGGCTGTCCAGCCACTGGCTCATGATCTTCTTGGGCTGGCCGCAGACCAGGCTGAGCGTGCCGGGCGGGGCGCCGAGTTCCTCCAGGATGGGCGCGACGATCTCCCGCCAGCCGAACATCACGCCGTAGGGCGAGCTGCGCGGGGCCTTGACCACCAGTGTGTTGCCCGCGACCAGCGCGGGCACGCCGAGGAAGGAGTTGGACGCGGCCGCGTTCTGCGGCGGGCTGAGCACCACGACGCCGTCGGGCTTGCGCACCAGCCGCAGCGTGCGCGGGCCGACCTGGTGCTCCTCGTGGAGCTGCCTGCGCCACAGGTCCAGGTTTTCCTTGCTGGCGGCCTGCTGGATGCCGGCGATCTCCCATTCGGCGAGCTTGCGTGGGTGGCCTTCGGCGACCAGGACGTCGATGAACTCCTCGCGCCTGCGGGTCACCTCTTCCCGCACCCGCTGGCCCAGCAGCAGCCGGGTCTCCAGTGGGAAGGCGCCCCAGACCGGGGCTGCCTCCTTGGCCTTGACCAGGGCTTCCTGCAGGTGCTCGTCGCTGGTCACCGCGCACCGGGCGGCGACGTTGGGCAGTTCGGCCCCGTCGTCGCGGCTGCCGCGTTCCAGCTCGCGCTTGACCTTCAGGTTCGACATGAAGTCATTGAGGAATGCGTTGGCGTTGACCGTGTACACCCAGGTTTCTCCTGGGCAATCCGAACCGGCAATATAGGAACTGTACGAACGCATCCCAAGAGACCCCCGTCCACTCGCGTGACTCCACAAATATCTGACCAAGCCTGACCGGAGACCCGACCCCGGCTCAATTGAACTTTGGTTCACTAGCGGTTCCGGCAGCCTTCAGCCAGGCGGCCGCAATTTGTGGACACCCCCGGAAGGGCGTCGTCGAAGGTGAGCTGGAACATCAGCGAGACCAGCCCGGCCTGCAACCGCGACTCGACCAGCAGTTTGGCCATCACCTGGGCGACGTGTGCCTTGACCGTCCGCTCGGTCACGCCGAGCCTGCCCGCGATGGCCCGGTTGGACGCGCCGCTGCCGAGACGCAGGAAGACTTCCAGCTCACGGGCGGAGAGCAGGTCGACGCGGTCCAGCAGGACCGGCCATGAGGTGGAGCCCGCTGGCAGTTCCAGGCCGAAGCCCGCGCTGGTGGGACGGACGGCGGTGCGGTCGGAGACGTCAACGGTCACGATGGGCCCTTCGCTTCGGCAACACACGTCGATGGTCTGAAACAAACAGACTTCAGGCGTCCCGAAACGAAACTCTGACGTACACATTCGGGCGCCGGGCGGAGATCCACAACATAATCGCCACCACCGACAGCCCGTGGGCACTTTCGCCGAGTTGACCCGCTAGACGGGGGATCACGGCCTTGTGGCCGCCCTTTTGGGCAGCCGGGATAATAACGTGAATATTTGTGAAACCGCTGTAACGCCGAAATGACGGGAAAACTACCCTGGTCAGTTCGCCCGCGGTGTGAGCACAAACCCGGCGGCGCGGCGCACGGTCTCGGCCGCCACCGGGGCGGCGGCCGGGCCCTGGGCCCGGAGGTGCGCGAGCAGCTCCGGTTCCGGGGCCAGCCCGTGCCGCTGAAGGTAGTAGGTGACGGTGTCCGTCCACACCCACCGTCCGTCTGTCAAGAAGTTGACAGGCACCACCGCGGTGCGCGCCGGATCGAGCACGTCGTCCAGCAGGGTCGGGCTGAGCAGCACCGGGGTGCCGCTGTCCAGGTAGTCGGCGATGGCCTGGCGTTCGGCGGGATCGGGAAGGCGGGGGTGGTCGGCGGCGAAGCCGGGGCCGGTCTCCGGGTGAACGTGGTCGAACACCCTGGCCAGGACGAATTCCGCAGCTGTGGTCACCCCACCAGCACACCCCACCAGCCCCGCCGGGACCACGCAGGACCCCAGGCAGAACCCACCCGCAGTTCCACCCCACCCCCACCCGCCCACTTTGCCCAACTCGTACGCCTAGTTGGCCCAACTGGTCGTCCCACTTGGGCCAACTCGCCGGTCAGCGCGGGAAGAGGTAGGGCCAGGAGGTGCGGAGGGCGGCGAGGGTCACCGCCGTGCCGGGGCGTTTGAGCTGTTGCACGACCTCGATCAGGCGGTTCAGGTCCGCGTTGTCCACCGGGGTGTCCGTGGCGCGCTGGTCGAGGTCGCGTAGCAGGTCGGCCAGGTGGTCGCGGCTGGTGCCGCCTGCCAGGTCGGTGCTGCGGCGGACGGCGGTGAGCCGGTCGACGGTGAGTGGTCCGGTGAGTTCGTCGGCGAGCAGGCCGAGCCGCCAGGCGGCCAGGCCGTCCTGCCGCCGGGATTGACCGGCCCACAGCGCGTCCAGGGCCGGGCGACGGTGACCGACGCCGAGCCGTCCGGCGAGTCCGGCCAGGTCGGTGCGGTCGGCGAGCGCCGAGCCGGTGAGCGCGGACAGGGCGGTGCGGACCCGTTCGGCCCGCTGCCGGGCGGTGCGATGGTCCGGGTCGGCGGGCGGCGGGAATTCCGGTTCGGGTTCGGCGGCATCGACCAGCAGGTGCCCGGGCAGCTGCTCGCGGTGGGTGACGTGCAGCCGGGCGCCGGGCGGCAGCAGCACCTCGTCCGGGTCCCCGGCGAAGATCGAGATGTCCTTGGCGGCCCGGCCGGTCAGCTCGGCCCGGACCAGCGTTCCGTTGTGGGGCAGGGATTCCTCGGCCCGTTCCCGGGACCGGAGGAAGCCATGACTGGGCAGCAGCGGGCCGGTGCGCGGGCCGCCGTGCCAGGCCGTGCCGCGTACCGGGGGCAGCAGGGCGAGAGCCTCGCGGACCAGTTCGGCGTGCCGGGCCGGGGCGCCGGTCACGGCCGGATCATGGTGCCGTAGCAGGGAATTGATGGTCTGGTGCGCCGGGCCGCGGTAGGCGCGCAGCGCGGCCACGTGCGCGGGTGAGAGCAGGCCGAGCACGTCCTCGGCGGTGAGATCGTTGCGCGCCAGCCAGGTGCGCACCGCGGGCTCCCCCGCCATGGCCCGGAAGCGGGCCAGGCTGTGCCGGGCGACGGTCGCCTCGGCCGGGTCGGCGTGCTCCAGGTACACCGCCTCGTGCGGCAGCAGGCCGTCGGTGCCGGGCAGCGCGCGCAGTTCGGCCAGGCTGATGCCGGGCAGGCTGCGGTACAGGGTGGCGGCGTTGGCGCGGTCGACGCCGGGCAGCGGGAACACCAGTCCGGCTCCGGCCAGGATCTCGTAGGCTGAGTGGTCCCGGCCGGTGAGCATCCAGCCGAGCAGCGCCTGGGTGAACGCGGCCGGGTCCTGAATTCCCAGTAGCAGCGCGGCATTGGCCATCTTGGCCGCGGTGCCGGAGACCCCGGCGACGAGCCGGAAACCCTGTGCGGTGCGCTCGCGGTGCCAGGCCGAGCCGGGGTCCAGGTCCAGGGCCTGCTGACCGGAGACCCAGCTCAGCGGCAGTTCGGGTCCGGCGTGACCGGGCGGCGGGTCGCCGAGCGGGGAGACTAGGCCGAGCAGCGGCGCGAAGCCCGGATTGCGCACCAGGTAGTCGAGTTCGCGCTGACTCAGCTCGATGCCCAGCTCGCGCAATTCGCGCTGGGTGCGGGTGAACCGGGCGTCCAGACGGCGCTCCGGACCACCGTCGCGGCGGGCCCGCAGGCTGGTCAGGTACTCGCTGCCCGCGCCGAGCCAGTCGGGGCTGGCCGCGAGCACGTTGCCGCCGGCGAAGACGTCCAGGTCGAAGGTGCGGCCGAGGGTGTCCGAGACCGTGCGGGCGAGCCGGTGCAGCACCGGGCGCAGCGGGCCGTTGAGGTAGGTGGCCTGGGCGCGCAGCGCGGGCAGGTTGAGCCCGAGTTCCCTTGCCCGGTCCCAGTTCTCGGTGCGCACGATGCTGTTGAGCAGTGGTTGCAGGCCGAGTGGGGACCCGGCGAAGTAGGCGCCGTTGTAGAAGGCGGTCATCAGCTCGCGCAGGTTGCCGGTGCCGATCAACTCGGCGAAGCCCTCAGCGGTGAGGTGGCCGAGCTGCCCGGCCGAACCGGGATCGCCCTTGAGGAAGGCCCGGTGCACGTCGGTGCGATCGGGGTGGGCCTGGCTGAGCACCTGGTGCAGCCGGTGCAGTCCGGCCCGCGCCGCGGCTATCGCCTGCTCCGAGTGGTAGGCGTGCTGCCCGATGGCGTCCTCGAAGCGTTCCGCCCGGTCCGGGTAACCCGGGTCGCGGTACAGCTCGCCGAAGGCCACGGTGCCCGGAATGTCGGTGAGCACGGCGGAATCGGCGACCTGGTGCAGTCCGGACGGCAGCTCGCCGGGCGGCTGGTGGTGTTCGGCCAGGTACGCGCCGATCTTGGTGTGCCGGATGTCGCCGTTGGGGGTGGGCCGGAACCACACCCAGTTGCCGCCCTGCACGTAGGCCGGTCCGCTCGGGTCCGCGCCGACGGCCGGGCTCGCGATCAGCTCGCCGGTGCTGCCCGCCGGCAGGAACCAGACCGGCCCGGTGGGCGCGTAGACCTCGGCCCGCAGCGAGTCGCCGGTGCTGAGGTTGTGCTGGTACAGGCGTTCGACCAGGGCGGCCGCGACCGAGCTGGCCGTGCCCAGCGCGGCGGCGCAGGAGACCAGCCGGATCGGCCGCTGCCCATCCCAGAGACCCTTGTCCCGCAACGTGATCAGCAGGCGGCCGAGCTGGGAACCGGTCACCGGCATGCCGTTCCAGCCGAGGTTGAGCCCGCCCTGCCCGGTGTTGTGCACGAGCAGGGTGAAGTAGGTCTGACTGGGCGGGATGGCCAGCACGGCCTTGGTGAAGGCGTTGCGCTGTTCCGGGGTGAGGCCGGGATCGTCCAGCAGCACCCGCTGATCGCCAAAATCGGTGGCGTGCTGGGAGATCAGGTCGTCCAGGGCGTCCGGCGGGGGTGCAGGAGCGAGCTGGGGCTGCTGGCCGGGATCGGGCTCGGGGTGCTGTTCCCGCCAGCGCCGGTCCAGGTCGGCGACGGTGACGTTCTCGTTGTGCGCCACCAGGTCGGCGGCGGTGTCGAGCAGTCGGCGCGGACCATTCACGCCGTCGTCGGTGAAGCGCAGCGCGTCCAGCGGCCACACCCGGCGAGCGAGTTCGTTGAGCCGCTTCAGCCCCTCGGCGGACTGTTCGGCGAGTACGAACCCCGGGGTGCCGAGGTCCACCAGCGCACGCATCGCGGTCAGCCGGTCCAGGCTCAGGTCCCCGGCCGGGTCGTCGATCGCGGCCAGCAGGGTGGTCAGGCCCCAGAGGTGCGTGCCGTGGTCCGGTCCGGTGACGCCGATCCGCGGGGCCAGCGCGGTCAGGTCGGCGGACTCGCGCACCGGCACGCCGCGGTTGAGCCGGGTCAGCCCGTCCAGCGACCTGGCCCGGATCCGCCGCCGACCGGATTCCGTTGTGCCGTCCGGGAAAGCCAGGCTGGGCCCGTGTTCGATCGCGGTCGTCTCCAGCACCTCGCCCTTGGCGTACGCGACCGGCTCCCGCGTGCTCACCGTGATCCTGGCGCCGGGGGCGAGCAGCACCTCCTGTTCGTTCGGCACGGCGGAGAACGGCGCGATGTCATGTCCGTGCGCACCGGTGGTCTCGATCTTGAACAGCACCGGGTGGGCCAGTGCGGTGGCTGGTTTGGCGGTGGCGAAGTTGACCGCGGTGGCCTTGGCCCGGCTGGTGCTGGTGAACTCGCTGAAGGTGATCTCGGTGCGGCCCAGGACCGGGGAGAGCCAGCGGCCGTACCAGGTTCCGGTGTCGCCGACGGAGAAGTCGCCGCGCCAGACCTGTCCCAGCGCGGGCGGCAGCTGCCGCAGCGCGTCCATCAGCAGGTGGCAGTGCAGGGACATCTCGTTGATCAGCGGGTCCAGGTGCGCGTTCACCCTGCCCAGCACGGGCTGGATGAACTGCTCCCACTCCGGGGTGCCCAGCGCCGGGACGGCCTGGTTGAGCAGCGGCGCCACCACCGGATCGTTCTGCAGGGCGGTCGGCCAGGCGTCCGGCTGGCGGGTCCGCACCATGCTGGTCAGCTGCACGGCCAGCATCTGCCGCTGTCCGATCGAGGACCGCATCAGGGCGTTCATCAGTGGGAAGCCGTTGTCGGTGTAGAGGGAGAAGGCGAGGAAATGCGCCAGGCCCAGGCGGTCGAGTAGCTCTTCGGCGGTGATGTCGTGCCGCAGCAGCCACTTCCCGGCGACCTCGTGCGGGTCCGGCGCCGGGTGTTGCTTCCGCATCTTGTTCAGCCGCCACTCGGACTCGGTGACCAGCTGCGACCGCAGCTCGACGAGGCCGCCGTCGCGGGACAGGTTCAGGTAGAGCTGTTCGTGCGGCGGCCTGCCGAGCTGGGCGCGGTCGGTCGAGGTCAGGCCGGGCAGTTCGCGGTAGAGGATGGCGGCGTCCTCGGTGAGGGTGCGCCGGAGCGTGGGGAAGCTGCCGCTGACGGCGGCCGCGGTCAGCACCTCGTGCAGGGAGTGCTCGCCGGTGGGCAGCAACCAGCCGAGCAGCCCGCGCAGGAAGTGCTCCGGATTGTCCGTGTCCCGACCGACCAGTCGGTAGGCGTACATGGCTTTGGCCACGTTCAGCGCCGCACCACCGCTGAGCCGGATGCCGCGCGCCTCGGCCTGGCGGTACCGGGCGGTGTCCCGGTCCAGTTCGACCTTGGCGGTGCGCGGCACCCAGCGCAGGGTGCCGTTGTCCAGGGCGCGGCGTTCCCGCTGGCTCGGCACCACCCCGCGCTGGTCGAGGTCGGTGCTGGTCCACTGGCCGGGGCGCCAGTCGGGTTCGGCGAGCGTGGTGGTGATCCACAGGTCCGCGGCGAAGGTCCGCACGTCCGGTTCCCAGCCTTCGGTGCGGGTCAGCAGCGGCCGGATGAGCTGTGCGATCTCCAGCGCCCGATCCTCCCGGCCCGGCCAGAACGGATCGGGTTCTGACTCGGTCTGCTGCGGGTTGGCCTCCCGGACCACCTGGAGCACGTGCTCGTAGCCCCGCTCGCGGTGTTCGGCCTGCGCCTGGAGACCGTCCACATCCAGTCCCAGGCTCGCCGCGAGCGTCCAGTCCCTGGCGTCGATGATCGGGTCGATCACCGCGGCCAGGCTCAGCTGCCCGTCCCGGAAGGCCACGTTCAGCACGGCCGCGGCCAACTCACGCTGGTTGCCCTCGCCGGCGATCCGGGCGAGTTGCGCCGTGCCGAGCCCGCGGTCGGGCTCGCCGAGCACGGTCGGATCCCCGCCGGCGAACCGCGCGCACAGCTCCGCGGCGGAGGCTGTGGGCAGCAGGCTGACCAAGCGCTGCAAGGTGTTCCGCAGTTCGGTGGTGGCCGCCGGATCGTGGAAGAAATGCGCGCCCAGCGCTGATTCGTAGGCCGCGACCTGGGCGAGATAGTCCGGATGCCGGTAGAGCGGGCCTTCCTTGGCGGTGATGCCCAGCCGCACGGCCCCTTCGAGGCCGCTGACCGGGAGTTCTTCGGAGTCTGTTTCCAGTTGCGCGCCAAGGGTTTCGACCTGGTCGTCGGCCAGGTGGATCCAGGTGCCGCCCGGTTCGAGCACGGGCCTGCCGGTGACGTCGACGCCGACCCGGCTGGCCACGATGAGCTGGCCGGGTCCGCCGGGGACGAAGTAGACCGGGCCGTTGGGGGCGACGGCCTCGGCGGTGATGCCGTGCGTGCGGAGTTCGGCGAGAACCTTGGCGGCGAAGGAATCCTGGCCGCCCTGGCCGGCACCACAGGAGGCGAACAGGAGGGGTTTCGCACCGTCCCAGTGGCCGTCCCGGTGGGCGCGGAGCAGGAGGTCGGCGACGGTGCGCGGGGTCAGGGAGGTGTTGTTGTGCAAGGGCTTGCCGGTGGTGTCGCCGTGGGCGAGGAAGGTGAAGTAGCGGTCGTGGGCAGGGAGGTCGGGGAGGGTGGGATCGGTCAGGCGGATGCCGCGGTTGCCGTCGAGCAGGGTGGTGGGGATGAGGGCCGGGCGGGGGACCAGGGCGTCGAAGATCGCTGCGCCGACGCTGGTGTCCACAGTGGACTCAGTGGCGGCTGGCGCGGGCGGACCGTCGGACTGGGTGGGCGCACCCGGGCCGGTGGCGGGCGTTGGCGAATCGGCTGCTGAGGTGGGCGTGCGCGGGGCGGGTGTGGGTGCGGGTGGCGGTGCCGGGGCGTTGGTGGCGATGGCGGGTGGGTCGGGGGTGATCTCCTGGTCTGGCATGGTTTCCGACAGGTGGATCACGGTCGTCCCGGCCCAGTCCGCTGCCCGCTCGACCTCGGTGACCCGGAAGGAGGTCCCCGGTGCCACCACGATCTGCTCGCCCACCGTGCGCGCGGCGTTGGCCCGCACCACGAACCGGACGTTGCCGCCCGTCCCGCCGCCGATCAGCACCCTGGGCTCGATGATCACCCGGCCCGGCCGGTACTCGTCCAGCTCGGCCGCCGACCGCCAGGCCCGGACCTCGATCGTCGCGGGCGCGGCCGTCCGGCCTGCCAGCCGGTGGCGGGCCCGGCCCAGTTCATCGCGGAAGGCGCGGGTGTCACCGGTGGCCAGGGACACCTCGATTTCCGGGTCCTCGCCGAGCAACCGGGTCATCGAGAGCTGGTTCTCCATGAAGTCCGAGAGGTCGACCGGGCCAGGGATTCCGTTGTAGGGCGGGTGAATCCGGGTCGGGGTGGGGTCGAGTTGGCGCAGCGTCACCTCCAGCTGACCGTTCTGCTCGCGGGCGCTGGTGACGGTGAACCGGGTGCCGGGCGGCAGCAGGACTTCACGTTCACCGGCGAAGCGGGACACCGAGGACAGGTAGGCGCCGTTGTGCACCTGGGCGGTGATGATCACCTGGCGGGTCGGGAACAAGCGCAGTTCGCCTGCCCTGGCCCGGAAAAAGCCGCGGTCGGTGTAGACGCTGTCCTCGGTGAACAGGGCGCGGGCCCGGTCCAGATCCATGATCAGGCAGCGGGTGGCCAGGCCGGTGAACCGGGTGGGCAGCCGGGTCACGGCGGAGGACAGCAGGCGGGTCAGCGGTTCGGCGTAGGCGGGCGCGGGTGTGCCGTTGAGGTGGTCCTCGATGACCGGGGACAGGGTGTCGGTGTAGGCCCGGATCGCGGCCAGTTCGGCTTCGCCGGTGGCGGCCAGGTTCGGGTGCCGGGTCAGGACTTCGGCGACCTGGGGCAGGTAGGCGGTGAGTTCCGGGTGGGTGCGGAACTCACGTTCATCGTCGGTGTCGGCGAGGAAGCCGGGACCCGGTTCGGTGGCGGATTCCGTTGCGGGACGGGGGTTGTCGCCGAGCAGGTGGCGTGCACGGTCCCAGAGCAGATGCAGGTTGCGGGGTTCGAGCACGGCCTCACCGGTGGTGGCGGCCGCGGTCATCAGGCCGGGTCCGGTGGCGACCCGGCCCGCGCCCGCACGGTGCTGGAAGACGGGCGGATCCTCGCTGTCGTCCAGGTATTCGTCGTGCAGGCCAAGGAAATGGCCCAGTTCGTGGGCGAACTCGATCTCCCTGGCGTCTACCGGCCAGTGGGTTTGGTCGGCCCGGGTACCGGGGGCGGTGACGTGGATGGTGCCGTGCGCGTCGGCGCGGTCGGTGAACTCGACCTCGACCAGCAACTGTTCGCCGCTGGGCAGGCGGTGGCCCTGGTTGAGGTAGCGGTCTGCCGCAGAGTCGACCCTGGCCCGGAACTCGGTGGTGTGGGTGCCTTCCAGGTGCAGTCGGACGGTGTGCAGCCGAACCCGCCGGGTGGCGCCGTCCGCGCCGACAACCTCCAGGTGCCGCAGGTCGTAGCCGATCGGGCCGCGCCACGGCTGACCGCTTCGAGTGAGTCCGCCGTCCTCTGAGGTGACTCGGGTGGGCGCGGTCTGGGCGCGCAGGTGCTGGATGTCCTGACGGGACAACGGATCCTGGACGTGGTGGTCGGGGATGACGGCCGGGTCGGGCGAACGCCACCACTCCCGGACGGCGTGCTCGCGGGCCCAGGAACCACCGGCCGGACGAGTCGCCGGGCCGAGCGTGCCGCCGACCACGGCCCGCAGTGCGGGATCAACGGGGACCGGGGCGGACAGCAGCAGTCCGACCGCCCAGCGTGCGGCCCGCTCCTCGGTTTCGTTGGCCTGGTTGAGGATCTCCGCGAGTCCGGGCACCGCGTGGCCCAGCCGGGTCAGGGTCCTGATCGGTGGCACGCCGTGCTCGGCGGCCGCGTCAAAGGCCACGGTGAAGTCGCCCGAGGCGGTGAACAGGGCCTCGGCCAGGGCATCCGGATTGCGCAGCAGGTCCTGGAACAGCGGGTCGGCACGCAAAGCGTCGCGCAGCGCCGGTGGCACGTCGAGCAGGCCGAGTTCCACCAGCCTGCGCGGCAAGGGCGCACCGGGGTCGTAGTCCAGTCCGGCCGCGACGATCGGATCTTGTCCATTGTGGACGGACTCGGTGAGTTCGGTCAGCAGGGTCTGGAGTCGTTGCGGGGAAAGCAGACTGAGGGTGTTGCCGCGGGACGGGACGAGCGTGCCCAGGGTCAGCGCGTCGACCGCGAGGGCACGTACCCGGCGCTTCAACTCGACCTCGCCCGGGGTGTTCAGGGCGGCGGCCAGCAAGTCGGGCGTGTCACCCAGGTCCGGTGATTCGGGGGTGAGGTTGCCGGGACCGGCGAGCCGGGAGAACTCGGCCACGGTGGTGAAGTCGTTGCCGGAGAACGGGTTCCGTGGCAGCTCCGTCGCCCGCAGCGGGTTGTCACGGCGGGGTGGCGCGGCCGGGACCTCGCCGCTGGGGAAGCGTGGACTGGCGGTGAGGTGCGGGGCCTGGGCACGCAGGGTGCGTTCCAGATCGGTCGGGCCCTGAATCCAGCGGCCCGCGTACGGGGCGGGCGCGCCGATCACGGCCTGATGCAGGGCCAGCACGAAGTGCGTGCAGTTGTGCCGGGTCAGCTGGTACTGATCCTCCACAAGGGACAGCACCGTGTCCAGGCCGCGGATCAGATCGTTGGCGCTGGCCGGGAACTCGGCGGCGAAGGTGGCCTGGTACCGCTCGCGGTCGAGGGCCCGGACCTCGCCCGGCACGGCCGCCCAGGGCAGGCCGACGTCCTCGCCCGGCACCAGGTCGAGCACGGTCGTGCCCATGAACGGGTCGCGGATCTCGGCCCAGGCGTGGCCGACATCCTGGGAGAGCAGGTTCCGCCGTTCGGTCTTGAGCCGCAGCCGGAACACCGGCCGGTCCGGTCCCAGCGTGCGCAGTTGTTCCAGCGCGCGGACCAGGGCGGTGCGCTGGAGGGTGTTGATGAAGGCGTTGCGCACCGGGTGGTCCGGGTTCGCCTGGCCGTCCAGCCAGTTCCGCACCGACTGCCCGGCCGGGATGATCGGCGCCGGACCGGGCCGGGGCGGTTCCGGGCGGACCAGGCTCAGCGTGGCGGTGTCCACGACCGCTCCGGGGTCGTGCACGGTCTGCACGTCAATGCCGGTCAGGCCGGATCCGGCGGTGGTCAGGGCGGTGCGCACCGCGGCGGTGAGCTGCTGCGCGCGCGGGACGGTCAGGGCCGGGTGGTCGCCGTGGGTTAGCACGATCCGGATCCGCGGCGCCGGGTCGGTCGGCTCGCCGAGCACCGCGCGGGCGAACCGGTCCAGCGGGGGCAGCGCGGCGGCCAGCACCGTGTCCTGGCCTGGCTCGAAGCCGATCGCGTCCACGTGTGGCGGCACCCGCTCCACCGCGGCGGCCGGTCCGGCCACGGCCAGCTCCCGCAGCCGCCTGCCCAGGTCGTCCGGCCCGTTGGCCAGCCAGCCGGCCGAGGGCGCGGGTTGGCCCGAGACCTGCTCGAACAGGCCACGCGCGAAGTCCACCGAGTTGAAGGACACCGCGCGGTACGGGGTGTGCAGGTGCCGCAACGCGAAGTCGAAGGCCAGCAGCGCGTCCTCAGCCGACACCGTCACCTGGTAGCTCGCGGTCGCGGTGTGCCCGAGGTCCTGGAACCGCACGCCCTGTCGATGGAACCCGATCGCCTCGATGCCTTGCGGCAGCTCGAATTCCACCCAGGCGTGGCCACGCGCGCCGATCAGCCTGCCCAGCCTGGGCGCCGGGCCGCCGGGGTCCACCGACAGCCGCAGCGTGATGTCCGCGCGCCGCCCCGATCCGGCGGCGAGGCTGGCCCGCACGTGCGCGAGCAGCGGTGAGCCGGACCAGAGTTCGGCGGATTCGCCCAGCAGCAAGGCGGTCCGGGACAGCCAGTCCGTGACCTCCTCCCCTGCCCGCAGATCCAGGTGTGGCCGCGGCTGGCGGCCGGGCTCGATCAGCGCCATGGTCACTGTGCGCCGCCGGGCCGCCGGATCGCCGGACACCAACGGCGGCAACGCATCCCGCCCCGCCACCACCTCGATCACCGGCGCCGGACCGACCAGCGGCCGCAGTGCCAGCGCGACCGCCTGGGCCCGGTCCCGCCCGGTGTCGGCGGCCCCGAACCTGGCGTTGCCGTGCCCGGTGAGCACGATCCGCGCCTGCCCCACGGCCCGCTGCGCGAACCGCGCCAGCACCGCCATGGCCTCGGCGTCCAGGGTGCGCGAGCCCTTGACGAAGGCGATCACATTGTCCGGCAACGCGTCCGGGAAGTCCGGGATCTTGGCCGGGTTGGCCGGGTGGGCGGCGATCTCGACGAACTCCCCGCCCTTGTCCACGTTGATCGCGGCGAAGACGGGCACCAGGTTGATGGTCTGGGTGGGCGCGAAAACCTGCCGGTCCTGCCCCCGCTCCGCCAGCGCCCGGCGGAAGTCGTAGCCACCCCCACCCGGCGCGTTCAGCTGACCGGATTCACACGCCAGCAACACGATCGGCGCGTCGGGCCGGTCCAGCGCGGTCTGCTGGAAGCCGGGATCGCTCAGCACGACGTCGGCCAGGGTCGCCCCGTCCACCCGGAACGTGCCACCGGTCGTCCTGATCTTGAACCGCTCGGGACCCGCGTGCAGGTAGACGAAAATCGGCTTCCTGGCTGGATCCTCGGTGTCCCAGGGCGCCGGATGCGTTGTGGCGGGCGAGTTCAGGTGCAGCGTGTTGTACTCGCGCACCGGCCGGGCCGTGGTCTTCGCGGCCCACAACCTGGCCACGGACTCATCGCCCTTCTTGGTGGGCAGGGAAATGCCGAGCGGTGCCGCGTCAGCGCCCGCCATCGGGTTCCGCTCCACCTCGGCGAGTCCGAACAGCCTGGGCTTGTTGAGCAGACTGCGCCCCGGATTGCCGACCGGCGCGCTGATGTTCGGGTTGACCGGCCGGGTGACCTGATTGTCCGGGCCGACCGTGGCCGGGTTGACGACCTCCGGGCTGGGCCCACGCTGGTCCAGCAGCCACAGGTTGGCCGGGGTCACCTGGGCGGCGTGCTGCCCCATGATGTTGTCGTCGTTGACGATCCGGCCCCGGCCCACGATCTCGGTACTGCCGTCCAGATGCCGGACGGTCCGCCCGAGGTGATGCTGGAAGATGCTCGGATTCTGTTGCGGCCCTTCGTGATAGGTGTCGTCCAGCCCGCCGGAGTGCCCGCCGATCTCATGCGCGAACTGCGCCGCGGTGGCGTCCAGGGGGATGTTGAGCTGGTTGGCCGGGGTGCCCGGCGCGGTGACCGTGATGACACCGGTGGCCTGGGCCGGATCGTCGGTGAACTCGACGTTGACATGCAGCTGATCCCCGCGCGGCAACGCGAAACCCCGGTTCCAGAACTGGTCGTTGCCGTCCTGGGCGGCCTGTTTGAAGGCGGTGAGGTCGTAGCCGCGAGGGTTGTTGAGGTGCAGCCGGAAGGTGCGGTCCTGCACGATCTGGCCGGGCCCGAAGCGCAGGCGCCGGGTTTCGTAGCCGATCGGGCTTTGCCAGGTGCTGAGCTGGAAGCGGGGTGCGCCGTTCTCGATGGTGATGACGCTGTTGTCGGTGAGGCCACCGGATTCGGCGCGGTGGCGGTGTGGCGGGACCTGGTCGCGGACGGCGTTGATCCGGGCGGCGGGGACGGGGTTGGCGTGGGTGGCCCAGGCGGCGTCGGGGTGGGTGAGGTCGCGGTCGCTGTGCCGCCAGGACTCGTCGGCGAAGATCCGCGCGCGATCCAAGGGCGGGGTGGCACCCGGCGTCTCGGCGGCGCCCGGCGTCACGGCGGCATCCGACGCCGCTGCCGCGTCCAACGCCGTTGCCGGGTCCGATGTCGTTGCCGGGTCCGATGTCGTTGCCGGGTCCGATGTCGTTGCCGGGTCCGATGTCGTTGCCGGGTCCGATGTTGTCGTGGTCAGCGGGAATCCGGGTGTCTTCGGCACCGAGCGGAACCTGGCCGCCCGCGAGTACTCCCCCAGCCAGTTCTGCTCCGTTCCCGGGGTGACATCCAGCAACGCCATCGCCGCCGCCGGCACGCCGACCTCCTGCCGCGCGCCGTCCCGGAACCGGCCGTCGGTCACCCGCCGCACCAGCTCCGCCAGCTCGGGCCGGGCCGAGAGGAACCCGAACACCGCCTGCCACACCAGGTCCGGCCGCGAATGCCTGCCCACCGCCTCCTCGACCGCGGTCAGGTGCAGGTCGCCGTCCCGGTTGTACAGATCGCGCACCAGGGTCTGCACGACCTTCTTGGTCAGGTCCAGGGTGCGGTCCCGGTGCGGCTCCGGGGCGGGCGCGGGCAGTGGCCGGAGCCAGCTCGCTGCGCTGTTCATCACGATGCCGGTCAGGGCCGGGTAGCCCTCGATCCCGTTGTTGTAGCCCAATTTCCCGGCCAGGGCGGTGAGCACGTTGGGGCCGGTGCGCCACATCACCGAGTTGCGGTTGACCCGCCCGATGTCGCTGTCGAAGAACCCCGGGGCCCAGTCCGCGATGTAGGTCGGGAACAGCTCACGCTGGTGCTTGCCGTAGTTGGCCTCGATCGCTTCCAGGTACAGCCGCGCGAACGGGTGGTTCCGGGGCAGCACGAACGCCGAGTTGCCGGTGTTGCCGTCCGCGTCCTTGTTGACCGCGAAGGCCGCGGGCGACGCCGCGATGTCCTCCACCTTGGTCAGGTCGTCAAGAACGTTGTCGCCGTCGCTGTAGACGCCACCGAACCGGTCCAGCACCTCCAGTCGCAGGATGTCACTGGCCGCGGCGTAACCCGGCCCGATCTGCTTGCCCGTCTCCACCCGGTAGAACTGGTGCAACCGCATTGGCGCGGCGGCGTTGAACACCTCGTCCACGTTGACCAGCCGGACGTTGCCTGCCCTGGCCCAGTCCAGCATGTCGCGCACCTCGGCGAGCGCGGCCGGGGCGTCGGCGGCACGGGCCGCCTCGAACTGGGCCCGCGGCACATCGGTCCACAGCACCGCGCGGTAGTACTCCGCGTAGGCGTTCGCGGCCGTGCCGTAGTTCCGCCGGAAGCCCGCCATGTGCCCGGTGTCCCGCAGCGGCCCACCCAGCCAGATCGCGTGCAGCAACGCGGGCAGTTCGGTGGGATTGGGCAACGGCGGGACCGCACCCGGCGCCCACCGCGTCAGTTCGTCTACCGACCGTTCGGTAGGGATGACCCAGTCCGCGGGATCGTCCAGCAGGTCACTGGTCACCGCGGCAGGCGGCTCGTCCGCGGTCAGGTTGAGGGTCTCCAGGAGTTGGAGCAACTGGCCGGTGGTGAGCGCGGTCTGGTCGAGTCCGGCGAGGAAGTCCGGCGGGGGTGCGGCGGTGCGCAGGTCGAACAGGTCCGGGCCGAGCAGGTCGTGCGGGTCAGGCTCGGGGCGGAGGGCATTGCCGAGGTCGGTGATCAGGGCGGCCGCGGTGGGGTAGTCGTCGTTCGCGACGGGTACCGGCTCGGCTTCGGCGGCGGGTTCGACGGTCGCGGGCTCGGCGTCGGCGATGGGCTCGATCGCGTCGGGCTCGACCGTGGCCACGGGTTCGGTGATCCCGGGCTGCACCGTCGTCACCGGCGCGGGGCCGTGGTCGAGCACCGACAGGGTCACCATCCGGCGGGCCCGGAACTCAGCACCGCTCCGGTCCTGGCTCAGCCCACGCCCCGGCCCCTCGGCCAGCACCGGCGTGATCGTCACCCGGCCCGCGATCCCCCGGTCCGCCACCAACTCCGCGAGCCGCGCGACCACCACGTCCAGGCGCTGCTGACCACGTTGCCTGGCCAGTGGCGCCCGCGGGTTGTTCCCCACCCGGCCTTCGACCCGGATCTCCACCACCCGCCCGGCCCCGGCCACCCGGTCGGCCAGCTCGACCAACCCAGAAATCGCCTGCGGGCCAAGCGAATCCGACTTCGTGTCGAACTCGACCACGGTTCCCGGCAGCGAACCCGGCGCCGGCCTGGTCACCACCCGATCGGCCCCCGCCGACCCCGGCAGCGCGTCCTGCCCCGGATCGGTGAGCCGCGCCTGCCCCACCTGATCCTGCAAGACCCGGTGGATCATCCAGGTGTGCCGCGGCAGCAGCCGCAGCTCGCCGTCGTCCGCACCCATCAGGCCGCGGTCGCCGGTGACCACCGCACCGGCGCCGTCGTCGGTCCGCCGCAGGAAAACCCGGTCCGGGTCGTGCGATTCGTCGCCCGGCCCGAGGTAGTGGATCAGCTCGTGCGCCAGGTCCGCCGCGGTCGCGGTCGGCTGCCAGGTGGTCTGGGTGGTGCGTCGGCCGGGGTCGACCAGGACGTCGTGCTCGCCGAGGCCAGGGTTGGCGGTGAACTCGACCCGGACGTGCAGCTGATCGCCGTTGGGCAGGCCGTAACGCTGGTTGATCAAGGTGTCCAGGCCGGTCTGGGCACGGGCGCGGAGCTGGTCGAGCTGATCCGGGCGGACGCCGGGGCCGGGCACCAGGTTGATCGGCACGGTGAACTCGGTGACCCCGCGGCCGCCGACCTCGAACCGGCTGACGCCGTAACGGATCAGCCCCGTGTACCGCTTGGCCGCCGAGCTGAACAGGGTGGTCAGCACATCGGCGGTCTCGGTGTCCACCGCCCGGCGCGGAGTGCCCGCTCGCTGAGACTCCCAGGCGGCGGGGTCCAGCGGGTTGTCCACGGTGAACCAGGGTGCGGTGGTGGCCCGGCTATGCCGCCAGGACTCGTCCTCGGGACTGCTCGGCGGCGTGGCCAGGCGGGCGGACTCGGCGTCCAGGGCATCCACGGCCAGCCGCCACGCATCCTGTTTGCCATCCACAAAATCCAGCCAGGCCGCCTGCAACTCGGCCTGCGTCCGGACCACCTGATCCACCGCGGCACCCAGCGATGCCCGAGCCTCACCCGCCGCGGCTGCCCACTGCCGCCGCTCCTCCCGCGCCGCTCGGAGCGCGGCACTCCGGACCTTCGCCTCGACCAACTCCTGCGCCAGCGCCCGCTCCCCGCTCGGCCGGTCGGACACCTCGGGCACATCCCCGAGATCGGACACCTCGGCCAACCGAAGCGCCACCGCAGCCACCTCGGCCCGGCGCTCGCCGAGCTGCCGCCGCGCGGCCTCCGCTTCCCGGTCCGCCGTGCGCAGGTGCTGACCGGTCGTCCCGCCGGAGGTACGGGTCCGGGCAGCGGCCACCGCGGCGGACCAGTCCAGCGACACATCGAGTTCCCGGAGCAGCTCCTCGGCCCGCCGGGCCTGGCCCTGGGCGCCGACTTCCGCGTCTCGCCAGGCCTTCGAGGTCCGGGACAGCCTTGCCTGGCGGGCTTGCAGGGTGCGCGGCACCTTGCGGCGGGGTGGTCCGGTTGCGACCGAGTCCATTGTGGACTGAGTGGGGGTGCCGGCTTCGATCGGCGAGGCAATGGCGGCAGGAACAGCGGGATCGGTGAGATCGGGCGGCGAGGCGACCTCGGCGGGTGTGGTTTCCGGGGTGATGGGGTCAAGCGGCGACGCGGCGGGGGCAGCAGCGGCGGGGTCGGTGACCGGGGTGGGGGTGGCGGTGAGGTTGGTGGGATCACTCGTGGGGGCGAGCGGCGCAGGCGTGCTGGCGTCGATGGGCGCGGCACTGGCGGTGGCGACGGGAGTCGGGGCGTCGGCGGCGGTGGTTGGGGCGGTCAAGGACTGGGCAGCGGCGCCACCGTCGGTCGTCACCGTGGTGGGCGAAGTGGCGGCGGCGGCCGGGGCAGCCGGAGCGGCGGTGGCCGGGGCGGTCGGAGCGGCGGCGGTCGCGGTGGTGGCCGGAGCGGTGCTGCTGCTGGTGGTGGCGGTCGGAGCGGTGCTGGTGGCGGCGGTCGGAGCCGCGGCGGTCGTGGTAGTGGCGGCGGTGGCGGTCGAGGTGGTCGGCGAAGCTGAGGCGGTGCGCGGCGGCGTGGGACGGGTTTGCGAGCGCTGTTCCTCGCGCTGCCCCGCCGTGTTCTCCGAGGCCGTCCGCACGGCGGTGCTCGTCGCCTTCGGCTCCGGCTTGCCCTCGGCAGTCGTCTTGGTGCTCGCGGAACCCTTGTTCTCCGCAGCCGCCTTGCTCTCCGCCCCCGCCTTGTTCTCCGCCCCCGCCTTCACATCCCCCGCGGTCCCAGCCGAAGCCCCAGCCGCCGATCCCATCGACTGCGCGGCCGCCCCCAGCCCCTCCGCACCTCCCGTCAACGCCCCCAGCTTCTCCTTCGCCGCGTTCACCACCGAATCCAGCGCGTACGTCCCGACGTGCTCGATCCCGTGCCCGATCCCGCCCATCACCGTGCCGCTCAGGAACCCCATCCCGTACTCGGCCGCGCCCACCTCATCCCCGCTGATCTGCGCCATGATCGCCATCGTCATGACCCCGGACACGCCCTCGGCCAGGAACATGGTGCTGTACATGGCCGCCTTCGCCGCCAGGTTGCCGCCCAGGTGGTCGATTGTGTTGCGGGCCAGGACATCCGGGACTTCCCGCGACAACAACCGCACGGCGTCCTTGCCGAGTTTGTCGGCCTGGGGAGCCAGTACGTCGCGCAGGCGGTCGCGGAAGGCGGTGGTGCCGTCGAGGCCGTGCCGGGCCCAGTTGTCCACAAAGGACTTGGCGTAGTCGCGGCCGAGCTGGCGGGCGGCGTCCTCGCCCAGGTCCTTGCCGAAGGCGGCGACGAAACGGTCGCCGGTCTGCTTGGCGAAGTTCTCGATGGACTGCTTGGTGAAAGCGGTGGCGGGGTTGCCGAGTTCCTTGCCGGCGCGGTCGGACAGGGTGCGGCCCAGGTCATTGAGCCAGTTGTCGGCGCCGGGGAGGTCGAGGTCCTTGACCGACTTCTTCAGGTCGTCGGTGGCGAGTTTGCTGTAGTCCTTGCCGAGCAGGCCGCCGAGTTTGCGGCCAAGGGCTTCGCCGAGTTCGCCGACCGTGCCGCCGATGACACCGCCGATGACGCCGGAGAGCAAGGTCTGCATGGTGGCTTCGGTGTCCCAGGACTCGCGTTCCTTCTGCAGGCGTTGCACCACGGCGTCGATGATCAGGCCGCCGGAGACGCCGATGAAGACCTCCAGGGTGGCCACCCTGGTCAGCTGTTTGAAGATCGCCACCAGGTACTGGCGGGTGGCGGCGTAGTGCCAGGTGAGGTTGGCCAGCGAGGCGCCGCCGGTGACCGCGGAGAGCGCGTACTCCATGGCGATCTCGTAGGCGAGCAGGAACAGCTGGCCGATCGCGGAGTACTTGGCGTACTCCACCTGCAGCGCGATCTTGCGGCTGCCGTCGGCGATGCCCTTGGCGCCGGTGGACAACTCCTCCAGCAGGTTCGGCGAGCCGTCGGTGAGCGGTTTCATGCTGGTGCGGAACTGTTCCGAGGCGCCCATGTCGAAGTGCTGGCGGATCGACTTCTCGATGCGGGCGATCAGTTCCGGGGTGTCGGCGAACTTCTGCGCCACCTGGTCGTAGTCCTCACCGAGCCGCCGGAACCGGTGCTGGTTGGCGGCTGGCCAGGACATGCCGAGGATTTCCAGGAGGGTTCGGGCCCACGCCGGCACATCGCCGAAGTCACCGCCGTCGAACTTGCTGGGCACCGAACCTCCACAGTGGACCTGAACGCGGAACTAGGCGGTTGTCACGCCTGGCACTGGGCCTTCACCATCGCCGCGGCGTGATGCGCGTAGGTCTTGCCTGCGCCGTCCCAGTCCTTGCCCCTGGTGAGCAGCTGGACCGCGAGTTTGGCCCCGTTCACCCGGAACTGGCCGACCTGCACCCACTTGCCGCGCTGGGCGAGCTGGTTGACCTGGAAGCTGCCGATCGGACTGCCCTTGCCGATCTCGAACCGGTCGAACACCCGGTAGGAGGTCGGGCTGCCGCCGACCTGGGTGGCGTTCCCGTTGGGCACGAACACAAAAACCGTGCAGTTGCCACTGGTCACCGGGCCGGTGTTGAAGGTCCACAGCCCGTACGCGCTGCTGTCGTCCTTGTTCGGATCGCCCGACATCGGGACGGAGACGTAGGAACTGCCGCAGCCGCCGCTGCCCTGATCAACCCAGCCCGCCTTGCCATCTCGGTACGAGCCAACCCCGGAAAACCTGGTGCTGCCACCGCATCCCGGCCCGGCCATGCCCTCGTAGGTGGGCGCCTGCGCCTTGTGCGGCTGCTGCCCCGCGGGCGGCGGCGGAGGTGGGGGCGGCGGGTTGCCCGCGGGCGGATTGCCTGGGGCTGCGGGAGTTCCCGGATTGGCCGACTCACCGGACTTCTGCTCCGGTTGGCCAGGCTGGCCGGTGGCGGGCGGTCCTGGCGGCGGTGGGGGCGGCTGGGCCAGGGTGGAGCCGGTGACGTTGTCGACGGTGGGATCGGCCACGCCCGGCACAAAACCGTTGCCCGGCTGGCCGGCCTGGGCGTACCCGGTGGGCGCCGGGCCCTCGCCGGGGCCGTTGTCCTCCAGCAGGCCGCTGAGGCTCAACGGCAACGCGACCAGCACGGCGCCCGCGACGGCCGCGGCGACGATCACCGGTTTGGACACCTTGCCGGGCGCCGATCCGCTGACCGCGGCGCCGCCCTCGACCACCGGCGGCACCGTCCCGGCCGCCTGGGCCTTGGCGGCGACCGGCGCGGTCACCACAGTGGTCTCCGCCGGGGCGGCGGGTGCTGGTTCCGGGGTGCTGACCGCGACGCCGGTGGCGGCCTGGCTCTCGGTGGACATGGTTGGTTCCCGCTCTCTGTGCTGAATCTGTCTGGTCAGCGTTTGAACCCGTGGCCGATGTTGGCCGCGTTGTTCCGCTCCATCGCCTTGAGCTGCAAGGCCAGCGCCGACATCACGTTGCCGGTGTTCTCCACCGCCGCGCCGATCGAGCCGCCCGCCTCTTCAATGATCTTGGCGGTGGGCAGCAGTTGTTCCCGGATCTCCCGGCCCATATCGTCGTCGCCGCAGGCGGCGATCAGCAGCGCCAGCCGTTCCTCGCCGCCTTGGCCGAGGTCGTAGAGGTGCTGGGCGATCGGCCGGAACTGGGTGCCGACGTAGGCGATCATGTCCGGGTCGGCGCTCATCCCGTTGCTGCTCATGGCGTTTAGCTCCTCATCCGTTCGCGGTGCCGTGTCCGGCAGCCCGGTCGTCCAGTCCCGACGGTGGGCCGGGCAGTGCCGGCGCGCCGAGCCGGGTGCCGGTGGCGAACCGGGTCCGGCGCTTGCGGCGGCCCAGCACACCGGGCGCCACCGCGGTCTCGGTGCCCCAGGTCTGTTCGTCCTCGGCCAGCCAGGTGTCCCGGTCCCGTTCGCCCTTGTCCTGTGCCCCCGCACCAGGCCCACCCGCGGTGGGCGGGTGGAACGGCACACCGCCGTTCCCGGCATTCCCTTTCGGACCGTCCACACCGGACGGTCCACCTAGGGTTGGCACCATCGGCTTTCCACCGCCGGTGGCGGTGAACGGCGCGGTGGCCGACGGAGACAAACCGACCTTGCCGCCACCGGCCGGGCCAGGTCCACTGTGGACGGACAGCGGGTCGGCGCTGGACATGGTCATCGGCAGTGCGGCGTTCGGCGGACGCAGTGGCGGCAGTGGTGGCGGAGTGCGACGCAGGGACTGGAGATAGCGCTCCACCGGCGACTGGCCGCCGGTCTGCGGACCGGTGCCACCCGGTGGCTGGAAGGGCTGGCGGATGCGGTCCTTCTGTTCCAGGCGGCCGTTTCCACGTGGTCCCACGATGGTGCCGTTGGGGGTGACCCTGGACCCGGGCGGCACGATGATCGGTCGGCCGTCCGGGCCCAGCACGGGTTTGCCGTCCGGCCCGTACACGGTGCCGTCGGTGCCGACGTGCGATCCGGTGGGCACCTTCAGCATCGAGTTGGGCCCGCTGATCACGCTGGCCGGCCCCTTCGGACCGGGATTCGGGCCGAGACTGGGCGGCGGTGGCGGCGGTACCTGGCCGCCACCGATCTCGCTCTGCCCGCCGCCACCCTCGGGCGCGCCGTCCGGGCCGGGGCCAGGTCCGGGATCAGGTCCCGGTTCGGGGCCGGGACCTGATCCGGGCGGCAGCACGAACCGGATCGGGGTGACGATGGTGGGCAGGTGTGCGGCGGCGGCCAGGTAGTCCTTGTCCAGCTTGCTGATCGCGGTGGTCGCCGCCACGTCCAGGGTGGCGATCTGGTGGGCCTCCCAGATCTTCTTGGCCGCGTTCTCCAGCCGCTCCCACATCCCGCCTTCGGTGACCTTGCCGCCGAGCAGGGTGCTGGTCGGGTAGCTCTCCTGGTCCTTGTAGTAGTCCTGTGGGCCGTGCGCGCGGAAGTCGGCCACCAGTTCCGGGGCGGTCCAGATCGCGGTGATCGCGCCACCCGGCCAGGCCAGCGCGGAACCGTTGGCGCTGACCTGGAAACCCAGTCCGGTGTCGTAGGAGAAGGACTTCTCGCCGAGCCACTCGTGGTAGCCGTCGTTGAGGGTCACGGTGGCCTGCCGCAGGGCCTCCTTGGCATCGCCGAGCGCGTCCCAGGCCGTGCGTTGCTTGCTGAGCTGGGCCACCAGGTCCTCGCACCGGTACCGCAACTCGTCCAGCACGTTCCAGAACGCGTTGGCGCCCGTGCCCTGGAAGTGGTCTCCGCGTTTGCCGACCTGGTCGCGCTCGGTCCGCAACGGGGTGACCTGGGCGGTGAGCCAGTCGGCCGCGCCCTTCAGCGTGTTGTCCGCGCGTTCGAAGGTGGCCCGGCTGGCGACCGTGCTGTGGTCGAAGAGCAGCGCGTCCAGGATTTTGGAACCGTTGGCGTAGAACGGTTTCATCACCTGTTCCAGCTCCGGGGTCGGATCGGCGACCCCGTAGTAGGAGGTGTAGAGGGTCATTGTCTCGACGTGCCACATGTTGCCGGGCAGGTGGTTTCCCGGTCCGCGCGGCCGGCGGAAGCAGTCCGAGGACAGCCAGCGTGGCGCGATGACGGTGGCCCGTTCCGGCACCTTGGGATAGGTGCTGGTGGCGACCCCGTTGTCGCTGAAGACGTTGATGGCCTCATCCCAGCGCATGCCGATCAGCCCCGGCCGCGGTCAAGGACGTCCGACGGCGCCTCGTCCCAGATCGCGGCGAACGCGGCGTCCGCCGGGGTCTCCCCGGCCATCGCGGCACGCAGGTCGGCCCGCTGGTCCAGCAGCGGACCGAAGACCTCCAGGGTCACCTCGGCCATCTCCGCGCGGGCCCGGTCCAGCACCTCAAGGAGCGTGCGGGCGAGCTGTTCCGGCGGCATCGTGCGGTACTTGGATGTGTGGAACTTCAGGCCCACCACCGCGTTCCGCGCGTCCACGGTCGCCGTCACCAGGTGGTCCGCGGAGGTCGCCGAGGCCGTCCGGGCCGCGAGTTCGGCCTTTGCTGACTCGATCCGGTCACGCTGTTCCCTCAGCGTGTCCATGGCCTGGTGCAGTTGTGCCGCCAGCCAGTCGGCCATCGGATCCTCCCGGTGCGTGGTTGCGGGGGCCGCCCGCGGTGGCCCGGCCCCGCCTGCGGCGGCCCAGCACCGCGGGCATCAACTGGGGGTCGGTGCCCCAGGTCTGTTCGTCCTCGGCCAGCCAGGTCGACCGGTCGCGTTCACCCTTGTTCTGATCGGGCGCGCCCGCGCCCGGACCGCCCGCGGTGGGCGGGTAGAACGGCACGCCGCCCAGCCCGTTGCCCTGACCGCCGGTGCCCGGCGGGGGCTTGAGCAGCGACGGTCCGCCCTCGGTGGTCACCGTGTGTGGTGCGGGCGGTGGAGCTGCGCCCTGCGGCTGATGCTGACCGCCACCCACACCCAGCGACGGCCCGGAACTGGATCCTCCACTGTGGAGTCCCAGTGGTCCCTTCGGCATCACCGATGGCGGTGGCGGCGAGCTGGAGAGCAGGGTCGGTGGAGCCGGAGTGTTATTGCCGCGCAGGGAGTTCAGGTACTTGTCCAGGTCGGACTCGGCGGGTTTGTCGCCCGGCGCGGTGGTGTCCGGGCGGGACAGCCGGTCCTTCTCCGTGAGCTTGTTGCCGTTGCGGCCGACGATCTCGCCGTCGGAGTTGATCCGGGACCCTGGCGGCACGATCAGCGGCCGCCCGAAGGCGTCCAGCAGCGGCTTGCCGTCCGGTCCGCGCACCACGCCATCGGCGCCGACGGTGGACTTGCCGGGCACCTTCAGCACCGAGTCCGGGCCCGGCCGGTTGGGACCGTTGGGGCCGTTGGGGTTGGGCGGGTCCTTCTTCCCCGTTCCCGGTCCCTGCGAGCCGGGCTTCGGGATGGGTGGCGGTGGGCCGTTGCCCTTGTTGTCCTTGGGCCCCTTGGGTCCCTCGCTGCCCGGCGGTGGCTTCGGCGGACCCTTGCCCGGCGGCGGGGTGGGCGGAGCCTTGCCGCCCGGTGGCGGCGGGGGCGGCGGCCCACCACCGGGCGGGGGCGGCGGCTTGGGGTTGCTCAGGTCGAGGCGCACCGGGGTGACGATGGTCGGCAGGTAGGTCGCCGCGGTGTTGTAGCTGGTGCCGAGGGATTGCACCGCCTGCGAAGCCGGGCCGTCCAGCACGGTCCGCAGATGTTCCAACCACAGGTTCTTGGCCAGTTCCTCCAGGGTGGTCCAGAACGCGGCGCTGCGCGCGTCCGCGCCGATCTTGCTGCTGCGCGGGAACTGCTCACCCCCGCTCCACGCGGCGGACCCCGAAGGCTCGTTGGCCTTGAGGTCCTGGCGGAACTGCTCGCAGGTCCAGATCGCGGTGAACGCGCCGCCCGGCCAGGCCAGCGCCGAGCCGGTGCTGCTGACGCGGCCGAAGATCCCGGTGTCGTAGCTGACCGGCTTGGCGGAGAACCAGTCCGTGTAGGCGGTGGAGATCTTGTCGATCGCCACCAGCAGGCCGCCTTTGGCCTCGTTGATCTCCTTCGTGGCCGGGTTGTCCAACCTGCCCTGGGCATCGGCCAGCGCGTTCCACGCGTGCCCGTCGGCCACGCCGAGCTGGCGCACCACGTCCTCGCACTGGAACACCAGGCCGCCCAGGAACTTCCGCAGTGCCATGGCGCCCGAGCCCTGCAGGTCGTCGCCCTTGTTCCCGATCGTCTGCTGCTCTGTCTTCAGGGTGGCCGCGTGCTTGGTGAGCAGATCCTTGGCGCCGTTGAGGGTGCGGAAGGCCCGGTTGAACGTCTCCGGCTGCGCCACCGTGTTCACCCCGGCCCGCAGCGAGTCCACGATCTTGCGCATGTTGCCGTAGAAGTCGTTCATCGGCTTGGTGAGCGCTTCGGAGTCGGTGTCGGCCACGGCCCAGTAGTTCATCCAGTTCGTGGCGTACTTGACGTAGTACTCGTGCTTGTCGCCGTCCTTGCCCGCCGCGCCGTGCACCGCGCTCCACACGTCCCACTTGATCCACTTCGCGCCTGCCACGGTCTGCCGGTTGGGCACGAGAGGGTAGGTGGCGCCGTCCTGGAAGATGTTGAGCGCCTGTTCCCAGGACCACTTCGACCAGTCCACCGGACCCAGCGGGGCTTCGTCGGGCATCGGGGTCAGCTCCCGCCGGTGGCGGGTTTGCCGCCGAGGATCACGCCGAGCTGGTACGCGCTCAGTTCGGTGGACAGCTTGATGTTCTCGTCCTCACCGCTCTCGGCGATCTTCACCACCGAGGTGATGTTGCGGTTGAGCGTTTCCAGGGAGGTCCGCAGGGCCTGGAACTGGGTGTGCAGCGTGGGCGCGGTGCCGGTGGCCGACTCGTACCGGTCCATCAGCACCTTGGCCGGCTGGAAGGTCTCCGAACCCGCGAGCAGGCTGCGGGTCTTCTCATCGAGCACATAGGACAGTTCCCGCACATGCTCGTTGCCGATCAGGTCGTTGACCATCGGCTGCAGCACCTTGGCCTGGAACTGCTGCAACCGCGCGACGGTGATCGTGATGTCGCCACTGTCCGCCATGCCCTGCTCCCTTTCCCCGTACCGGATCCCGGCTTACAGCCCGGTGAACTTGCCCGCGATGTTCGCGTCGGTGCGCCGGTAGTTGTCGTAGGACTGGTTCAGCGTCACCTGGGCCTTGCCGAAGCGCTGCTGCATGTCGTTGGTGGCGCCGGTCCAGGTCGACTGCACCTGGGCCCACATGCCTGCCGCGTCACCGGTCCAGGTCTCGGCCATCGGCTTGATCCGGGTGCGCAGCTCCTCCAGCGCGTCCATGATCGCCTTGGTCTGGGCCTGCATCTGGTCGGCCATGTGCGGGATGCCGCTGCCGACCGAGAATCCGTCGAACATGCCGGGTGCTCCTCTGCTGGGGTGTGGTGGTCAGGAGATGAGGGACTTGAAGACGCGGTCGCCCTCGCCGCCGGTGAAGGCGCCCTGGGAGAGCAGGGTGATGTCGGCTTCGACGTCGTTCATCTGCTGGTCGCTGATGCCGACCAGTTCGCCGATCTCGTCCAGGGAGTTGATGATCCGGTTGTAGTCCTCCATCCAGGCCCGCAGGTTGGCCAGGAAGGTCTGGGACGCCTGGCCCTGCCAGTTCCCGCCCAGGTCGGTGGAGATGTTGGCGACGTTGCCGCCGATGGCGCGGCAGGTGTCGAGGCAGCTCTGGATGGCCTGGTAGCCACCCTTCATGCCGGTGTCGGTCTTCTGGAACTGCGGCGTGCTCATCCGGTGGTCCTTTCCCGTGGTGCGCTCCGCCCCCAGGACATCAACCCGGGGGCGGGCGGACCATGCTGAACCACCGGCAGAAACCGCCTGCGGTTCCGCCGGTCAGGAAGTACAGGCGGTGGCGGCGGGCAGCACGGTGCCGCCGCCGCGCAGCACGGCCGGGTCCAGCGCCGCCCCAGTCGGCAGCAGCGCCAGCAGGCTGGTGGAGAGTCCGATGGCGGCGGTGGCGCCGTAGCCGAGGGCCTTGGCGCCTTCGGGCGGCACCGGATACTTCACGCCGGTGTCGGTCACCAGGTACAGCGCGTCGCCGAGCCGTCCGGAGGCGGCGGTGGCCTTCACCAGCGCCCCGGTCCCCGGCCGCACCGTGATCCGGTCCACCCGCGCGCACGGCGCCGCGATCCCTGGCTGGGCCAGTGGCGGCGCGCCGACGGCGGCGACCTGGTCGGACACGGTGAGCTGGGTGCGCGGGGTGCCGCCATCCGGAGTAACCAGCGCGCACAGGCTCTGTCCACTGTGGAGGGTCGTGGCACGCGGTGGCCTGACCGGTGGCGGGGGCTCGGCCTTGGCCAGGTTCTCGCTGACCAGGCGGCCGGGCAACGGGGTCGCCACTACGTCGCCGCCACTGTAGGCGGCCCGGCGGAGTTCGGGATCCGCGGTCAGCAACCGGGCTTCCAGCTCGGAGATCGGCGTGAGTCCGGTGCCGGTGAGCACATACCGCTGGGACGGTTCGCCGGCGACGGCGAACAACCGGCCGATCCGCGAGTCCACCGCACCCAGCGCCGGTCCGGGCGCGCCGAGTCCGGCCAGGGTCCGCGGTGCGAAGTCCGGGCCGACCGGCAGTGCGTCCAGGAGTGCGGCGGGGGCCTTGACCGGCTGCGGCATGCCGTCCAGGGCGTCCAGGGCGCCCCGGTTGGTGGCGACCCGGTGCCGTCTGCCCTGCCACAGCAAGGAGGTCACGCCGTCCGGGGTGAGGACCACCACCGCGTCGTCGGGTCCGAGCGCGCGACCGGAGCCGCCGCCGATCCGCAACGCGGTGCCGCCTGCCTGGTCCCGGCCGACCGCCGCGCACACCTCCCACGGGTCCGCCGCGGCCGAGGGCAGTGCGTCGGGCGCGCCGATGATGCCCAGCGCCTCGCCCCTGGGCACCTCGCGCAGGGAGGCCTCGGCCACGTGCTTGACCACCAGGCGATCCCCGGCAACGAGTCGGGCCGAGGCCAGGTTGAGCACCGGCAGCAGTTTCCCGCCCGCGTACAGGAATCGGGCGCCGGTGGTGTCGGAGACCACCAGCGCGCCCTCCACCTTCCAGGAGGTGTTGCCGCCAGGGGAGATCAGGCCGAACACCAGCAGCCCGAGGCAGACCAGGGTGGCGATCAGCCCGCCGATGGTGCTGCCCCGGTACGTGCGGTGTAGTGGGCTTTCCGGCGCGTCCGGGTCCACCCGCAGCAGTGCGGAGGACAGCCTGCCCATCATGAACCGGTGCGCCTGGACCTGGTCGGTCTTGGAGTTCACGGCTCAGCCCCCGATCCCGCGCATGTACGCGAACAGGCCGAGCAGCCATAATCCCAGTGGCAGCAGGGAGAACGCGGCCACGCTCTCCGCGATGTCGGCCAGTCGGCCCCACTGCGGCAGCAGCCTGCGGCCGGGCAGCGTCCAGCGCACCACGATCAGCACCGCGGCCAGCACGAACAACCCGATCATCAGGGCCAGGGGTTTCGGTGAGCGTTCGTGCACGGCCAGCAGCAGCCACAGCACGCCGTACCCACCGGGTGCCAGCACGGACAGCCGCTGCCACACGCTGCCCAGCGCTCGGCCGTGCACCAGCAGCAACGCGCTGAGCACCGCGGCGAACGTGGTGGCCTGCCAGGACGGATCGCGCACCACGAAGGTGAGCACCACCGCGCAGGCCGCGCCGACCGCGGCGAACAGGGCGGTGACGTAGGCGTCGGCGATCCGGCCCTTGGCCACCACCTCGTCCCCGGCGTGCGGTTCGAGGTCCTCCTGCAACTCCTGGGCGTTGGTGGGCAAGGCGGGCAGCCGCAGACCGGAGAGCCGGAAGGCGACCCTGGGCACGAACGCGCCGAGCAGCACGGCGAGCACCGCGATCACGGTGGCCGAGGCAGCGGCACTGGCCCCGGTGAGCATCATCACCAGCCCGCCGGTGGCGCACAGCAGGCCCGTGGTGGCGACCGAGACGAACACCGGCGCGGACCCGGCCACCGCGGCCAGTCCCAGCGCGGCGGCGCCCGCCCCGGCCACGCAGGCGGCCAGGATCCGGGCCCCGGTGAGCACCTCGCCTTCCGGGCCGTCCGGGATCAGGAATCCGGCCAGCCCGACGAACGGGACCGCGGCCAGGGACAGGGCGAGTGCGGCGGGCTGGTCGCCCAGCGCGCGGGCCGCGGTGGCCGCGCACACCAGCAGGAACACCGCGGCCAGGCCGGTGGCCAGCAGGGTCTGCCAGGTGTTCGGGGCGGTGGCGAGCACGCCGAAGCCGAGGGTCAGCACTGCGAGCAGACCACCGAGCAGCGTCCACCGGCTGGCCTCGGGGCTCCAGGTGTCGGCGCGGTCGCGGGCCTCGGTGGAGAGGCCGTCGATGATGTCGTCGAAGTGCACGGTGGGCAGCCGCTCGCGGCGCGGCCGCAGGTGCAGGGTCTCGCCGTCACGCAGGTTGAGCGCGTCGACGGTGGCCTCCTGGTCCAGGGGCGCCTCACCGAGTCGCTGCAGGGTCCAGCCGTCGTGTTCGAGGCCGGCTTCGGCCAGGTCAGGACCTGCGTAGCCGAGGATGGTCGGCATCATCTCGATCAGCGGGATGTCCCCCGGCACGGCCAGCTCGAAGCCGGTGGAGGGGGCCCGGACCCGGAGTTTGCACAGCCCGGAAGTGGTCGCCATGGCACACGCCTTTTCTTCGGCGACCGACGCGCGGCATCGGAGTGAACCGTCGCGTGGTCGGATTTCGTCACCTGTTGCGGAGCTGCCACCACAGCGCGTCCGTCAGGGAAGGAATCCGGGCTTGAGTGTAATCACGTTCCGCAAGAGCCAGCGCAGACCCGGACCGGAGATGCCCGAGGGCGAGCTGAGCATCCAGGAACCGCCCACGCTGCCGGAGGTCCAGCGCAGCGCGGGCGCGATCATGATGTACCTGCCGATGGCGTTGTCCTCCACCGCGACCGTGCTGCTGTTCGTGCGGCCGGGGGAGAACGGCGCCTTCAGCTATCTGGCCGCCGGGCTGATGACGGTGTCCTCGATGGCCATGCTGATCGGCCAGCTGGGCCGCAGCGCGGGCGAGCGTAGGCAGAAGCTCAACGACGCCCGCCGGGACTATCTGCGTTACCTGGCCCAGTCCCGCCGCAAGGTGCGCGAAGTCGTGCTGCGCCAACGTGAGGCGCTCGCCTGGCGGCACCCGGACCCGGCCGCGCTGTGGTCGCTGCCGGGCACCACCAGGATGTGGGAGCGGGACGCCCAGGACGAGGACTTCGGCGAGGTGCGGGTCGCACTGGGTCCGCAACGCCTGGCCTGGCGGCTGAACCCGTTGTCCACCAAGCCGGTGGACGATCTGGAACCGCTGTCCGCGCACGCGCTGCGCCGGTTCATCCACGCCTACGGCACGGTCGCCGACCAGCCGGTGGCGGTGTTCCTGCCCTCCTTCGCCCGGATCCTGTTGCGAGTGGCCGATCAGCGTGACGAGGACCGCGTACGGGCACTGGCCAGGGCGATGATCGCGCAGCTCGCGGTGTTCCACTCCCCCGCCGAACTGCGCATCGTGCTGCTCACCCCGCCGGAGCGCCGGGCGGGCTGGGAGTGGGTGAAGTGGTTGCCGCACAACCTGCACCCGAACGAGAGTGACGGTGCGGGCGCGACCCGCCTGATGGTGTCCTCACTGTCCGAATTGGACGTCGCACTCGGCGAGGAGTTCGCGAGCCGACCGGCCTTCGACCCGGACGCGGTGCCGGATCGCGGCGAACCGTGTGTGCTGGTGTTCGTGGACGGCGTGCCGGTGCCACCCACCGCACGGCTGGCCGGGCCGGGTTACCGCAACACCACGGTGCTCGACCTCTCCGGCGCACTGTCCGAACAGGACGATCCACAGACCCTGCGGCTGCGGATCGAGGACGGCATCCTCAAGCTGATCACCGTCGACCAGCACAACAAGGAGGTGGCCGGTGATCTCGGGCGGCCGGACGGGCTGGGCCTGGCCACCGCGTCCGCGCTGGCGATGCGGCTCGCGCCGTACCGGATGGGCGCGCCGCGCCGCTCCGCCGAACCCCTGTCCGCCGACTTCGACCTGACCACCCTGTTGGGCATCAAGGACATCCAGACCCACGACGTGGCCGCGGGCTGGGCCGCACCACGTCCCGGCGGACGGCTGCGGGTGCCGCTGGGTGTCGGCGCCAACGGCGCGCCGATCGAGCTGGACATCAAGGAGTCCGCGCAGGCCGGGATGGGCCCGCACGGCATGCTGATCGGCGCCACCGGGTCCGGCAAGTCCGAACTGCTGCGCACCCTGGTCCTCGCGCTGGCGCTCACCCACTCCTCGGAGATCCTCAACTTCGTGCTGGTGGACTTCAAGGGCGGCGCCACCTTCCTCGGCCTGGACGATCTGCCGCACACCTCCGCGGTGATCACCAACCTGGCCGATGAGGCTGCTCTGGTCGGCCGGATGCGCGAGGCCCTGCACGGCGAACTGGTGCGCCGCCAGGAACTGCTGCGCAAGGCGGGCAACCACAGTTCCGCCTTGGACTACGAACGCGCGCGGGCCGCCGGCGCGCCACTGGACCCGCTGCCCACGTTGTTCGTGGTGGTGGACGAGTTCAGCGAGCTGCTGGCCGCGCACCGGGATTTCATGGACCTGTTCATCATGATCGGCCGGCTGGGCCGCTCGCTCGGCGTGCACCTGCTGCTGGCCTCGCAACGCCTGGACGAGAGCCGCATCCACCAGCTCGAATCCCACCTGTCCTACCGGATCGGCCTGCGCACCTTCTCCGCCATGGAAAGCCGTGGCGTGCTCGGTGTGCCCGACGCCTACCAACTGCCCGCCGATCCGGGCAACGGGTTCCTCAAGAACGGGATCGGCGCCCTGGAACGGTTCAAGGCCGCCTACGTCTCCGGCCCGCACCGCACCGCCCGCCGCAACGTCGAACAAGCCGTGGTGGCCCAACAGATCGTGCCGTTCACCGCCCAGTTCGTCGCCCACCGCGAAGTCGAACCCGAACCCACCCCCACGCCGGAACCAGAGGGCTCCACCCACAGCCTCCTAGAGGTGGCCGTGGACCGGTTGCGAGACAGCGGTCCGGCCGCGCACCGGGTGTGGCTGCCACCCCTGGACGAGCCCAGCTCCCTGGACGAACTGTTGCCGCCCTTGGAGATCACTCTCGAACACGGCCTGTGCGCCGCCGACTGGCCGGACCGTGGCAGGCTGCGGGTGCCGATCGGTCTGGTGGACCGGCCGTTCGAGCAGACCAGGGATCCGCTGCTGGTCGACCTGTCCGGCGCGGGCGGGCACGTGGCCGTGGTGGGCGGACCGCAGAGCGGCAAGAGCACCACGCTGCGCACCCTGATCACCGCCCTCGCGCTCACGCACAGCCCGGCCGAGGTCCAGTTCTACTGCCTGGACTTCGGCGGCGGCACGCTGTCCGGCCTGCGCCGCCTGCCGCACGTGGGCGGCGTGACCGGACGCCTAGACCTGGACCGCATCCACCGCACCATCGGCGAGGTCACCGCGTTGCTGGCCCGCCGGGAACGCCTCTTCACCGACCACTCGGTCGACTCCATGCCGACCTACCGGCGCAGGCGGGCCGCCGGTGAGTTCCCGGCGGAACGGCACGGGGATGTGTTCCTGGTGGTGGACGGCTGGTCCACCATCCGCCAGGACTTCATGGAACTGTTGCCCACCTTCGCCGAACTCGCCGCCCGCGGCCTCAACTACGGCATCCACCTGATGCTCGCCTCCGGCCGGTGGAGCGAGATCGCCAGCGCGGTCCGCGATCTGGTGGGCACCCAACTGGAACTGCGGCTGGGCGACCCGGTCGACTCGGTGGTCAACATGCGCGCCGCGGCCACCGTGCCGAAGATCCCCGGCCGTGGCCTCACCGAGAAGGAACTGCACTTCCGCACCGCACTCCCGTCCCTGGACGGGGTGCACGGCGAGGTCACCGACCACGTGGCCACCCTGGTCGACCGGATCGCCACCGCCTGGACCGGCCCGAGCGCGCCGCCGGTGCGGATGCTGCCCCCGGTGCTGGCGCACGCGGAACTGCCCGCGCCCGAACAGGATGTGCGCATCCCGCTCGGCCTGGACGATCAGAAACTCGAACCGCTCTGGCACGACTTCGCCGACACCCCGCACCTGCTGGTGGTCGGCGATGTGGAGACCGGCAAGACCAACCTGCTGCGCCTGATCATCGACGGCATCACCCGCCGCTACACCCCACAGGAAGCCCGGATCATCACCGTGGACTACCGCCGGGGTCTCTACGAGGCGGTGCCCGCGGAGCACCAGCTCGGCTACGCGGTGGCCGCGGATTCGGTGCGCGAACTCATCGACGGGGTGGCCCGCGCGGTGCAAACCCGGTTGCCCGGCCCGGACATCTCACCCGCGCGGCTGCGCGCCAGGGACTGGTGGAGCGGTCCGCAGGTGTTCGTGGTGATCGACGACTACGACATGGTCACCACGTCCTCGGGCAACGCCTTCCAGCCGCTGTTCGACGCACTGGCCCAGGGCAACGCGCTCGGCCTGCACCTGGTGGTGGCCCGCGGCGCGAACGGCGTCGGCCGGGGCGCCAACGATCCGTTGCTGCGCCGCCTGGTCGAGGTCAACACCCCGGTGCTGTTGTTGTCCTGCCCCAATTCCGAGGGTATGGTCTTCGGCGATGTCCGGCCGCGCACGCTGATCCCCGGCCGGGCGCAGTACGCCACCCGGCGCGGAACCACCCTGGTGCAGACCGCGCTGTCAGCGCACGAGACCGCGCTCAGCGCGAAGTGATCACCGGCCGCCGCCGCGCCACCCGCGGCGGCGGCCCAGCGGCAACACCACCGCCACCGCACCCAGCAAGCACACCGCGAGCGCCACGATCCCGGCCACCGCCAGCGCCGAGCGTTGCGCGCCAACGGTATCCGGGACCGCCGCCAGCGCGACCGGCTCACGACGCGCGGTCACCGGCGCCTCGGCCTGGTTCGCGGTCAACGCGGCCAGTGGGTCGAGCACGGCCAGACCCGGCTGCCGGTACGCCTTGTCCCGCAACCGCTTCGCCAGCTCAGCGCCGGTGATCTCCGGCCGGTAGGCGCGAATCAGCGCCGCCGCGGCCGCGACGTGCGCGGCGGCGAACGCCGGTCCCGACCCGACCACCTGACCACCACCCGGCCCGGTGCCCACCACCAGATTCCCCGGCGCGGCAAGGGATCCGGGGACGCTCACCGCGGCCTTCCCGTCCGGTCCGAGCGCACTCACCGCCAGCACCCCGGGAAATCCCGCCGGGAAGTACGGCCCCGGCTCCACCTTCTTGTTCGGCAGACTGTCCGGACCAGCGGCCGCCACCACCAGGGCCCCGGCGGCCAGGGCACGCTCGATCGCCTTGCCCAGCCCTGGATCCGCCTCCACGACCCCCACCGCCACGCAGATGATCCGCGCCCCCGCCGCCACCGCCGCGTCAATCGCACCCGCGATCCCACCCGCACTCGGCGCGCCGGACTTGTCCGTGCCCCGGACCGCGAGCACCCGAGCCCCCGGCGCCAGCCCGGCGAACCGGACACCCTCGCGGACCGGCGCGCCGATCAGACTGGCCACCACCGTGCCGTGACCGACACAGTCCTTGCCCGCGTCCCCCAGCGCCTCCACCGGCACCGCGGTCGCGTCCACCCCGGTGTCCACCACCGCCACGGTCACCCCTGACCCGGTGCTCAACGCCCACAACCGGTCCGCACCCAGGTACGGCAACTGCCACGGCGTCTCGGTGATCTTCTTCCCGGAGGAGCCGGTGCACGGCTGACCGGCCCGCAACACCTGCGGGATCTGCGGGAGAACGGTGTCCTGCGCGGCCGCCACGCCGCCGTTCGCGGCCAGCGCGAAGGTCGCGCAGGCCACTGCGAGCTGTCGCCTCATCGTGCCAGTCCAGCACGCTCCGGCCAGACCCGAACACGCAGAACCACCGGCAGGACGCGGACCGAGTGAACCCAATCCGCCCCCCACTGCGTTGCCCGATGCGGAGGACCGACGATGAGGGGAGCGCCCGTGTCACGGCACGTGCTCACGGTGGACCGGGACAGCGGCTATCGCACCATTTCCGCCGCGTTGCTGGACGCCCGCAACGGCACGGTGATCTCCGTGCTGCCCGGCCGCTACGACGAGTCCCTGGAAGTCACCAAGGTGGTCACCATCGCGGCCAGCGACGCCCGCGGCAGCGTGGAAGTGGTGGCCAGGCAGGGCAGCGTGCTGCGGCTGGCCGCCGAGGCGGTCAAGCTCACCGGTCTGGTGCTGCGCGGTCAGCACGCGGAACTGCCCGCGGTGGACATCGCCCGCGGTCAGGCCGCGGTGGAGGACTGCGAGATCATCGGCGCCGCCTGGACCGCGGTGCTCGCCCGCAACTCCGGCTCCCTGGCCATGCGCGGCTGCCGGGTCACCAACCCGGCGGGCGCCGGGATCGTGGTCACCTCCCCCGCGCCCAGCACCATCGAGGACTGTGTCATCGAGCACGTGCACACCTCCGCCGTGGTGATCGCCGAACGCGGCAACCCGGTGGTCCGCGACTGCACCCTGCGGCACGCCAAGGGAAACGGCGTCTGCGCCAACGGCCAGGCCCAGGGCACCATCCAGCATTGCGATATCTCCGCCACCGAACGCCCCGGCATCGCCCTGGAAGAAGACAGCGCCACCCGGGTCCTGGACACCACCGTGCGGGACACCGCCAGCGGCGTGTTCATCAGCACGCACGCCTCACCGGTGCTGGAGGAATGCCGGATCACCAGCACCACCGGCGACGGCATCACTGTGGCCGACGGCGCGGACCCGGTGCTGCGCCGCTGCCGCACCACCCGCACCGGCGGCGCCGGCATCCGGGTCACCGGCCGGTCCCGGGGCTCCTTCGAGGAATGCGAGGTCGCCGAGGCGGGCGGCGCGGGCATCCAGGTCGACGAGGCCAGCGGACCGTCCTTCACCCGCACCACCGTGCGCGGCGGCACATCCGTTGGCCTGCTGGTCACCGACGGCGCGACCGCCGAGTTCGACCGCCTGGAGATCCGGGACACCGCCGGACACGGCGTCCAGGTGGCAGCCGCGGCCAACCCACTGCTGCGCCGCGCCACCCTGGAAGGCTGCCGGGGCAACGGGATCGAGGTCACCGGCAACGGCCGCGGCCGCCTGGAGGACTGCGAGATCCGGGAATCCGGCGCGGCCGGACTGAGCGTGTCCGAGGGCGGCAGCCCGTACGTCAGCTCCCTGCGGGTCCGCCAGTCCACCGGTCCGGGCGTGCTGATCGGACCCGGTGGCGTCGGCTCGTTGCGGGACTGCGAGATCGGTGAGTCCACTTCGGACGGTGTGCTGGTCGCCGACGGCGGCGAACTCGTGCTGTCCCGCTCCTCGGTCCGCCGCTGCGCCGGCCACGGTGTGCACGTTTCCGCTGGGGCACGGGCGAAATTGACCGCCGACGACCTCAGCGGCAACGGCCGGGACGGGGTGCGGGTCGACTCCGCGGACGCGGTCAGCCTGCTGGACTGCACCACCACGGACAACACCGGCAGCGGCCTGCGGGTCACCGTGCCCGCCACCCGGCTGTCCGTGGAAAACCTGACCAGCACCGGAAACCGCGTCCCGGACACCGACGGCAGCACCGCCACCACCACCGCCGAACCCGCCCCCGCCCAGCAAACCCAGCAGGCCGAGACCGACGAGGACACGCCCCTGGCCACACTCGAAGCGCTGGTCGGCCTCACCGCGGTCAAACACCAGGTGAAAACCCTGGTGAACCTCAACAAAATGGCCCGCCGCCGCCAAGAAGCCGGACTGATCGCGCCGCCCACCAGCCGGCACCTGATCTTCGCCGGACCGCCCGGCACCGGCAAGACCACCGTGGCCCGGCTCTACGGCAGCATCCTGGCCGAACTCGGCGTGCTGCGCGAAGGCCACCTGGTCGAGGTGGCCAGGGCCGACCTGGTCGCGCAGATCGTCGGCGGCACCGCCATCAAGACCACCGAGACCTTCACCAAGGCCCTCGGCGGCGTGCTGTTCATCGACGAGGCGTACACACTCACCGCGCAGGGCAAGGGCAGCGGCCCCGACTTCGGCCGGGAAGCCGTGGACACCCTGGTGAAACTAATGGAGGACCACCGCGACGACCTGGTCGTGGTCGCCGCGGGCTACCAGCGGGAGATGGACGCCTTCCTGCAGTCCAACCCCGGCCTGGCCTCCCGGTTCACCCGCACCATCGAGTTCGAGAACTACACCACCGACGAACTCGTCACCATCGTGCAACGCATGTGCGGCGCCCACCAGTACCAGGTGCCCGAGGAAACCCGGACCGCCCTGTCCGTCCACTTTGGAGCGATGGCCCGCGGCGAGGACTTCGGCAACGGCCGCGCCGCGCGCAAGGTCTTCGAGGAAATGGTGGACCGTCAGGCTTTCCGGCTGGCTGGCGAGGCCGAGGCGGACGACCAGAGCCTGTCCCTGCTGCTGCCCGCCGACGTGCCCGGCGGCGCGGATCCCGGCGCCCCCAGCGACGAGACCACCCTGGCCGGACTCCGCCAGCGACTGGACTCGATGATCGGCCTCGGCGGCGTCAAGGAGGCGATCAACGACCTGGTCAACCTGATCGCCACCGCCCGGCAACGGCGGCAGGCCGGACTGCCGGTGCCCGCGATCAGCAACCACCTGGTCTTCGCAGGCGCGCCCGGCACCGGCAAGACCACCGTCGCCCGGCTCTACGGCGAACTGCTCGCCGCGCTCGGCGTGCTACGCAAGGGCCACCTGGTCGAGGTGGCCCGCGCCGACCTGGTCGGCCGCTACATCGGCCACACCGCGCACCTGACCAGGGAGGCCTTCACCAGCGCCCGCGGTGGCGTGCTGTTCATCGACGAGGCATACGCGCTCACCCCGGTCGGCGGCGCGGGCGGCGACTTCGGCCAGGAAGCAGTGGACACCCTGGTCAAACTGATGGAGGACCACCGCGACGACACCGTGGTCATCGTGGCGGGCTACTCCGCCGAGATGCGCACCTTCCTGGCCTCCAACACCGGCCTGGCCTCCCGGTTCTCCCGGCACATCGAGTTCGCCAGCTACAGCACCGACGACCTGGTCACCATCGTGCACCGGATGGCGGGCGGCAACGGCTACGAATGCGCCCCGGAAACGGTCACCGCGGTCCGCGAGCACTTCGCCGCCGTGCCGCGCGATGAGACCTTCGGCAACGCCCGCTACGCCCGGCAGGTCCTGGAGACCATGATGACCCGCCAGGCGGGCAGGCTCAGCGGAACCGGCGCGCCCACCGTGCACGACCTGCGCCTGCTGCTACCAGCCGACCTGCCCTGATCGCCGGATAACCAGGAAAATGGCGGGAAGTCGCCATGGCAGAATGACCGGGTGCCCACGACGGCGTTCGGCGACTTCCTGCGCTTCTACCGGCTCCGGCTGTCGATGACCCAGGAGGAACTGGCCGAACGCACCGGGGTGAGCGTGCGCGCGATCAGCGACATGGAACGCGGCCGCGCCCTCAGCCCCCAGCGACGCACAGTGGAACTCCTGGTCACCGGCCTGGAACTGACGCCGGACGAGGCGACCGAGTTCATCGGCCTGGCCCGTGCCGGCCGGAAAACCGCTGTCGCCGAGGACAAACCGGTGCACCCGGAGACGGCCAAGGCCGGCGCGGTCTGCGCACTGCCGCCGGTGCTCACCGAACTCACCGGCCGGGAACGGGATCAGGCGGCGCTGACCGCCTTCGCCAAGGACGCCGAAGCCTGCGGCCGGCTCCAGCTCGCCGTGGTGCACGGCCCGCCCGGCGCGGGCAAAACCGCCCTTGCCGTGGACGCCGGACACCGGCTGACCAGCCTGTTCGGCAACGGCTGCCTGTTCCTGGACCTGCGCGGCATGGACCCCGAACCACTCTCCGCGGACCGAGCCGTGCACCGCCTGCTGCGCGGCTTCGGCGTGGACGAACGCAAGATCCCGGCCGACCAGGACGACCGCCTCGCCCTCTACCGCTCGCTGCTGCAGGACCGCTCGGTGCTGCTGGTGCTGGACAACGCCGCCTCCGAAGCCCAGATCCGCCCACTGCTGGCCACCAGCCCCGGCTCGATGGTGCTGGTCACCAGCCGCAGCACCCTCGCCGGACTGGACGCGCGGCACCGGGTCGCGCTGGAACTGCTCGACGGCGACCGCGCGGTGGAACTGCTCGGCGTGGTCGCGGGCACCCACCGGGTGGCCGCCGAACACGAAGCCGCCCGCCGGGTCGCCACCCTCTGCGGCGGCGTGCCACTGGCCCTGCTCATCGCGGGCAACCGGCTGGCCAGCCGCACCCAGTGGACCATCGCGCACCTGGCCGACCAGCTCGCCGACGAACGTCGCAGACTCTCCGTGCTCACCGCGGGCGACCTACAGGTGCGCGCCGCCTTCGAACTGTCCTACCACCACCTCGAACCCGCGGCGGCCCGGATGTTCCGGCGGATCGCACTGGTGCCCGGCCCGGACACCTCGGTCGAACTGGCCGCGGTGGTCTCCGGTCAGCCAGCGCACCTGGCCGAGGCCGCCCTGGAGGAGCTGGCCGACGCCAGCCTGCTCGGCTTCAGCGATATTCCCGGCCGCTTCACCAGCCACGACCTGATGCGGCTGTTCGCACGGGAACGCCTCGAACTGGACGAGACCGCCGAGGACGTGCGCGCGGCCAACGAACGGATGCGGGACTGGCTGCTCGCGGTGGCCACCAAGGCCGCCCGCTACTTCGACCACGACCGCCCCGACACCGCGATCACCATCGACGGACCGGACCCGGTGCACGACCGGGACACCGCGAAAACCTGGCTGGCGCTGGAACAAGCGCACTGGCGTGGCGCGCTCCGCTGTGCCGCCGCCGCGGGCGAACACCGGCAGGTCCTCGACCTGGCCACCGCCATGCACTGGTACTCCGACCTGCGCGGCACCGGCGAACTGTGGCTGGAGATCTTCGGCGCCGGCGCGCGGTCGGCCCAGGCGCTCGGCGAGGTCAAGGCCAGCGCCGAACAGTTCAACTACCTGGCCTGGGCGCACTACGCGCTCTGCGGCCAGCCGCGGGAGGCCCTGGTCGCGCACCAGCAGGCGGTGGCCGCCGCGGTGGCAGCGGGCGACCTGCTCTCCGAAGCCTGGGCCTGGTACTACCGGGCCGGCATCGAACGGCGGCTGACCACCGCGCAGGAGGCCGTCCGGGTCGCCCGGCGCGCGGTCGAACTGTTCGAGCGGGCCGACTACCCCAACGGCCAGTACCTGGCGCTGTCCCTGCTCGGCGCCATGCTGCACGTGGCGGGCGAGTACCCCGAAGCGGTGGCGGTGAACCGGCTGGCCGAGGCGCACTACCGCGGCTCGGACACCGCCCCCGGCAACGACGAACTGCTGTCCATGGTGCTGACCCGGCTGGCCGACAGCCTGGCCGCCACCGGCGAGGTGATCGCCGCGCTGGACCTGCTCGACGAGGCCGAAACACTCTTCCGCAAACACCAGGTGTCCACCGGCCTGTCCCGGGTGCGTTTCCTGCGGGGCAGGGTGCTGATCCGGGCCGGCCGCCCCGCCGAAGCCAGGGAACAACTGCTGTCCAGCCTGGACGAGGCCCGCTGGTCCGAGGCCAGGGTGGAGATGCTGGTGCTGCTGGCCGAACTCGCCGACGACCGCGGGGACACCGCCCAGGCCCGCGAGCACCGGGTGCGCGCGCTGGCCGAATGCGCCCGCTACGACTCGCCAGCCGTGCGCGGCACCGCGGGCACGCTCGCCGCCCAGCTCGGCCTCGCGGTGCCCGAATCCGCCTGAGCCCACTCACCACCCCGCCGCGGTGACCCCATGGGCGGCCAGCGCCTCGGTCATCGCGATCGTCGCGTGGTGCACCCTGGACTTCACCGTGCCCACCGGCACCCCGATCACCGCCGCCGCCCGCAACCGGGTCTGATCCAGCTTGTAGACCTGTTCCAGGGCCTGCCGCTGCATCGGGTTCAGCCGGGCCAGCCCCTGGTCGACCACGCAGCGCTCCAGCACCTCGTCGGCGAAGTCCGTGCCACTGGGCAGCGCGTCGAAATCGTCGTCGTCCAGCAGCACCGGACGGGCGTTGTCCCGGCGGGCCCAATCGACGATCAGGTTGCGCGCCACGGTGAACAGCCAGGCCCGCACCCTGGCGTCCTTCGCGGCCAGGGTCTCGCTGTTGCGCCAGGCCCGCAGCATGCACTCCTGCACCACGTCCTCGGCCCGGTGCGGATCACCGGGCAGCAGGCGGCGGGCGAAGCGCAGCAGGACCTCCCGGTGCTCGGTGTGCAGCTCGGCCACGGTGCTCACGGTGACCTCCCTCGGGTTGGCGAAGTTCCTGCCACCGAGTCCACCCGCCAGGACACCCCGCTGCCACGCGGAAGGACCGGCAGAACCTGGCCGGGGCGACCTTCTGCCGGTCTGTCCGCGTGGCCGCGCGAGGGCCCCGCGGGTTCGATCGGGCAGCGAGGATCCCCACTCCCGAGAGGTGCCAGGTGACCGGCGACATCCGCTGCTCCACAACGTTCCGGGCCTTCGCCGAGGCCCGCCCCGGCCCCGCCTGGCGCGAGCACGTGCACCGGCACTGGCCCCGGCTGCGCGCCACCGCCGCCGACCACCCCGACGCCCAGACCTGGCGCACCACGGTGCTGTCCCTGACCAGCACCCCACTGGCCTGCCTGGCCGCCGACCTGGCCGAAGCCGCCCGGCTGCCCGACCCGGACCTGCCCGGCTTCCTCACCCACGTCAACCCGCCCGGCCCGGTGGTCGCCGGCGCCCAGGGCACCGGCGGCGCCTCCCTGGTCCGCAACCTCGACATCGACCTCACCCAGCACGAGTCCACGCTGTGGCTCAGCCAGCTCGGCACCCGCCGCGTGCTGGGCACCACCGCCGGCCTGTGGGGCCTCCTGGACGGCATGAACGAGGACGGCCTGGCCGTGTCCCTGACCTCCGGCGGCGACCGCCGGCACACCGAAGGCCTCAGCGGCCCACTGCTCGTCCGCCACCTCCTGGAGCACTGCACCACCGTGGCCGCCGTGGACGAGGTCCTGACCGGCTGGCCCACCGCCAGCACCCACGACCTCACCGTCATCGACGCCACCGGCGCCCGCGCCGCCTACCGCCTCACCCCCGGCGAACCCACCCAGCGCGGCCGCACCCGGCACTGGCCCGAGGTGTCCGAGGCCATCGCCGCCATGCTCAGCCGTCCCCGCCACCGCACCGGCTACAGCACCGGCGCCGGCACCCTGCACACCGCCGTCTACCACCCCGCCGAGGGCGAGCTGACCCTGATCTGGCCGGATGGCGTGCGCACCTGGACCTTCGGCAACTTCACCCCTGCCGAGCGCCTGCTCGAATACCCGGCCACCCCGGCCTGAACCCGGCCGCCGCCCCTCCGGCCGCGCCTACACTTGCCGGTCATGGGCGTCGAACTCCGGCATTTGCGTGCCTTCGTGGCAGTGGCCCAGCAGTTGTCCTTCACCAGGGCCGCCGAACACCTGATCGTCACCCAGCCCGCGCTGACCCGGACGATCAAGCAACTGGAGGCCGCCCTCGAAGTGCGGCTGTTCGACCGCGACTCCCGCCACGTCGCCCTCACCGCCACCGGCGTGGAGTTCCTTGGCCGGGCCCAGCAGGTCCTCACCGCGATGGACCAGACCCTCGCCTCGGTCCGCGCCCAGGTCACCATCCGCTTCGGCTTCAGCTGGCTGCTCCCCGATCCCTGGGCCCAGACCACCGTCAGCCGCTACGAACAAGCCACCGGCAACTCGGTCTCCTTGATCCGCATCGACGATCCCCTGGCCGCCGTCGACGAGGGCACGGTCGACGTCGCGGTGGTCCGCGGCACCCACGAACCCACCCCCGGCACCAAGGTGCTGCACCTGTTCGACGAACTCCGGGTCGCCGTCTGCTCGGCCAAGTGCACCCTCGCCGGCGCCGACCGACTGCACTGGTCCGAGGTCCCCGACTGGCCCCTGGTGGTCAACACGGTCAGCGGCACCACCGGCCCCTGGTCCTGGCCCGACGGCGACGGCCCGCGGCGGATCATCGAAACCCGCAACTTCGACGAGTGGCTGGAATCCGTGGCCGCCAACCGCGGCATCGGCGTGGTCCCCGAGGTCGCGATGCGCCGCAACATCCACCCCGCCGTCCGCTTCGTCCCCCTGATCGGCGCCCCCACCTCCCCGGTGTCCATCGCCTTCCAGCCCCAGCACCGGGACCGCAGACTCCGCCACTTCATCGAGGCCGCCGCGGCCACCGCCGTCAACTGCTGTCCGATCCCGCCCCAGGCCCAGATCGGGCCGCCCGAAACTCCGCGACCGGCAGCCCGCCCCACCCCCAGTTCCCCAACGGCACCTCGTTGATCACCACAAAAGTCGACTCCAACGGCTTGCCCAGCACCTCAAGCAACACCTGACTGACCCCCGCGATCAACCGCGCCTTCTCCTGTTCGGTAACCGACTCCACCCCAGGAGCACTGCCCTCCCGAGTGACCTGAATACTGACAAAAGGCATAACCAATCTCCTTCCACACTGGAAAAACCGGCCCTGCTCAGTGCCCCGCGCTCTGCCCACCATCAATGTGCAAAATCTCCCCGGTGACAAAAGGCGCGTTCTCCAGGAACAACACCCCATCCACCACATCCTCGACCCGCCCAATCCGGCCCACCGGATGCAGCCCCGCCAGCGCCGCATGGGTCTCCGCCGAATGCATCGGCGTCTGAATCACCCCCGGCGACACCGCGTTGACCCGAATCCCCCGCCCCGCGTACTCAATGGCCAGCGACTTCGCCGCCGCCTGCAACCCACCCTTGCTCAACGAGGCCAGCACCGAAGGCACCGCACTCAGCGCATGCTCCACCAGCGTGGTCGTGACGTTGACGATGTGCCCACCCCCCTGCGCCAGCATCCGCTCCACCGCAAGCTGCGTGACCCCAAAGAACCCAGCCACGTTCACCCCCATCACCGCCGCATAGTCCGCGGCCGTGTACTCGGTGAACGGCTTGGCCAGGAAAACCCCGGCATTGTTGACCACCGTGTCCACCCGCCCAAACTCCCCCACCGCAGCGTCAATAACAGCCCGCGCAGTCCCCACCTCCGCAATATCCCCAGCAACGGTAACCACCCCCGGATCATCCGACACACCAATAGTCCGAGAGTTGGCCACCACCCCCCACCCCAACTTCCGATACCCCGCGACAACAGCAGCCCCAATCCCCTGCGAGGCCCCAGTAACCACCACAACCCGCCGCCCACCAACAGCCACGAAAACCCACTCCCAACCCAAAAAAAGAATCCCCACCGGCCATTCCCAGCCGCTCCCCCCAAAAATTACAACCCCAACCCCACTCCCGGAAATGCCTCCCCCAACCCACCAATGCCCCCCAGACATAGACCCAGGCCACCCCACCCCCACCCCCACCCGCGTGTTGGCCGTTGTCGTACGCCGGTTTGGCCGATGTCGTACGCCACGTTGGCCGTTGTCGTACCCGGCACCGCCCCGCCATGACGTACGCCAGTGACGTCGCCTGACGCTCGCGAAGGTCCCCGCCCGCTTCCTACCGTCGCGAGGTGTCCGGAAACGCAACACCGTCGCAGGAGTGGTCCGCATGATCAGCAGGAAGCAGTTCACCCGGGTTCTGGCCGCCACCGCCGCCATAGCCGCGCTCGCGAGCTGCGCCCCCGCGGGCCCCAGCGCCCAGCCGCCACCTCCGGCCACCGCCACCGCCGTCACCGGCAACGCCCCCACCTGGGGACCGATCAAGCAGATCAAGGCAGGCGTGCTGGACATCGGCTACGCCGAAACCGGCCCCGCGAACGGCAAACCGGTCATCCTGCTGCACGGCTGGCCCTACGACATCCACAGCTACGTCGACGTGGCCCCCGCCCTGGCCGCCGCGGGCTTCCGGGTGTTCGTGCCCTACCTGCGCGGCTCCGGCAGCACCACGTTCCTGTCCCCGGCCACCGCCCGCAACGGACAGCAGGCCGCGGTGGCCACCGACATCATCAACTTCATGGACGCGCTGGGCATCCAGCGCGCCACCATCGCCGGTTTCGACTGGGGCGCTAGGACCGCCACCGTGCTCGCCGCGCTCTGGCCGGAACGGTTCACCGGGCTGGTGTCGGTCAGCGGCTACCTGATCACCAACCTCAAGGCCAACCAGCAGCCGCTGCCACCCGCGGCCGAACTCGGCTGGTGGTACCAGTACTACTTCGCCACCGAACGCGGGGTGCAGGGCTACACCCGCAACCGCACCGAGTTCAACAAGCTCATCTGGCAGGGCGGCTCACCGAAGTGGCAGTTCGACGACGCCACCTACCAGCGCACCGCCCAGTCCTTCGCCAACCCCGACCACGTCGCCATCGTGGTGCACAACTACCGCTGGCGCCTGAGCCTGGCCCCCGGCGAACCCCAGTACGAGGCCCTGGAACAGAAACTCGCCGCCGCCCCGATGATCACCATCCCGGCCATCACCATCGCCAGCGATTTCGACGGGGCCGCGGCCAACGGCGCCGGCTACCGCGACAAGTTCACCGGCCGCTACGACCACCGGGTACTGCCCGGCATCGGCCACAACGTGCCCCAGGAAGCACCGCGCGAGTTCACCAAGGCCGTCATCGACGTCACCGGCTGACGGGGGCCAACCGCAGCACAACCTGCCGCCGCACGTCCACGTGGTCCAGCACCACGAACTCCCGCACCACCCCGAACTCGAACTCCAGCTCGTCAACCGAACCCACCCCGAGTTCCCGGAACGCCACCCCCGCGTCAACTCCAGGGAACCCGTCCAGCTCAACCAACAACCCCAACCAGTTGGTGGAATCCGAGACCCCACGCACCACGGCGCCCACCGGCAACGCCGCCTTCACCCGCCCCCACTCCACCCCACCACGCGCACTCGCCGCCAGCACCGCCGCCACGAACTCCGCGGGCGGCGAGTACTGGTGCGCGAGCACGTAATGACAGATCAGGTTCGGCGCCGCGTAGACAACTCCGCCAGCGCCAGGCACGTGAATCTCAGCGCTGCCAAGGGTGAGAGCCCCCCGCTCCGCCTCCGCACAGGGGATCTCGGCAGGCTCCCAGTCAAACCCCGCCACCGCCTGACACAGCCAGCAATAGTGGTATCCCCTGGTCTGCCCCACGGACTCGAAGGCCGCCAACTTCCGCAGCGCGTCAACAAAATCCGCCGCCGGCTCGCCCCGCTCGAACTCCACCCCAGCACCGAGCCAACCGACAGTGAGCACCTCGGCGCCCACAACCTCGACCGGCTGGTAGCCGTAACGAGACAGGTCCTCGTAGACAGCCACTGGTCCCCCTGATGTCACCCGTACGTCCGGCCCCGCCGGGAGCGGGCGAACCCATTACAACGCAAGGGTCTCGCTTGTTCGCGGTGGGGCCAGACTGGACTGTGCGGATGCGGGGGGCCATGCCAAACACACCCGCGGGGACGTCCGCTGCGGTGTCCCGCTGCTGACTACACCCGCTCGGCGTCGACAGTCGTCGCGGCCGCGCTGCCGGGCTGCTGCCGGTTCTCGATCTTGATCCCGCACTTGCCGACCAGTGCGACACCGGCGCCGATCGTCATCGCCATCGGGGCGGCCAGCGCCGCGACCAGCCCGAGGGCCACCGGCACCTCCAGCAGCACGTCGTTCTTGCTGTCGCGCACGACCACGCGCCGGTTGATGCCCTCGTTGACCAGCCCACGAACGGCGTCGACCACGGAGTCGACGGCGGAAGGGATGGACTCGGTCTTGGACTCGCTCATGATTCTCCTCGTGCCGCGGAACTCCCCTGACACCCCCATGCTGCCCACGGCGCGGCCGCCTGCCATCAGGGTTTGCCCCTGACCCCACCTGATTTCCGCCACCCCGGCCCTGCGCCATGGTGGACGCGATGACCTGGGATGGCACGGACTACCAGCGCCGCTTCGACCACCTGGCCGCCACCGGCGCCGACCTCCACGGCAAGGCCGACTTCGTGCGCTCCTACTGGCCTGGCTCCGTCCTCGACGCGGGCTGCGGCACCCGCCGGGTCGCCATCGACTCGCCCGGCACGACATCGACGTCGTCGGGATCGACCTGGAGCCCTCCATGCTCAACGTAGCCAGGAAACGGGCGCCACGATCACCTGGAACCAGCACGACCTCCCGCCCTGGCCCTCAACCGCCACTTCGACATCGTCCTCATGGCGGCAACATCCCGCTGTTCACCCCGGAAGGCACCCAGCAGGCCCTCGTATCCAGCGCGGCAGGCCACCTCGCGTCCCAAGGCGCGCTCATCGCGGGCTTCTCCCTCAACCGCGGCTATACCGCCGAGGACTACGACACCCACTACACGGCCGCGGGACTCACCCTGGCCGAGCGCTACGCCACCTGGGACCGGGAACCGTTCACCGGCGGTGACTACGCCGTCTCGGTCCACCGCGTCGCACTCGCGCACTACCCGCTGACAAATCGTTAACAAATAATCAAGGGCCGGATCTCCAACTAAGGAAATCCGGCCCTGATCTGTACTTATCTGGTGGGCGACACTGGGATCGAACCAGTCACCCCTTCGGCGTGAATCAAGGACGATACCGTGCACTGACCTGCGGAAATACGACTTCCGCAGGCCAGCGCGGGCCTGTCCAGAGCCGTTGAATGCAGTTCCGGACCGCTGAGCACGCCAGTCTGCTCACCATTCGCTCCCCGTGCTGCTCCCTACCGCGTGAAGCTGCCACCGGCGGCCACCGACCTCAGCGAGCCCAAACTCCACCTCTACGGACGTGGTTCTCGGCACGCACAACTCCGCACGGCGAACCCGCTCACGGAACAGGTACGGCCACTCGGTCGGCCCGCCTGTCCATTCGGACCTCTGCCGTCAGGCACCCTCCACTTGGTCTGTCGCCACCTCGTAGAACGCATCAGCGATTGCCACGATAACGCCCTTGATCGCAGGCCCATCGCTGAAGAAGTAGTCAGCCATTGTGTTGTGTGCTGTCTGGTTGTCGACGACTGCTTCGGTGACCGCGGCTTGGAAGTCCTGCGATTCCATGAACTGCTTTTTCGAGTTCACCTTGGTCTGGTTGATCAGGTCCGGGTAGGTGAGCAGCCGCTGTACCAGTCCCTGCACGAACTCACGGACCTGCGACGCGGTAAACGACTCGGCGCCGAAGAGGTCGTTCATCTTGTCGATGACGATCTGGAGTGCGACGTACTTTGGCTCCTTCCGGGTACCGGTGCCCGCGGCGCTGATCCCCTTCAGCTCACCGTCACCGGTCAGCGAGATGTCGACCATGACCCCCTTGTTGTGCTTGACCCCGACCAGGACCACATCGGAAAGGTCGACCTCCGCGGCCCAGGATGAGTCTGCGATGACCTTCTCCAGGAGCCGCAGGAAGATCGACAATGCCTCCAGGTACGGATCGCCGTAGTTGACGATCTGACTCATGAAGTCGTAGAGCCGGACGAGGGTGGAGACATCTTTCCGGAACAGGTCGAGGGTATTGAGGGTGACCTTGTCCTCGGCCTCGATCGCAGCCGCGTAGCGGCGGGCAAACTCGTTCTTGGCCGGGCTGATCGCAGCCGAGAGCGCGTTGTTGCCCTTACGGGTCACCCATAGTTCGGCGACTTCGCGCACTTGCTCTGGCGTGTAGATCCCAGCCTGGGAGAGCTTGGTGGCGAGGTGGAATACGACGTACGGGTCGGTCTCGGTCTCCAGAGTGGCGTTGGTGAAGTACGGCTCGAACGCAGTCCGGATGTCGTCGGGCTTGTTCACGAAGTCGAGGACGAATGTCTTGCGCTTCTGCTCCCCGCCCGCGGTGCGATGGGTGCGGTTGAGCCGCGAGAGCGTCTGCACTGCGGTGACCCCGGAGAGCTTCTTGTCGACGTACATCGCCGAGAGCAGCGGCTGGTCGAACCCCGTCTGGAACTTGTTGGCGACCAGCATGATCTTGTATGTCGCGCCCTTGAAGGCGGCGGCCAAGTCCGAGCCGGCGCCGGGGTTCAGGTTAGCCTCGGTGAACTCGTCGTCCTTGCTCGGCTGCGGTCCCCAGTCCGAGACCCACTTCTCGTCCTCGGCCATCGTCACCGAGCCGGAGAAGGCGACCAGGGTGCGGTAATTGTACGAGGCGTCCTTGGCGGCCCGCTTGGCGATGTAGGCGTCGATCGCCTTCTTGTACTTCACCGCGGCCTTGCGCGAGTCGGTCACGACCATCGCCTTCGCCTTGCCCTCCAGCAGGTGGGCGACGTTGACGTGGAAATGCTCGACGATGATCTGCACTTTCTGGCCGATGTTGGTCGGGTGCAGCCTCACCCACCGCATCAGTCCCTTCTGTGCCGCTGCCTCATCCACGACCACGTCACCATCACCGCTCTCGGCCTGACCGGCGATCTTCAGCGCGGTGTCATAGGACTGATAGCCCCTGAGCACGTCGAGGATGTAGCCCTCCTCGATCGCCTGCCGCATCGAGTAAAGGTGGAACTCGACCGGCTTCCCGTCAGGACCCTTGCGGCCGAAGAGCTCCAGGGTCTTGTTCTTCGGCGTCGCGGTGAACGCGAGGTAGGAGATGTTTTCCGACTCCGCCCGCTCGGTCATCTCCGAGGTCAGGATCGCCTCGACGTTGACGGAGCCGCCCTCCTCAATATCCTTGACCTCCTCGGCGGTCAGTACGGCCTTGAGCTTGGAGGAGATCTGCCCGGACTGCGAGGAGTGCGCCTCGTCCGCGATCACCGCGAACCGCTTCCCCTTCAGACCCTTGTCGGCCCGGATCTCGTCGAGCGCGAACGGGAAGGTCTGCACCGTCACCGCGATGATCAGCTCACCATTTTTCAACGCGGTCGCCAGCAGTCCAGACTTCGACTTGGCCCCCGCCTTGCGGACGTCTTCCGGGCTGATCGTGGCCACGATCTTTCCTGACCCGTCGATCTGCCGGATCGCCTCCTGGAGCTGCCCGTCGAGCACCGTGCGGTCCACGACCACGATCACCGAGTCGAAGACCTTCTCGTCGTTCACGTGCAGCCGGGCCAGCCGGTGCGCGGTCCAGGCGATGGTATTCGTCTTCCCTGACCCTGCCGAGTGCTCGATCAGGTAGCGATGCCCCACCCCCTCTTCGCGCACCGCGGCCACGATGTTCGTCACGGCCTCCCACTGGTGGAACCGCGGGAAGAGCATGGTCGTATGCCGCACCGAGGTGCCGTTGGCGACGTCCCATTCCTCCTTGGTCTCCACGATCATCAGCCGACCGATGATGTTGAGCCAGGCGTGCTTCTCCCAGACCCTCTCCCACAGGTACGCCGTCGCCGACCGCCCGTCCGCACCGGGCGGGTTCCCCGCGCCACTGTCGTGGCCCATGTTGAACGGCAGGAAATGCGTCTTCTCACCCTCCAACTTGGTGGTCATCGCGGCCAGGTCGTTGGAGACCGCGAAGTGCACCAGCGCCCGGTGCCCGAACGACAACAAGGGCTCCGGCCGACCGTTGGTCAGCGGGTGCCGGTTCTTTCGGTACTGGTTGATCGCCTCATCCAGCGACTGGGTGAAGTCGGTCTTCAACTCGACGGTGGCGACCGGGAGCCCGTTGACAAAGAAGACCAGGTCGATGCTGCGTTGGTTAGCGGTGGAGAAGTGCACCTGCCGCATCACCCGCACCCGCATCGCGGCGTACTGCTCGTTGGTGGTCACGTTCAGGCTGGTCTCAGGCCGGAACTGCGCCATCTTCAACAGGCCACCGCCGATGTACTGCACCCCGTTGCGCAGGAGGTTCAGCGTCCCGCCACCATGCTCAAGAGGCTTGTCGAGCGCAGTGGCCAGCACGTCGAGGAACTTCGCCTCCGAACCCGCGGCCCTCAAAGCCTTCTCATACGCTGGCTTCTGGGTCGCCTTCAGCCACTCGAACAGATCCTCGGGGAAGAGCGCCCGCTCCCGGTCGTAGCCGGTGTCGTCCGCCGAGTACAGCCACCCGTGGCCTTCCAGATACGCGCAGATCTCGGACTCGAAGACGACCTCGTGGTGATCTGCCATCACGCCGTCTCCCGCACATCGATCTGCCCCGTCACCGCCGCCGTAATCAACGCCGCCCGCCGCTCACGCGATAGTTCAACGAACCGCTCCGATTCTGCGATCAGCGTATCGATCTTCGCAGTCTGCTCGTCGAGATACGCCGCGATGCGACGCTGTTCATCAAGCGGAGGGATCGGAACCTCGACCCGAGCGAGGTTGCCAACCGATAGTCGTGGAAGACCAGCACCGCGCATCATCGAAGCAGCCTGCTCCTTCGCGGTCTTCGATGCGAACACATACGCGAGGTACTCGCTCTCCATACGTAGCGGATCAGGGGAGATGATGACCAACGAAGACGCGACCACGAACGGATGTTCGCCGCGAATCACTGCTGTCTCACCCACAGTGCCGTCCTTCGAAAACAACACATCACCATCGTGTGGTTGACAGCCAGTCTTAACCATGTACTCGTAGGTATCAGGAGTCGTCTTCAGGGCTGCACTAAAGTCAATCGACCCGGCGTGCAAGTCCCGCGTAGAAACAAAGTCGAATACTCCACCGTCAGTGTCGGGCGAGATGTGCGCGCCGTCGGTTATGCGCGTCGCGATGGACTTCACGCGCCCAAATCCCCAGTCAGTGGGAAGACTTGGATACCAAACGCTGGCCCTCGGTACGCGATTCTTCTCCGAAGCGTCAACGACTGACTCTGTGATCGCAGCCAGCTGACGCTCACGGAGCATCTCGATTAGGCACTGCTGTTCCTCGATGAGGGTATCGATGCGGGCGGTCTCACGGTCAAGGTAGTGGGCGATGGCGCGCTGCTCCGAGAGGGGCGGAACAGGCACCGGAAGTGCATTGATCTGCGCAGTTCCGATGCCTGGCTGCGCGGCCGTCTGAGAGTATTGGCCAAGGTTCATGACTCGCAGGAGGTAGGCAAGCCAGCGAGGATCGACCGCATCTGCAGCACGCGCAACGATCGCATGTTCAGAGGCCCAGAACTCGCCGGAGACGAGGTGCACGTTGCCACACAACGCACCTTGGCGTCCGATGAGGATTCGAGTGCCTTGATGAGTCTTTTCCTCAGTATAGCCACGGAGCCCGTTGCCGCCGTACACGGGATAGGTGCCGACTGGCTCGATCGATTCGGCAGTAATAGCTTCACCAGCTTGCATACCGGGCGCAACGTACTTAACCTTCGACTGACTCCAGTCGGCGGGAAGCGAGAGTCCCTGCAACCAAACAATCTTTGCTGGGCTCATCGAACGCACAGAGGTCACCCCTCCACCGACCGCAGCAAGTCGAGGATCTTGGCGATCTGTTTTTCCAGGTCGGCGTCGATCTCAGCAAGGGGGCGGGGCGGGACGTACTTGTAGAAGTGGCGGGTGAAGGGGATTTCGTAGCCGGTCTTGACCTTGGCCCAATCGATCCAGGAATCGGGGACATGCGGCTTTACCTCGGCATCGAAATACGCCTGGATGACCTCGACCTTGCCGGCTGCACCGGCGGTCGAGCCGCCGTAGGTGAACGGGACGTTCTCGGTGTCGCGCTTCTTGGAGTCAGGCTTGGGCTTGCCCTTGCGGTCGACGACGGGGTTGCCGTTCTCGTCGAGGAGGGGGCACTCGACAGTAACGGCCCAGTAGCCGAACTCGTCGTTGCGCAGCACCTTGGAGCAGTCAGGGTCGGCGTCGGTGAAGTCGGCGTACAACTTCACTACCTTGTCGCGGTCGGCGTCGCTGATCTCGCGGCCCTTGGAGCCGAGGTTCTTGCGCATCTTGGTCCAGAACGAGGTGCCGTCGATGAGCTGGACCTTGCCCTTGCGGTCGGGGTGCTTGGTGTTGTCGAGGATCCAGATGTAGGTGGCAATGCCGGTGTTGAAGAACATGTTCATCGGCAGCGCGACGATGACATCGACCAGGTCGTTCTCCAGCAGCCACCTACGGATGTTGGAGGGGCCGGACTCGGCAGCACCGTTGAAGAGTGGCGAGCCGTTCATCACGATCCCGGCCCGGCCGCCACCGTCCTCCGGGGCGCGCATCTTGTGAACCAAGTGGAGCAGGAAGAGCATCTGCCCGTCCGAGGTCGACGGGAGGCCGGGGTCGAACCGGCCGTAGGTGCCTGCTTCGTCGCGCTCCTTCGTGATCGCCTTGGCGTACTGCTTCCAGTCGACGCCGTACGGCGGGTTGGACATGCAGAAGTCGAACTGGCGGCCTCTGAACGCGTCATCGGTCAGCGTATTGCCGAACGCGATGTTGGTCGCGTCGTGGCCCTTGGCCAGCAGGTCGGACTTGCAGATCGCGTACGACTGCGGGTTGTACTCCTGGCCGAACAGGCTCAGCTTCGCGTCGGGGTTGTTCTCGAGCAGATGCTCCTCGGCCAAGGCGAGCATGCCGCCGGTGCCTGCGGTTGGGTCGTACAGCGTGCGAATGATGCCAGCCTCGGCCAGTTCAACCTCCTTCTCGGCGAAGAGCAGGTCGACCAGCAGCCGGATCGCGTCCCGCGGGGTGTAGTGGTCACCGGAGGTCTCGTTCGCGGCCTCGTTGAACTTGCGGATGATGTACTCGAACGCGTCGCCCATGTCGGCGTTGGAGACGACGTCCGGATGCAGGTCGACGGCCTTGAAGGACGTGATGACCTCGCGCAGGAGTTCTGCCTTCTCCAGCGCAAGGATCTCCTTCTTGAAGTCGAAGTACTCGAACACGTCGACATCGGGCGAGAACCGGTCGATGTAGTCGGCAAGGTTGTCCGCCAGCCCGTCGGCGTCAGCCAGCAGGTTGGTGAAGGAGTAGTTCGAGGTGTTGTAGAACGGCCGGCCGGTCGTCTTCTTGACCTCGATCCTGAGCCGGTTCGGGTTGTCGTACTTCGCCGCCAACTCCTGGACCGTCTCCCGGTCGGGCTCGAGGATGCAGTCGAGGCGGCGCAGGATCGTGAGCGGGAGGATCACGTTGCCGTACTGGTTGGGGCGGTAGGGACCCCGAAGCTGGTCGGCGATCGACCAGATGAAACTACCGAGGGTGCTCACAAGGCTCCTTACGAGACTCTCTCGACGATAGATGTTGGACGCCCAGCGCGAGCCCGTGCGCGCTGTCCGAACAGGCGGCGCACAGTCTGCAGCAGCCGGAGCGCCACAAGAGCATCATTGCGCATCACGACACTGTGCGTGGCGACCACCACGCCTACGCAGGCCAAGCGCGGCATGCCACTACGCATGGACAGGCTCCCTCGATGCCGGTCGGTACACCGTGCCTCGGCAAGCTCCAGAAGGGGCGACATCCAGCGCATCGAGGTCAAGGGGTGGGTGAACAAGAAGCTGCGCCCGGCGCTGGCGGACAAGAGCGCCAAGGACATCCTGGGGTTGTTCTCGGCGATCTGCGGCGAGGCCGCGGACGAGCAGCTGATCGGGCCGAACCCGTGCCGGAAGCTGCGCATCAACTTCGGCCACCGTCCCGAACGGACCTACGCCATCACTCACGAGATCGACACCCTGGCCGGGCGGAAGGAGCCGGATGCCGGGCCGACGACCGTCACGGACGCCTTCACCGATCTGCGGTGGGGTGAACTGGCCGTGCACCGGGAGCACAACACCGACTCGCAGTTCGTCTTCAGCGGGGCCCACGGCGGGCTGCACCGGCGGTCCAATTTCCGCCGCCGGGACCTGCCGTCCCGCCTTGGCTGGCAACAAGGAGAAGGACTGGCAGCCGCTCAACGAGGAAACGCACTTCCACGATCTGCGGCACACACACGCGACCTGGTTGATCGAAGATGGCGTGGCGCGCATCCTGCGGCTGATTCGCCTGGGGCACAATCGCAAGGACGTCGACGACGACTACTCACACGTCACGGATCTGATGATCGAGCAGATGCTCGCGAAGCTGCAGCGGCGGTGGGAACAGGACGGCGGCTGGATGTCGAGACGGAGTCCGAGGCTGGGGTGTGATGCGGCGTGACCACTTCGGATTCGCGAAAGTGGTCAGCAGGCGCTGCTCCCCAGATGCTCCCAAAAATGATCAATGGCCTGCCGACAGGATCGTCGACAGACCATCTGACCAGGTAAAACTAGCGGTGGGCGATACTGGGATCGAACCAGTGACCCCTTCGGTGTGAAGGAAAGTTGTCGTCGCACAGACCTGCTGCAAGACGCTGGTCAAGGGCTGTTTGCCGTCCGCCTGCGTCCGCGGTTGTTCACCGGGGAGCGCGCCGGTTGTCACTCACTTCGTCACTCGCCTGGCTCTGCCGGCATTCGCATGGGCGAGGGCACGCGCTCGGATCGGCTGTAACCGGGGAGCCCCCTGCGGCTACAGCCGGTCCGTCACACCGCTGGGACAGGTGGGACAGGCCAACCTCACCCCTGTCCCACCTGAAAGCGCAGGTCAGAAATCCTGCCGGGACAGGTGGGACAGGTGGGACACCGCGGCCACCAATCAGTGCGCGTCGCTCACGGGGCCAGCCGGACGTAGGCCGCGGACGCGTCGTCATACGCCTTCCCACGAGGCCACCGGCGCCCATGTTCGTCACTCCGCTCGGCTTCCCTGGTCCGCCGGATCAGCTCTTCCGGCCCACCCTGCTCAAGCAGGTCCATCAGGCCGTCCCAGCTCATCAGGTCGAAGCGGTCCACCAGACGGGTGGCCCCGTCGCTCAGCAAGGCGAGCGCTCGAACCTGCCGGGATTCAACTTGCCCGACAATGGCTTCGGCCGCCGCATCTGGGTCGGTGCTCGCCACCCAGAATCCGCCTTCCTGATTGCGATGGTGACGCATTGACTCGATGTACTTCTTCAGAGCGAGCGCATGCTCTTCGGATCCATTTGGGGTGGCGTCCATATCATGGCGATACTTCTTGCCGACGTGCTCTTCTCGGTCGTCCGTAACTACGGTGAGGCTGCTGCTGCTGCCCTGAACAATTAGCGTTGAGTCGGCGAGCGCCAGGTAATCCACATAGTCGCCGCAGGTGCGCATCAGCAAGACAGTTGCCGAAGGTGTTCCTGGATGGCTCAAGTCGCACTCATGCCGATGCGTATCGGCAACCGCCGAGATGGCCTCACTCAAGACTGCCCGCAGGTCTGCGGTTTCGGACTCCAGGATGCCAAATACAAGTCGAGCGCCAAGTTGGCGCGAGTACCAGGCAACGCCGTGCTTGCATCCGCTGTCGGCCCCGGCTGAACCCGCGCCGTCAAGCAACACCACCGCGCCGGGGACCGCAGCAACGAAATCCTCGTTCTCCCGCCCTGCTCTGGCAGGTTCGGTGGCTATGCCCAGCTTCACTGGCTACCCTCCTCATGGCGGTACATAGGGGTCACAAGTTCGACATTTACTGGCTGTCGAGTATCGAAGTCATACTCTGTTCGGACCAGTGTTGAGAAGTTCTTATCTTTCACTTCGGTGTAGATGTCGGCGAGTTTGGTTGATAGCAGCTGAACGACGCCCAGGCTTCCGGGTGGGTGAATTCCCGTAAATACAATTACGGAGCCCTTGTTGTCGGGGCGAGTCAAACGGCCGAAGTAGGCAAAATCGTACGCCTCGTGTGGGTCCCTGTCCCAGCCTGACCGGTATGCGGCACCAGTCTTCTTGTCGCGAATGGTCCACGGCTCGCCCTCATTGCGCTCAAACTGCAAGAAAGGGTCAGTTGCCAGAACGGAGGCAACCGGCTGAGAAATACGTGGGCCACAAATGACCACAAGGTTCTGACGATTCAGATTGACTTCGCCGCCCACGGGGATGTGCTCGAACTTGAACTCCATCTCCAGGGACTGAGCCAGTTCGCCAAGCCGTTGCGTAGCCTCGACGTCCTCAACGGCAACAACCGGCCGCCCTTGGATGACGTCCTGCTTGAGTGGGGTCAGTACCGTGAACCCGCCGGAGCCAAGGAAGAAGCCTTCGGGCGGAGGTCCACCATGGCGAACCTGGTGAATGCGGGCCCTGCTGATCCCAGTCGCTTTCGCGATCGTGGTGTAGGAACTGCCGGCATCGTGAAGTTCCTGGATCACTCGACGGCGTAGCCGGGCCAGGTCGGTGACCTCTTGCTGGGCGGCCTGCAGCCGGACCGTAGCCACCTTGATCAGCTCGAACGGATCATCGATCCTCGCGATCCGCTCCACATCCTCGTTCAACGGAGCCTCCTCTCTGTGCGCAGTCTAGTCCCCTAGACGAACCCGCGTACCCCCCTTGACACCTCCGTCCGGCCCGTGCTTTTCTTTGCTGCGTACCCCCCTTGACGACAAGGTCAAGTGTCAAGGGGGGTACGCAGGCCGGATAGCCAAGCTGAGGGATGGCAGATGTTCACCGATGACAACGTGCCCCACGGCTACAGCCCGGACGGGCTGACGCTGGCAGACATCAACGTGCTGATCTGGGAGGTCTCCGCCGAGCTGCGGAAGACCCCGCCGCCCGTTCCCACCACGGCGTTGCTGGACGGCTCGGCCCGCGCGAAGCGGGACCGCCGGATCGTGCGGCGTCAGCTCCACCTGATCGTCTCCGCCCTGCCGACCACCCGCGCCCTGCCCGCCGAGACCGGGACGGAGGCCGCGTGATGTCGACCGCCGCGATCACCTTCGCCACCATCGCCCCGGCCCTGCTGGCCGCGCACCACATCGGCGACTACTGGCTCCAGACCACCCACCAGGTCGAGCACAAGGGCTGCCCCGGCGCCCAAGGCTGGGCCGCCGCCGCCCGCCACGTCGCCAGCTACACCGCGGCCACCGCCGCGTTCGTCGGCATCGTCTGGGCCGCCTTCGGCCTGGACATCACCCCGCTGGGCTTCCTGCTCGGCCAGCTGGTCAGCGCGGTCACCCACCTGGTCATCGACCGCCGGACCCCCCTGCGCGCCTTCGCCGCCCTGCTCGGCCGGATCGTGCCCGGCAAGCTCGGCTACTACGACAACGGCGGAGCACCCCACCTGGACCAGGCCGCTCACCTGGCCTGGCTGTTCGTCGCCGCGCTGCTGACCTCGCTGGTCGGGGGTGCGTGATGGAGCGCAACGCCCTGCACGCCGAGCTGCTGACCTTGACCGCCCAGCTCCTCACCGCACACCCCGACGCACCGCCGGTGTTCGGGATCGTGGTGACCGACACCCTCGCCTTCGGCGCGATGGTCGAGATGCAGATGCGTGACCCGAACAGCGACCCGAGCCTGATCGCGGAGTGGGCCAGCAGGCTCAACACCGCGGTCCGACTCCGCGACCACGGCACCTACGTCCAGGTCACCCTGGACTGGACCACGCGCACCCCCACCGGGCAGCCCGCGGTCATCCGCGTGTGGAGCCACTTCAGCCCCCAGGCTGCTGGCCAGCTCGTGCGTGCCGCCGGTACGGCCTTCCGCAACGGCACCGCCGCGTTGTCGGTGCAGCAGGTACGCGCCGCAGCGGGGATGCAGGCCAAGGCGGTGGCTGCGTGATGGCCCGCCAGCGCCCGCTGTACGAGACGGTCCTTCCCTGGAACGGCCAGACCGCGTTCTGCCGTGGCCGCATGGACGGTCTGCTGGTCTTCGGCTTCCGTGGCCGCCCCGGCGCGGTCCCGCCCGGCCTGGCCACCTTCCGCCAGCTCCGCGCCGTGGGCCTGCGCCCCGACGGGGCCGACCCGGTGGCACTGCTGGTCTTCCGGCACCGCAAGCCCTTCCGCCGTGAAGAGGTCTGTCCACTGTGGCTGATCACCGAGGCCAAGCCGGTTCGGCCGTTCACCGCCCGCAAGCAGTTCGCCTTGGAGAAGGCCAACGCCGCGCTGCGCTTCTGCCCGCAGTGCCAGCGCGACGTGGGCTACCGCCTGCCGACCTCCTACGGCAAGTGCTGGACCTGCTTCACCACCAACGAGATCGGAGCAGCAGCGTGATCACCAGGACCATCGTCAGCGAGCAGCCCGGCGCGATCGTGCTCAACCTGGACGTCGACCACGGCGAGATCACCGTGACCGTCGAAGACCGCCAGCACGCCGAGATCACCCTGACCCCGTTGCACCCGGCCGACCCGGTGGCCGCCGACCTGATCACCCGCACCACGGTCACCCAGCAGGGCCAGACCTGCACCGTGACCATGCCCTCCGCCCCCATGCCCATCCAGCAGGCCAACGGCAACGCCGTGGTCGGTCAGGTCTTCGGTGACGTGCGCGGCGTGGTCATCGGCGCGGTCATTGGCACCCATGCCGGCAGAATCACCACCGGCTCGTCGACCGCCACGCTGTTCACCGGCGGCCAGGTCCGGGCCGAAGTCCGGCTTCCGGCCGGTTCGTCGGTCTCGGTCAGCACCGTCTCGGCCGATCTGTCCGCCGCGGGCGAGCTGGATGTGCTGCGCTACCAGTCCATGTCGGGGCGGCTGGATGCCACCACCGTGGCTGAGCTGGACGCCTCCACTGTTTCGGGTTCGGTCACCGTCTGGAACGCCAGCAGAGCCGGGGTGAGCACCGTCTCCGGCGCGGTCGAGCTGGAGACCACCTCCAACGCCACGATCGAGACCGTCTCCGGCCGCATCCACCTGGACAGCCTCAACGGCCGCGCCCGCGCCAAGTCGGTCTCTGGCGACATCACCGTGCACGCCACCGGCGCGTCCACTGTGGACGCCTCCACCGTGAGCGGGGACATCCACCTGACCGCCCAGCTCGGCGTGACCGTGCAGGCCCGCACCCACAGCGTGTCCGGCCGGATCACCCGGGACTTCTGACCACCCCGGCCGATGACCCCCACCCCACGCACACCCCACGAGAGGACCAAGCCCGATGGGACTGCTCACCCGGATCAACACCGCCCTGGACCGGTGGTCCACCTGCAAGCACTGCCACCACAACGGCTACATCGCGACTTGCGCCTGCACCGCCCGCACCTGCGTGTGCTGGGCAGAACGCGCCGGAGGCAACACCAGCCCGCAGGGCTCCCCACGCTGATGCCCGGACCGGCGGACTCCCGCCAAGAAGTCACCGCCGGTCCGGTCTCCCAACCGATTCATGATCACTCAGGAGACTCCAAATGCTACGGCTCAACAAGATGAGCGCGCCCGCCATCCTCGTGTGGCTGCTGCTCACCATCCTGACCCCGCTGGCAAAGACCCTGGCCA
>NZ_JBQJIM010000036.1:0-78763 GCF_052078295.1 Crossiella sp. CA198
CATACTGAAGGAGGCCTCGTCGGGTCGGTTGTGTGTGGTAACTCAATCCAACCCGACGGGGCTCTTCACGTTCGAGGGAAGGTCAACTCCCGCGAGTTACGGACACAACTTCTGGCAACCCGCTTAGAGGACCCAAACCAGATCGGCGGTGTGTTGGCTGCTGTGGTACGGGGAGTTGGCCGTTGTGGACAGGCGAAGCCGTCGACAACGGCCAACGCACCGTACGACAACGGCCAACACACCGCAGCTACGAGGTCGGTCGAACTCTCAAGGTCTCCCCAACGCGAAGAGTGATCTGCCGCCGCCACCCACCAGCACGCAACTCCGTGCTAGTCCCCCCGACACTCCGCACCACCGCGCTCGTCACCTTCCCGTCCCGCCAAGCCAGATCCACCTCGAACCCGCCCTTGGCGCCAATCCCGGTGACCCGCCCCTGCTTCGCCCACGCCCCCGGCAGCGCGGGCAGGAACTCGATCACCCCCACCCGCGAGTACAACACCATCTCCAGCATCGCCGTCGGCGCACCGAAATTCGCGTCGATCTGGAAGATAGCCCGTTCCCCGTTGCGGTACATGTCGAAGAAGTTCGCCGAGGTCCCGTTCTCGTTGGCGATACTCGGCCGCATCACCGTCAGCAACAGCTGATACGCCCGGTCAGCGTCCCGAAGCCTTGCCCAGCAAGCGGATCGCCAGGCACAAGCCCACCCGAAGCTCTCCATCCCCCGGACCTCCAGCAACTTCCGGATGCCCTCGATGGTGGCCTTCGGCGACACATCATGGTTCATGTGATCACCAGGAAAGAACCCGATCAGCGGCGAGAGGTGGCGATGGGTGCGCTCGCCGATGTCGTCCGGGTGCATCCACTCCTGCAGCATCCCGGTCTTCGGGCTGACCTCCGGCAGGTACAGCCGCGCTTGAAGATCCTTGACCTGCGCGGCGAACTCCTTGTCCCGCCCCAGTTTCGCCGCCGCAAGCTGGAGTTCGCGGAACAGCTCCCAGACGATCTCCTGGGCGTAGCTGATGCCCAGCGCGTCCTGCGGCCCGTGCTCCGGCGACCAGTCCTTGTCGTCGACCAGCACCTGCCGGGTGCTGCCGTCCGGGTAGGTGTGCGTGATGGTGATCAGCCGCGCGGCCCAGAACTCGGCCGCGCCCTTGAGCAGCGGGTAGATCCGCTCCAGGTACTTGACGTCCAGGGTGAACTCGTAGTGCTCCCACAGCGACTGGCACAGCCAGGCGTTGCCAGCCGGATGCCACCACCAGCCGAGGCCGCCGTTGGTGTTGGTGGAGAAGGCCACCGTCCACCCGGCGATCTTCCCGGTCGAGTTGCGGAACCGGTTGCGCGGATCGTTGAACAGCCGCTGGGTCTGCTGGGACCATTCGGGCAGCTGCGCCAGGCAGTACTCGGCCAGCGCGGGGAAACAGCGGCCGAGACCGGCGCGGTCGGTCAGCCAGTAGTTCATCTGGATGTTGATGTCGGTGTGGTAGTCGGCATACCAGTCCGGCGAGTTGTTGTGCAGCCACAGGCCCTGCAGGTTGATCGGCAGGCTGTCCCTGGACCCGGTGATCATCAGGTACCGGCCGAACTGGAGGTAGCTGGCCTCCAGTTCCGGGTCCGGCTGCCCGGGGTTGGTGTGCCGCACCGCGAGCCGCGACCAGGAGTCCAGATTCCGTTGCGAGCGGCTGGATTCACCAAGGTCGACGGTCAACTTCCGGTACAGCGACTGGTAGTCGGCGACGTGCGTGTTGAGCAAGGCGGTCCCAGAGACCTTGGCCTTGGCCAGCGCCCGGTCCCTGGCCACCGTCAGCGGTTCCACCGCGGTGTTCCGGAAGCCCTTGGCCGCGTCCGGCAGGTAGTCGGTGCCGCCGGAGACCACGATCAGCAGTTCCCGGCAGTCGGTGAAGGTCAGCTCAGCGCCGGTGACGGCGACCGCGCCGGTGTCGCTGAACGCGGTGACCACCGCGGCGTAACGCAACCCGTTGTCGAACCGGGCCTGCAAGGAGATCGTGCGCGTCCCGGCTTCGCCGGTCACGGTCTCTGTGCGAGTGGGCTCCAGCCGGATCCGTCCACTGTGGACACCTCCGCCACGCTGGGTCAGCCGGATCACCACGACGTCGTCCGGGTGGCTGGAGTAGGTCTCCCGCCGGTACTGCGCGCCCTTGACCCGGTAGGAGGCGGTGACCAGCCCGTTGCTCAGGTCCAGCCGCCGCCGGTAGTCGCTCACCGCGGCCTTGGTGTGCCCACTGACCTGCACCCGCACCTTGGCGAGCAACCCGAAGGACCCGAAGTCGTTGGGCCCGTACGGGAACTGCCCGTCGTCCTGCAGCACGTCGTTGCGATGCCCGGTCCACAGGGTGGCGTCGGTCAGGTACAGCACGTCGTCGGCCGGATCGGACCCGACCAGCGCTCCCAGCCTGCCGTTGCCGATCGGCAACCCCTGCTGGATGATCCGGCTTTCCTCGGCGGGCGCCGGGTACCACAGACTGGTCGCCTCGGACTCCGGCACCAGCGAGACCCCCTGGGGCCGGGCCACCTCCTCTGCCTGTGCGATGAACGGCCGGACCCCGCTCAGCATCATCCCGGCGCCAACGGCGCCCGTGATGCGCAGGAAGTCCCGGCGCGACGGCGAGTCGGACATGGTCGAGTCCCTTCGATGGGCTGTGGCGGAAGGTCCACCCGAGGCTCGATGTGGTGGTGCGGCGCAGGAAAGATACGATCTCTTAACAGAACCGTCAACGGCCCGTGGACGTCAGCCAAACAGAGCAACGGCCAGAAGTGCTGGTAAGACAGCACATCCAGTGATGCATGCGCCAAGAAACAATTCCCAATAGATCACCGGCAGAGCACTACACATCCGATGACTACTCACTGTCATCACGCGACCACACCCCGGGATCGACACAGCCTCGGCTGGATATAGCATCGATGGTATGAGCTGGGGTACCGTGGAACTGGAGCCGGAGGTTCGGGACTGGCTGGAAGGTCTGCCGACAGTCCACTTCGCCACAGCGGCGTTCTACCTCGACCTGGTCGCCGATCAAGGACCGCTGCTGGGTGAGCCGTACAGCCGCCAGCTGGTCGGGAAACTCCGGGAACTCCGGTTTCATCTGGATGGCGAGGCAATCCGGGTGACCTACTGGATCGCCTCAGGGCGTCGGATCGTGTTGCTGACGGTCTTCCGCAAGACTCGGATGCGCGAGGCGCGAGAAGTCGCCAGGGCACAGCGGGCGTTGCGGCGGTGTGTCGCCGAGGAACACAGTGTGGACGGGGAGTGAGTGCGATGGCTGACCGTGACGACTGGGCTGAACTGCGCGAGCGTCGGCTCGCCGAGCCGGGTGCGGCCGAGGCTTACGATGCCGCGCGGCTCGCCTACGAACTGGGCAAGACCGTCCGCGAGATGCGCGAGCAGCGTGGCTGGACCCAGGCGCGGCTCGCGGAGATCGCGGGCATGGCCCAGCCGGCGATCGCGCGGTTCGAGGCGGGTGGCACCGTGCCGACCATCCCGGTCCTCGAACGGCTCGCGCACGCCCTGGACGCCGAACTGGTGGTCCGCCTGGACCCGCACCTCCGCCAGCCGACCGCGTAGTCCCTGGCCCGCCACCGAGAACGCCCCGGCGCCCCGCGCGATTCCTGCCGCGCGGGGCGCCGGGGCCAAGCGGCGGCCAGCGCCGCCGGGTCACGTCCTGCTGATCAGCGCTTCAGCGGTTCCGCCACGTCCCAGCTGGTGTCGTGGTGGAAGTTCGCCCTGGTCTCGTACCACTCCGGCCCGTCGAACTTCGCCAGCCACACCTGGCCGTTGATGTGCCGGACGAACTTGCCGGGGAAGTTCCACGACTCCAGCGAGACGCCGGTGCCGCTGAGGCCGTGCTGGGCGCACCAGGTGGCGTCGGCGTTGAACAGGCCAGGGTCACCGGAGGGGCCGTCCAGGCGCAGTCTGCCGCCGGCGTGCCGCAGGAAGTTGCCGGGGAAGTTGACCGATTCCAGGGAGTAGCAGCGGGTGTCGAGCCTGCCCGGCACCAGCCGGAAGGTGGCGTCGGCCCGGTCCAGTTCGGAGCTGCCAGGGTTGACCGGGGACAGCTCGCCCAGGCCGTTGGCGTGTCGGATGTGGCGGTCGTTGAGGCCGGGGTTGGTGGCGCGCAGGGACTTGCGGTCCTGGCCTGGCTGGGTCAGGTCGTGCCGGGCCTTGCCGACCACGGTCAGGAACCAGTGCTGGTCCGCCTCGTGCCGGTTGGTCCCCTGGCTGACCGGGCTGCCCTCGCCGGTGGCGAAGTTCGCGGCCTCCAGCACCTTGTCCGTGCTGACGTTGCGCAGCTCGATCGAGCCGCTGCGCGCGGGCAGCGCCTCCCACCACAGCGAGCGGTCGGCGAAGTCCAGGCAGGCGCTCTGCACGACCTGGATGCCTGCCGGGTTCTGTCCGTTGAGCGGGCGCAGGCACTGGTGCTTGTTGTTCATGCTGCGCAGCGCGACCGTGTTCTCCGCCTGCTGCACGACCTCCCAGCGCTGGTTGGGGCCGGCGTGGCAGTTCGCGATGACGGTGTGGGTGTTGGGTTCCCACCGGGCGAAGTAGACGTCGAGGCACTTCTGCGAGTGCACGCCACGCAGTTCGACGATGTTGCCGTCGGCCAGGCCGGGGGTCTGCCTGCCTTCCTTGATCAGGCCGCTGAGCCACGGCTCCAGGTCGTCGGTGCGCGCGACGGCCGCGCCGGGCGTGCCGCCGGTGACGCCCTGGCAGCCCTGCTGGCCGGAGCTGGTGTGCACGCCGAGCAGTTCGGGCGTGCCCGCGCGCTCCCGGAAGGCCGGGCCGCCGAAGTCGCCGTCGCAGATCGCGGCGTTCGCCGGGTTCTGCGCGGCGAGGCTGAAGTTGTCGGCGCCCAGCGCGGAGGCGGTGAACAGCGCGGTGTGCGCGCGCTCCGGCCGGGCCTGCGTCGCGGTGCGGCCGTACCCGGCGGCGCGCACCACCTCGCCTTCGCCGGCCGGTCCGGCCCGGTAGGCCAGCGGGGTGATGTCGTGCACCGGGTCGGTGAGCCGGGCCATCAGCACGTCCCTGGCCGCGTCCAGCCGGAACTCGGCCACCTCGCGCACGGCCGTGCGCGCCGTGGCCAGGCCAAGGCCGCCGAAGCGGACCGTGGTGCGCTGGGCCGGGCGACCGGACTCCAGCTGGTTGCCTGCCTGGGCCGGGTTCGGGTCGAAGCAGGCGGCCGAGGTGATGACCCACTGCGGGTCGATCAGCGCGCCGGAGCAGCGCTTGTCACCTTGGTCGAAGGCCGCGGTGAAGGAGTACGTGCCGATCTCCACCTGGTTGCCGTTGCTGATCGCGTGCGCCTGTGCCGTGCCCAGCAGGGTGAGCGCGGTCGTGACGATGGCAGCACGGACCACCCGCGAACGGGTTGTTGACACTGCGGAACCCCCCTATGAGTCCTCGATGAGTGACGGGCGAAGCCTAGGGCAGGGCGCTGACATTTCGCTTAACGCCGGGTGTGAGGATGGGCGCTCGTGCCCCATCGTGTCCCGCTGATCCCGCTGCTCGCCCTGGCTCTGGCCGTGCTCGCGGTGTCCACCTCCGGCCCGCTGATCGCCTACGCCGCCGCGCCCGCGCTGGCGATCGCGTTCTGGCGCAACACGATCGCGGTCGGCCTGCTCACCCCGTTCACCGCACTGCGCCGCGGCCCGGAGCTGCGTGCCGCGGTGGCCGGGGACAAGCGCGGTCCCGGCGGCTACAGCGTGCTGGCCGGGGGGATGCTGGCGCTGCACTTCGGCACCTGGATGTCCAGCGCCCAGCTCACCACGGTGGCCACCTCGATCGCGCTGGGCTGCACCCAACCGGTGTGGGCCGGGCTGATCGCGGTCGGCCAGGGCAAGCGCTTGCCGGTGAGCACCTGGCTGGGCATCGGCCTCGCGGTGGCCGGCGCGGGGTGGACCACGGGCGCGGACTTCCAGGTCTCCGGCGCCGCGCTGTGGGGTGATCTGCTGGCGGTGCTGGGCGGGATGGCCGCGGCGGGCTATGTGGCCCTGGGCGAGCAGGCCCGCACCGCGCTGAGCACCACCACCTACACCACGATCTGCTACGCCACCTGCGCGCTGGTGCTGCTGGTGGTGTGCCTGAGCGCGGGCATCCCGCTGACCGGCTACCCGGACAGCACCTGGCTGGCCATCCTGGCCATCGCGCTGGGCGCGCAACTGCTCGGGCACTCGATGTTCAACTACGCGCTGCACGCGGTCTCGGCCACCACGATCAGCCTGGTCACGCTGCTGGAAGTGCCGGGAGCGGCACTGCTGGCCTGGGGCTGGCTGGGGCAGACCCCTCGGCCCGAAGCGTTGCCGGGACTGGCGTTGCTGCTGGCCGGGGTCGCGGTGGTGGTGCTGGCCGGGGCCCGGCGACCCGCCGCGGCGCCGGTGGCCGGATAGCCGAACGGCCGGGGCGGCAAACGCCACCCCGGCCGTCAGATCAGTTGCGGTGTCAGGGCTTCAGCGGCGGGGCCACGGCCCAGCTGGTGTCGGCCTCGAAGGAGTTCGGCGTCTCGTACCACTGCGCGCCGCCCTTGTAGGCGTTCCACACCTCGCCGTTGATGTGCCGGAGGTAGTTGTCCGGGAAGTTGAACGAGGCGAAGGAGACTCCGTTGCCCGCCGCGCTGTCCCTGGCGCACCAGGTGGCGTCGTTGGCGAACAGCGGGGTTCCGTTGTTGTCGTCCAGGCGCAGCCTGCCGTTGGCGTGCCGCAGGTACGCGCCGCGGATGTCCCGCGCCTGCAGCGAGTAGCAGCGGCTGTCGGCCAGGCCGGGCACCAGGTCGAAGGTGGCGTCGGCCTTGTCCAGCTCGGGGCTGCTCGCGGTGATCAGGCTCAGCCAGCCCGCACCGCGGGCGTGCCGCAGGTAGTGGTCGGCCAGACCGGCGTTGGTGGCCCGCAGCGAGGCGCGCTGCGGCAGGTCGTGCCGGACCTTGCCCTTGGCGGTGAGCTGCCAGAGCTGGTAGTCGTAGGGGCGGCTGCCGTCGCGCAGCACCGGCCGGGCGCCAGGGTCGAGGCTGGGCACGGCCAGGCCGCCGAGGTTGCCCTGGTTGCGCAGCTGCACGGTGCCGTTCTTGCCTGGCGTGATCGCCCAGTCCTGCGCGCTGACGTTGCCGCAGGTCATGAAGGTGACACTGCTGCTCACCGTGGTCAGGCACTGCTGGGTGTAGAGGTTGCGCAGCTTCCGGTACTCACCGGAGCCGACGATCTCGAACTCCTCCTCCGACCGGCCGCTCCCGCACTCCGCGGTCAGCTCGCCGCGCAGGCACCAGCCGCTGATCTGGTTCTTCAGCGTGACCACGCCACCGTCGGTGATCACCGGGTTGGCCCGGCCCGCCAGCACCTGCTGCTTGATCCAGTCGGTCAGGTCGTCCACCCGGACCGCGGTGGTCGCGTCGCTGGTCTCGGTCTCGCCGAGGCAGTTGCGCCGCGGCGCGGTGACCAGGATGGCGCCCAGTTCCGGGTTGCCGTCACGCTGGCGGATCACCGGGCCGCCGAGGTCGCCCGCGCAGATCTCCGCCCCGCCGGAGCCCAGGGTCAGCGTCGAGCCCGCCTGGCTGCCCAGCGGGAAGGTGGCCGAGTGCAGCCGGTCCGCTTCCTCGCTGGCCGCGGCGAGCGCGCCGTAGCCGGTGACGGTGAGCTGCTCACCGGTGGCGAACCCGGAGGCCGTGGGCATCCGGGCCGGCCAGGTGTCGGGCACCGGGTCGACCAGCTTGACCAGCACCAGGTTGCGGTCGGCGTGCGGGACGAGCTGACTCGCCTCGGACACCGCGCCCTCGCCGTGGGACAGCTTGGCCCTGCCGACGGTGACCACCGTCCGCTCGGCGGGCGCACCGGGCCTGACCTGGCCTGGCGTGCCGAAGCAGCTCGCCGCGGTCAACACCCACTGCTCGTCGACCAGCACCCCCGAGCAGGACTTCTCCGCGCCGACCCGCAGGTAGGCGCTGTAGCTGTACCCACCGGTAGCCACCGGTGTGCCGCCGCTGATCGCGTGTGCGGGCAACGCACCCAGCAGGCCGGTCACCACCGACGCGGCCAGCGCACCGGCCACCGCGGTCTTGCTCAACTTTGCACGCGCCACAGCGCAGATCCCCCTTGAGTCGACGAAGTCGTTACGTGCCAAGGGGACGCCGCTCCCCCGCAGGGGAGACTATGCAGAGCTTTCGGGGGTCGTCAATCCGCTGTTCGCCGCGTGCCGGTGCCCACCGCGGGCACTGCTCCATCCGGGTCAAGTGGTCTGAACCGCTGGGTTTCGGGATCCAAAATGGACAGTCGGGCCTGGCCGATGTCGAAGAACAGCCCGATCACCTGGAGCCTGCCCTCGGCGACCGCGGCGCGCACCATGGGCAGCCGGGCCAGCGCCTCGGTCTGCACCGCGACGTTGACCTTGGCCAGCCGGTCGGCCGCCTCCTCCGGCTCGCCCGCACCGGCCGGGTGCCCGGCGCGGAAGGCGCGCAGGCTGGGCAGTCCGGCACGCAGCCAGCGGCCCAGCGAGTCGTCCTGCTCGGCGCGGCCGGAGAGCAGGCTGGTCATGCCCGCGCAGGCGGAATGGCCGCAGACCATCAGGGTGGGCACCCGCAGCACCTCGACCGCGACGTGCACGGAGGCTTCGATGCCGTCGTCGCCGGGCGGCACCAGGTTGCCGACGTTGCGCACGGTGAACAGGTCCCCTGGCCCGCTAGTGGTGATCATGTTGGGCACGATCCGGGAGTCGGCGCAGGTCAGGAACAGCCCGTGTGGGCGTTGCAGCACCGCGAGTTGCTCGAAAAGCGGGCGCAGCAGCGGGGCGGAGTGCCGGTGGTACTCGCGCACGCCGGTCTCCAGCGGGGAGCCCGAGCGCGGCCGGGGCAGCTCGCCCTGCCAGCTGGACCAGGGCGCGAACCAGCGCGGCAGCACGGGTTTGCCCTCGGCGCCGAGTTCGGCCACCACCACGGTGCCGCCGCGTTCCTCGTGCTGGCGCCGCCAGCCGGAGAGGTGTTCGTAGGCGGCGTGGTCCAGGAAGTCCGCGACCAGTTCAATGTCCACAGTGGACCTGTCCGGGATCTGCCCGAGCATCCGGGAAAGTCTTGGCAGGGACAGGAAACTCAGGGTTCCCTCGACCTGCACCCGCCACCGGCCGGGCCCGGACTCGGTGACCCGGACCCTGGCCCAGACCACCCGGCGCAGCACCAGCACCACCGAGGTGGCCAGTCCGATCAGCACGCCCTGCAACAGGTCCAGGAACACCACGCCGAACACGGTGGCCAGGTAGGCCAGGGCTTCCCGGTGCCGCCAGGCCGAGCGCACGTCCTCGATCCGGACCAGCTGCAGGCCGATGAACACCAGCAGCCCGGCCAGCGCGGCCATCGGCACCCGTTCGATCACCCCGGCCAGCAGCAGCACGAACAACAGCACCCACACCCCGTGCAGGATCGCCGAGGCCCTGGTGCGGGCGCCTGCGGCCACGTTGGTCGAGCCGCGCACGATCACCCCGGTCACCGGCAGCCCGCCGAGCAGGCCGGAGGCCGTGTTGGCCGCGCCCTGGCCGATGAGTTCGCGGTCCAGGTCGCTGCGGGTGCCGGCCAGTTTGTCCACGGCCACCGCGGAGAGCAGGCTCTCCACGCTGGCAATGACGGTCAGGGTCAGCACCGCGAGCAGCACCGCGCCCCAGTCGCCGCCGGGAAGCTGGGGCAGGCGCAGGGATTCCAGCAGCGAACCGGGCAGGTCCACCCGGACCAGGTCGAGTCCGGCGACCTCGGCCAGCACGGTGGCCAGCAGCACCGCGACCAGCGGTCCGGGCACCCGGCGCACCGGCGCGGGCAGGAAGCCCCACAGCAGCAGCACACCGAGCACCAGCAACCCGATCAGCGCGGCGGGCCCGTGTAAGTCGAGCAGCTGGCCGGGCAGTTCGAGGAGGTTGGTCAGCGCGCTGGTGCCGGGCAGGCCGCCGAGCAGCACGTGCAGCTGGCCGAGCACGATGACCAGGCCGATCCCGGCCAGCATGCCGTGCACCACCGCGGGGGAGATGGCCAGCGCGGCGCGGGCCACCCGGCACAGGCCGAGGACGAGTTGCAGCACCCCTGCGGCCACGGTGATCCCGCAGGTGACCGCCCAGCCGAACTGGTCGATGAACCCGGCCACCACCACGGTCAGCCCGGCCGCGGGCCCACTGACCAGCAAGGGGGACCCGCCCAGGGCGGCCGCCACGATGCCGCCGACCACCGCGGCGACGAGGCCGGCCACGATCGGCGCGCCGGAGGCCACCGCGATGCCCAGGGACAGCGGCACGGCGACCAGGAAGACCACCAGCGAGGCGGGCAGGTCGTACCGCAGGTCGCGTCGCAGCCAGTTCATCGGTTCCCCCTTTCCTACCAACACTATGGACCAATTGTCCGATTGGTCGGGACAGCGGGTAAGCGAGGAACTACTTGGAGCGACAGGAATCGGACACACTTCACCCGATCGAATGTCGGCCGCCAGGAACTCTGTTCAAGATCACCCAGCTCGTGGGCGTGCGCACGCCAGGCGTGCCAGATCACGGGCCGCGGCGAACCACACACAGTTCACCCGCTTTAGTGACCCGCTGCCGGGTTCCAGGCCGCCAAGCCAGCAGCCTCGTCGGCAACCCACCGGCGTGTTGGCCGTTGTCGTACCCAGTCTTGGCCGAACTTGTACCACTTGGGCCAACTGGTACGCCCACTTGGGCCAACCCGGCGTACCAGTTGGGCCAACTCGCCGTCCACAACGGCCAACACACTGTGCGACAACGGCCAACACTGTGCGGGGTGGGTGTCTAGCTGGGGTCCGTGGGTGGGCGGCAGCGGTCGGCGGAGTACAGGTGGCTGTCCGGGAAGGCGTGTGCGGTGAGGACTTCGCCGACCACGATCACCGCGGTGCGTTTGATCCCGGCCGTGTGCACGGCGGCGGCGATGTCGGCCAGGGTGCCGCGCAGCACGGTCTGCTCGGCCCGGCTGGCCATGGCGACGACGGCGACCGGGCAGTCCGCGCCGTAGTTCGGGATCAGCTCGGCGACCACGGCGTCGATCCGCTGCACGGCCAGGTGCAGCACCATGGTGGCGCGGCTGCGGCCCAGGGTGCCGAGGTCCTCGCCAGGCGGCATCGGGGTGGCCCTGGCCGAGGTGCGGGTGAGCACCACGGTCTGGCCGACACCGGGCACGGTCAGCTCCCGGTTGAGCGCGGCCGCGGCGGCGGCGAAGGCGGGCACACCCGGGGTGACGTCGTAGGGCACCCCGGCGGCGTCCAGGCGGCGCATCTGCTCGGCCATCGCGCTGTACACCGACGGGTCGCCGGAGTGCAGCCGGGCCACGTCCAATCCCTTGGCGTGCGCGGACACCAGCTCCTCGGTGATCTGGTCCAGGTTCAGCTCGGCGGTGTCCACCAGCCGCGCGCCGTCCGGGCACCAGCCCAGGATCTCTTGCGGGACAAGGGATCCGGCGTAGAGGCAGACCGGCGACCCGGCGATGATCCGCTGGCCGCGCAGGGTGATCAGGTCGGCGGCGCCGGGTCCGGCCCCGATGAAGTGCACGGTCACTGCGTCTCCTTGGTCACGACCCAGGTGGTCACCGGCAGCATCGGGCGCAGTGTGGTGAACCCGCCGACCGGCGCGGCCCGGCTGATCGCCACCCGCGTCAGGTCCCCGCCCAGGCGCGAATACCATTGCGCCACCAGGGATTCGGACTCCATGGTGACCGCGTTGACCACCAGTCGCCCGCCGGGCAGCAGGCTCTGCCAGCAGGTCTCGATCACTCCGGGCACGGTCGCGCCGCCGCCGACGAAGACCGCTGACGGCGCTTCCAGACCGGCCAGCGCGGACGGCGCCTCGCCGAGCACGACCTCGATGCCCGGCACGCCGAGGGCGTAGGCGTTGCGGGTGATCCGGTCGGCCCGTTCGCTCTCGCGTTCCACCGCGATGGCCCGGCAGCTCGGGTGTGCCCTGGACCATTCGATGGCCACACTGCCCGCGCCCGCGCCGACATCCCAGAGCAGCTGGCCGGGCACCGGGGCCAGCCGGGCCAGGGTGAGCGCGCGGACCTCGCGTTTGGTGAGCTGGCCGTCGTGGTCGAAGGCGGAGTCGGGCAGGCCGGGCACGGTGGGCAGCAACGGGGTGCCGGGGTCGGCCACGCAGTCCACCGCGATCACGTTGAGCGCGGCGGTGCGCGGCAGCGACCACTCCCCCGCGGTGCCGGTGACCATCCGTTCGTCCTTGCCGCCCAGGCGTTCCAGCACGGTCAGCCTGCTCGGCCCGTAGCCGCGCACGGTGAGCAGCGCGGCCACCTCGGCCGGGGTGCCGCCACCGGCGCTGAGCACCAGCACCCGGCGGCCGGGCTGGACGAACGGGTGCAGCAGTTCCACCGGCCGCCCGACCGCGCTGACCACGTCCACCGCTTCCAGGGGCCAGCCCAGCCGGGCGCAGGCCAGCGACAGCGAGGAGGCGTGCGGCAGCACGTGCAGCCGTTGCGGGCCGAGCAGCCGGGCCAGGGTGGAGCCGATGCCGAAGAACATCGGGTCCCCGCTGGCCAGCACGCAGATCCGCCTGCCGCGGTGGCGTTCGAGCAGGCCGGGCAGGGCGGGCAGCATGGGCGAGGGCCAGGCCACTCGTTCGGCGGTGACCTTGTCCGGCACCAGGTCGAGCTGGCGGGAGCTGCCGAGCAACACCTGGGCGGCGCGCACCTCCAGCTGGGCGGGTGGGGCGAGGCCGGGCCAGCCGTCCGCGCCGATGCCCACCACGGCGACAGACTCGGTCATCCGCTCAGGCCGGCCGCGGCGAGGATTTCCTTGTGCTGCTTGACCGGCAGCCGGTCCACATAGGCCAGTCCGTCCAGGTGGTCCACCTCGTGCTGCAGGCAGCGCGCGGCGATCCCGTTGGTGCGCACGGTGACCGGGTTGCCCTCGATGTCGAAGCCGGTGGCCTCGGCGTGTTCGGACCGGGACAGTTCGGCGAACTGGCCGGGCACGGACAGGCAGCCCTCGTTGAACAGGGTCAGCTCGCGCGGGGCGGGCGGCAGGGTGAGCACCGGGTTGACCAGGGTGGCGATCACCGGGTTGCCGTCGGCGTCCGGGCAGTCCATCACGAAGACCCTGGCGTCCACCCCGATCTGGTTGGCCGCCAGCCCCACGCCCTCGGCGGCGTACATCGAGGCGAACATGTCCTCGACCAGGGTCTTCAGCTCGTCGTCGAAGCTGGTCACCGGGGTACACGAGCGGTGCAGCACCGGGTCGCCGTAATAGACAATGGGCCGTGCTGTTCCGGTGCCGCTCATCGCCGCCGTCATCCTCCCCGAGCCATCTGGTCGCCGACGATCGTAGGCTGGGCTGTTCGCCGGGTTTCCGGGACCCCGGGGGCGAGCTAGGTTGACCGGCATGAGAAAACGCTGGTCAGTTGGTGTCGTGGTGGCCGCGTTGCTGGCCGCACTCCCCGTTGGCGTGGCCCAGGCGGCGCCGGAGACCGACCTGGGGCGCTCGGTCCGCTGCACGTTCACCCCGACCCCGGACGATCCGGCCGCCAAGCCGGTGCACCCGCCGCGGGCCAAGGCCAAGGCGCGGGGCACGGTCAGGGTGACCATCTCCACCAACCACGGCAAGGTGGTGATGGAGCTGGACCGGGCGAACGCGCCCTGCGCGGTGCACAACTTCCTGTCCCTGGCCCGGCAGCGCTTCTTCGACAAGACCCAGTGCTGGCGGCTGACGAACTCCACCCGGCTCGGCGTGCTGCAGTGCGGTGACATCTGGGAGGCGGAGAAGGGCGGTCCCGGCTACAAGTTCGACGACGAGGTCACCGGCAAGGAGACCTACCCGCGTGGCACGGTGGCGATGGGCAACTTCGGCCCGAACACCAACGGCAGCCAGTTCTTCATCGTGCACAGCTTCGCCAACATCAAGCCCGCCTACACCGTGCTCGGCAAGGTGACCCGCGGCATGGCGGTGCTGGACAAGATCGTCGCGGGCGGCATCATCCCCGGCCCGACCAACCCCCTGGACGGCCTGCCCAAGCTCCCGGTGCACATCCAGCGCGTGCGCTACGGGCACTGACGACCCGGTCCTGACCGCGGAACCCGTTGCCCCGCACCGGGTTCCGCGGTCAGCTCCCCCTGATCTCAGTTGACCTGCCGGACGCTGCCGCCGTCGATCCGGAACTCCGCGCCGACGATCCACGCGGCCTGATCGGAGGCCAGGAACGCGACCACGTTGGCGATGTCCGCGGGCTGACCGGCACGCCCGGCGGGGATGCCGCCGACCAGGTCATGGAGCACGCCCACCGCGGCGTCCTTGTCCAGGCCCTGGCTGTCCTGGATGTGCTGGATGAAGTTGTCCACCGCCTCGGTCTGGATCAGTCCGGGGGCGACCCGGTTGACCCGCACCCCGCGCGGGGCGACCTCGGTGGCCAGCGATTTGCTGTAGACGTTGAGGGCTGCCTTGGCCGCGCCGTAGTGGGCCAGCGAGGACTCCGCGCGCAGGGCGGCGATCGAGCTGATGTGGATGATCACACCGCTGCCCCGCTCCAGCATGCCGGGCAGCAGCGCCCGGTCCAGCCGCACCGCGGCCAGCACGTTGAGCTGGTAGGCGTCGTTCCAGTGCTCCTCGGTCAGGTCGGCGACGCCGAGCGTGGACGGCGCCGCGCCACCGGCGTTGTCCACGATCACGTCGACCCCGCCGAGGATCTCCAGCGCCTCCGCGGCCAGCCCGGCCACCCCGGACTCGGTGGACAGATCAGCCTTGACGAACCGCACATTCGCGGGCAGCTCCCCTTCCGGCGCGGACCGGGCCGCGACCAGCACCGAGGCGCCCGCCCCGGCCAGCCGCGCGGCGATGCCCGCGCCAATCCCCTTGGTGCCCCCGGTGACGACGACCCGCTTACCCGACAGGCCGTCCTGACTCGCAACGTTATGGACCATGCGGTCCACAATGCCCATTCTGGACCGTCTAGTCAAATACAACTTCTTGACCTCCCCCGGCGCACAATGGGCCGATGCGCGAACTGATCGCCCCACTGCTCGCCTGGTACCGCGAGGGGCAGCCGTTCGCCCTGGCCACGGTGGTGCGCACGTGGCGGTCCGCGCCCCGGCAACCCGGTGCGGTGATGGCGGTGAGCGCGGCGGGCGAGGCGCTGGGCAGCGTGTCCGGCGGCTGTGTGGAGGGCGCGGTGTACGAGCTGGCCCAGGAGGTCCTGCGCACCGGCGTGCCGGAACTGGCCAGTTTCGGCGTCAGCGACGACGACGCCTTCGCGGTCGGCCTGACCTGCGGCGGCACCCTCCAGGTCTTCGTCCAGCCGGTAACGCCGCAGAGCTACCCCGAGTTCCCGGCCCTGGCCGAGTCCATCCAGTCGAGCACCCCGGTGGCCATCGCCACCCTGCTCGACGGCGCCCCCGCCCCCGGCAGGCATCTGCGGATCACCCCGGAGGACACCGCGGGCGCCCTCGGCTCACCCCGCCTGAACGAGGCCGTCCGCGACCACGCCCGCGGCATGCTCGCCTTGGGCAGCACCGGTTTCCTGCACATCGGCGCCGACGGCGAACAACGCGGCGACGACCTGTCCATCTTCGTCGAGTCCTTCGCCCCGCCACCCCGGATGCTGGTCTTCGGCGCCATCGACTTCGCAGGCGCGGTGGCCCGCATCGGCAAGTTCCTCGGCTACCACGTCACCGTCTGCGACGCCCGCCCGGTTTTCGCCACCGCCAAACGCTTTCCCGAGGCGGACGAACTCGTGGTGATGTGGCCGCACAAGTACCTCGCGGAGACCACGGTCGACGAACGCACCGCCATCTGCGTGCTCACCCACGACCCGAAATTCGACGTCCCGCTACTGGAACTGGCCCTGCGCGGCAACGCCGCCTACATCGGCGCGATGGGCAGCCGCCGCACCCACGAGGACCGCCTGACCCGGTTGCGGGAACTGGGTTTGACCGAATCCGAACTGTCCCGCCTGTCCTCCCCGATCGGCCTGGACCTGGGCGCGCGCACGCCGGAGGAGACCGCGGTGTCGATCGCGGCCGAGATCATCTCGTTGACCTGGGGTGGATCGGGCCGCCGTCTCGCCGAGACGGACAACCCGATCCACCGGCCGCAACCCTAGAAAGCAGCCTCAGTCGGCCAGCTTGGACAGGGCCGCGAACTGCTCGTCGGACAGCGTCACCCCGGCCCCGCCGAGGTTGTCCTCCAGGTGCGCCACCGACTTGGTGCCCGGGATGGGCAGCACCACCGGGGAGCGGCGGAGCAGCCAGGCCAGCGCGACCTGGGCGGGGGTGGCGCCGAGTTCCCCGGCCACCGCCGCGACCGGGCTGTCCGGCTTGGTCAGGTCGCCGGTGGCGATGGGGTACCAGGGGATGAACGCGATGTTCTCCTGGGTGGCGTGGTCCAGCAGGGCCTCGCTGGCGCGGTCGGTGAGGTTGTAGCGGTTCTGCACGCTGACGATCGGGGTGATCTTCCGCGCCTGCTCCAGCTCGGCCACGCTGACCTCGGACAGGCCGATGTGCTTGACCTTGCCCGCCTCGCGCAGTTCCACGAACGCGCCGAGCTGGTCGGCCAGTGGCACGGCCGGGTCGATGCGGTGCAGCTGGATCAGGTCGATGTGGTCCAGGCGCAGGTGGCGCAGGCTCAGTTCGACCTGCTGGGTCAGGTACTCCGGGCGGCCGGTGATGGCCCACTGGCCGGGGCCCTGGCGGGTGAAGCCCGCCTTGGTGGCGATCACCAGGTCGTCGCGATACGGGTGCAGGGCTTCGGCGATCAGCAGTTCGCTGACCAGGGGGCCGTAGGAGTCGGCGGTGTCGATGAAGGTGACGCCCAGCTCGACGGCGCGGCGGAGCACGGCCAGTGCGCCTTCGCGGTCGGCAGGCCAGTCCCAGACGCCGGGTCCGGTGATCTGCATGGCGCCGTAGCCGAGCCTGCCGACCGGGAGGTCGCCACCCAGCTCGAACCGGCCGCCGAGGAAGTTCTCTGTCACTGCTGAGATCCCTGCTTCAGTTGGAGTCGTATCCGGTGGACATTGCCAACGAACGCCAGCGGGCCGGTTCCTGTTCCATGTTCGCCAGTTTTCCCTCCACCCGGGCCACGTAGTCAGCCCCCAGTCGCAGCCGCGCGGGGGCCGCCGCGGGTGGCGAGGCCACGCAAGGCGGCGTCGGTCACGGCGTCGGCGAAGTCGGGGCCGACGGTGTCGTGGCCGGTCATCAGCCGGAAGATGGCCGGGCCGAAGAGCAGGTCGATGGCCACCTCGACGTCCACGTCGGCCCGCAGTTCGCCCCGGTCCACGCCGCGGGCCCACACCGTGCGCACGCCTTCGCGGCGGCTGTGCAGGAAGCGTTCGACGAACATCCGCTTGCCGGTCTCGTCGCCGTGCACGCCCGCGATCAGCCCGGCGAAGGTCTGCCCGTCGGCGGAGCTGTAGAAGGCGAACACCGAGCGCACGAGTTCGCGCAGGTCAGTGTGGGCGGAGCCGGTATCGGGCAGTGCCACCTGGGTGGCCATGTGCTCGGCGAAGGCCTCGATGGCCACCGCGGTCTTGTTGGGCCAGTGCTTGTAGATGGTCGCCTTGCTCACCCCGGAGCGAGTGGCGATGGCGTCCACGGTCAGCTCGGGTCCGGGTTCCCGCATCAGTTCGGTGGCGGCCTTGAGCACCGCCGCCCTGGCCCGCTGGCTGCGCGGCCGCAGGGTGGCGGGTCCGGTTTTCTGCTCGGTCACGGTCCTGTGGGTACCACAGCCTGGTTGGGGATGCCGCTCAACTGGACTTTCAGCCAGGTGGGCAGGGCGCCGAGTTTCCAGTCCCGGTGCACCCGCCCGTCGACGGTGACCGACTGGAGGTACTGGCCGCTGCCGCCGGTGTCGATCAGCGTCGGCGGGCGGCCGTCCGGGGCGATGAGGGTGCGCGGGAACAGCGGGGTGGCGAGCAGGAGTTCGGCGCTGCCCGGGGTGCGCGGGAACAGGCCGAGCGCGCCGAAGACGTACCAGGCGGACATGGTGCCGAGGTCGTCGTTGCCGGGCAGGCCGCCGGGTCCGGTGCGGTAGGCGGTGTCCACCAGCCGCCGCACGGTTTCCTGGGTTTTCCACGGCCGGCCGAGTTCGTTGTACAGCCAGGGCGCGTGGATGCCGGGCTCGTTGGTGGGGTCGTAGCGCAGCGGTCCGCCGCCGGGCTGGAAGAACTCGTCCAGCCGCCGCAGCGCGATGTCCTTGCCGCCCATGGCTTCGGCGAGTCCGCTGACATCTTGCGGCACCATCCACACGTAGGTGGCCGCACTGCCCTGGGCGAACCCCTGTTGACTGGCCGGGTCGAACGGGCCGAGCCAGGACCCGTCGAGCCTGCGGGCCTGGATGTAGCCGGTGGCGGGGTTGAACACGTTGCGCCAGTAGGTTCCGCGCTGCCGCAGTTCGGCGGCTTCCTTGTCCCGCCCCAGTTGTGCCGCCCACCGGCTGAGCGCGTCGTCGGCGACCGAGGCTTCCAGGGTTTCCGCCGCGCCGCCCCAGCAGTGGCAGACGTCGTGCGCGCTGTACCGGGATTGGACATATTGTGCCAGATTCGGCCGTTGCCCAACACATTGGCCGGGACAGCCCGCGTCCAGGAGGCCCTCCGGGCGGGGCACGGTGGCCTGCCGGTAGAGCGAGTCGAACGCACCGGCGGCGTCGAAGTCGCGCACGCCCATGGCGTGGAAGGTGGCCAGGGTGGCGGCGGAGGGGTCACCGGTCATCACGTGGGTGGCGCCGTTGACGTGCACCCACCGGTCCCACACACCGTCGTTCTGGCGGGCGTAGTTGTACAGCGACTGCGCGAAGTTCCCGGCCACCCGGGGTTGCAGCAACGCCAGCAACTGGATCTGCGCCCGGTACTGGTCCCACCCGGAGAAGTTCCCGTACTGCGCGTCCTGCCCCGCGGCGAGCCGGTGCACCCGCCGGTCCATACCGAGGTAGCGACCGTCCACATCGGACACCAGATTGGGTTGCTGGAAAGCATGGTAGAGCGCGGTGTAGAACACGGTCCGCTGATCCGCACTGCCACCCGCGATCCGGATCCGCCGCAGTTCCCGGTCCCAGGCCCGGAAACCGTCCCGCGCCACGCTGTCCACGGTGTCCGAGCCCCGGATCTCCCGCCGCAGATTCCCTTCCGCACCAGGCAGATCAACGTAGGAGATACCGATCCGCATCCGCACCGAACTGCCCGGCGCGAAGCTCAGATACCCACCGGACCCCCGCCCCGCCCGATCCGCCCCAGTCGCGTAACCCTCGCCGCCACTGATCTCGGTCCCGCCCGGCGTGATCGTGCCGTCCCGCCACACCCCGGTGCCGATCACCGGCTGGTCGAACTCGGCGGTGAAGTGCAGCCGGTAGTAACTCTTGCGGTTGTTGACCCCACCATTGGCCCGCCGCCCGCAGAACGCGCCGGTGAGCACGGATCCGGTGACCCGCCGCCCGGCCGGATCCAGCCGGATGTCGGCATCCTCGCTACCGTTGAGCGAGTTGGAGGTGCGGAAGAGCAAGTTCGCCGGTTTGCCCGCGGGGAAGGCGAAGTCGGCGATCCCGGCCCGGTCGGTGACCGCGAGATCGGCCCGTGCCCCGGAAGCCAGCCCAACCGAGTACCGACCCGGCCGCGCCACCTCATCCGCATGCGAGAAATCACTGGCGTACACGGAATCGGTGACATCCGCACTCGGCGACCCGGCCATCGCCCCCGCATGCGGAAAGATCGGCACATCCCCCGCCGCCCCCGGATTGCACCCGGCCCCGTTGACATGCGTCAACGAGAACCCCCGCACCCGGGTCACGTCATAGGAATATCCATTGGCCGCCCCAGTCCCGGTCTGATCACCCCGGGTGCTGGTCGGACTCCACGCGATCATCCCAAACGGCCGCTGTGCCCCCGGAAAAGTGTTCCCATCCCGAGCCGACCCGATCAACGGATCAACAACCCCCGCAAGCTCCCCAACCCACCCTCGCTCCCGAGCCTCCCCCACCCCACCCGCGAGCAGAACCCCAACCAGCCCAACCACAACCCCACGCCACCACACCACCCGCCGACCCTCCCACACCCCCAACCCCACCCCCGCCCCCTGTCCACCATCGGCCACCCACCCCACCCTCACCCCCACCCGAGTGTTGGCCGTTCTCGTACGGTGCGTTGGCCGTTGTCGTACGGTGCGTTGGCCGTTCCGGTACGCCTCGTTGGCCGTTGTCGTACAACTCTGTTCGCGAATCGGCGACCCGATCCGCACCCCGTACCACTTGAGCCAACCGGTACGCCCACTTGAGCCAAACCGGCGTACCAGTTGGCCCAACTCGGCGTCCACAACCGCCAACTCGGCGTCCGGAACGGCCAACTCGGCGTACGAGATCGGCCAACACTCGCGGGGATCGGGGGTGTCGGTGGGCGGCGGTACGCTGGAAATCGGGGGGCCGAGGGCCGCGCTTGATCTTGCTGGGAGCTGTGGTGGCTGAGGTTGTGGCGGGGCAGGGTGGTCCGGCAGGGCGGCGGGCGGCGGGCCTTGGGTGGGTTGCCGGGGTTGTGGTGAACCTGGGGTTGGGGATTTTCGCGTTCTTTCCGCTGGTGTTCACCCGGTTGCTGGTGTCCGCGATTGGTTTCCGGCTGGGGGATTACTCCGGGTTCGAGGCTCGGGACGGGATTGACCTGGTGGTGCTCATGGCCGGGTTGTGCTGGGTGGTGTTCCTGCCGGTGTGGTTCTTGGCCAACAAGCTGATCGTGCGCTGGACCGCGGTGCCGCAGCGGCCGTACTGGCTGGTCGCGGCGGGGTTGCCGCTGGTGTTGTTCCTGGCGGACATCGTCTTTGACCTTGGCCTGGTGCGGGCGGTGTTCTGACTCAGCCGCGGGTCCGCTTGATGATCTTCTCCAGTTCGGCCACGGTCCAGGTCTCGGTGGCCTCGGTGGTGATGCCCAGGCCGAACAGTGCCTGGGCTCCTGGCGAGTCCTGCTCGTCGAGGATGCCCAGCAGGATGTGTTCGGTGCCGATGTAGTTGTGGCCCAGGCGCAGCGCGACCCGGCCGGTCAGTTCGAGCACCTTGATCGCGGCGGGCGTGAACGGGACCTGTTCGGTCACCTCCTCGACCGGGTCCGGCAGCATCACGGTGACCGCCGCGCGCACCTGGTCCGCGGTGACGCCCTGGGCCAGCAATGCCTTGACCGCCAGGCCATCCGGCTCGCTGAGCAGGCCGAGCACCAGGTGTTCGGGGGTGCCCTTGCCGCTGCGCGCGGTGCGGGCTTCCTCCTGCGAGGCGACCACCACCTTGCGCGCGCGGTCGGTGAATCGGCTGAACATGCTCAGGTCCAAGGTCTCGCCGCCTTCCTTCGGCACGAATCGCTTCTGCGCGGCCTGTTTGGTCACGCCCATGCTGCGGCCGATCTCGGTCCAGGAGGCGCCGGAGCGGCGGGCCTGGTCCACGAAGTGGCCGATGAGGTGGTCGGCGAGTTCGCCGAGGCGCTCGCCGAGCACCACCGCGTCCTCCAACTGGTGCAGGGCGTCGCGGTCGGGGTCCTGGTTCCGCACGGCGGACATCCCGCGCACGATGCTGATGAATTCGTCGAGCCGAGGTACGTTCTCCATGTCGTCAACTCTAGGTTGACGATTCCAAGCCGTCAACCTTGGGTTGACGATCGGCGGCTCTGTCAAGATGGACGGGTGGCTCAGGGAGGCGTATCCGGCCTGGTGACCGGCGCGGTCTTCAACACCGCTGAGCGGCAGCACCTGTCGCTGGCGGGTTCGATTCCCGTCCGCCTCCGCCACCGAGGACTCCCCCGATGACCGATCCCCGCCGGCACATCCCGCGCACCGACGCCCTGCTGGCCGACCCTGAACTGGCCGCCGCCGCGCACATCCTCGGCCGGGACACGGTGAAGGCCGCCATCACGCACGCCCAGGACCTGGCCCGATCCGGGCAGATCCGCCCCGGCGAGGTGGCCGCGCACGCCCTGGCCGCGTTGCCGAGGACCGCGAGCAGCCTGCGCCCGGTGCTCAACGCGACCGGCGTGCTGGTGCACACCAACCTCGGCCGCGCCCCGCTCTCCGCCGCCGCGATCACCGCGATCACCGCGGCGGCCGGGCCGACCGATGTGGAGTTCGACCTGGTCACCGGTGCCCGCGCGCGCCGCGGCCGGGCCGCGCTGGCCGCGCTGGCCGCCGCGGTGCCCGAGGCGGGTGGCGTGCACGTGGTCAACAACAACGCCGCGGCCCTGCTGCTGTGCGCGCTGGCCATGGCCGCCGGGCGGGAGATCGTGATCAGCCGCGGCGAGCTGGTGGAGATCGGCGACGGCTTCCGCATCCCGGAGCTGTTGCGCAGCACCGGCGCCCGGTTGCACGAGATCGGCACCACCAACCGGGTGCACCCGCGTGACTACGCCGAGGCCGTCGGGCCGGAGACCGGGTTCATCCTCAAGGTGCACCCGTCCAACTTCCAGGTCACCGGGTTCACCTCCACTGTGGACACCGCGGAGCTGGTGGGGCTGGGGGTGCCGGTGGTGGTGGACATCGGTTCCGGCCTGCTCCGCCCGCATCCGCTGCTGCCCGCGGAACCCGACGCCGCCACCGTGTTGCGGGCCGGGGCGACCCTGGTGACCGCGAGCGGGGACAAGCTGCTGGGCGGACCGCAGGCCGGGCTGCTACTCGGCGCGGCGGAGGTCATCGAGCGGTTGCGCAGGCATCCGGCGGCCCGCGCGCTGCGGGTGGACAAACTTACCCTGGCTGCCCTGGAAGCCACCCTGCGTGGCCCGGAAACCCCGGTGGCACAGGCACTTGCCGCCGATCAGGCCGAACTGCTGGCCCGTGCGAAGCACCTCGCGGCCGCACTGACCGAAGCCGGAATCGACGCGGTGGCAACGGAGAGCACCGCCGCGGTCGGTGGCGGGGGCGCGCCGGGGGTGGAGCTGCCGAGTGCCGCGGTCAGTCTGCCCGAGCGGTACGCGGCGACTCTGCGGGCGCTGGCGGTGGTGGGACGGGTGGAACGCGGACGTTGCCTGCTCGACCTGCGGACCGTTGCGCCACAACAGGATCCGGCGCTACTGGCGGCGGTGCTGGCGGTGCCGCGCTGATGCGGGTGGTGGCCACCGCCGGGCACGTGGACCACGGCAAGTCCACCCTGGTCCGGCTGCTGACCGGGATGGAACCGGACCGCTGGGCCGAGGAACGCCGCCGTGGCCTGACCATCGACCTGGGCTTTGCCTGGACCACTTTGTCCGGCAGAGAGATCGCGTTCGTGGACGTGCCGGGGCATCAGCGGTTCGTGCCGAACATGCTGGCCGGGATCGGGCCGGTGCCCGCGGCGCTGTTCGTGGTCGCGGCGGATGAGGGCTGGAAACCGCAGTCCGCCGAACACCTCGCCGCCCTGCGCGCACTCGACGTCCGGCACCTGCTGCTGGTGATCACCCGCGCGGACCTGGCCGACCCGGAACCCGCGCTGTCCCAGGCGAAACAGCACCTCGGCGACGTGCCACACGTCGTGGTCAGCGGGAAGACCGGGCAGGGTTTGGACGAGTTGCGGGCCGCGATCCTCGCGCTGGTCGACCGGCTGCCGGATCCCGAACCGGCGGCGGATGTGCGGCTGTGGCTGGATCGCTCGTTCACCGTGGGCGGCGCGGGCACGGTCGTCACCGGAACGCTGGCGGCGGGCTCGATCGGCAAGGGCGCGGAACTCCAGCTCGCCTCCACCGGCGAGATCCTGCGCGTGCGCGGGCTGCACACCCTGGGACGGCAGGCGGAATCGGTGTCCGCGGTGGCCCGGATCGCGGTCAACCTGCGCGGGATCGACCGCACCGCGCTGATCCGCGGGGACGCGTTGCTAACCCCCGGCCGCTGGCTCACCTCGACGGTGGTCGATGTCCTGGTGACGGCCGAGTTGCCCAGGGAACTGGTGGTGCACGTGGGATCGGCGGCGGTACCAGCGCACGTCCGTCCATTGGGGACAGTCGGAGCCCGGCTGACACTGGCCCGGCCGCTGCCCCTGCGGATCGGGGATCGGGTGCTGCTCAGGGATCCCGGGCGGGGCGAGGTACTGGGCGGGGCGACGGTCGCCGACCTCGGCCCGCGACCGTTGCGCCGCCGGGGCGCGGCCACCGCCAGGGCGGCCGAACTGACCGGCGACCCCCTAGTCATCCACTTGCGCACCAAGGGTTTCGCCCGATCCGCGGAACTACGGGCAGCCGGGCTGCGGGAGCCGACAGCGGTGATCGGTGACTGGCACGCCGATCCCACGCACTGGGCCGGGCTGATCCGGGCTGTGTCAGGGGAAGTCGAGTCCTGGCAGCGGGCCCATCCGCTGGAACCGGGCATGCCCGCCGAGGTGCTGCGGCAGCGCCTGGAACTGCCCGATGCCGCGCTGATCACGCCGTTGCTCCAGGCAGCGGGGCTGAGCGTCGAGGCAGGGCGAGTGGGGGCGGTGGCGTTGCCCACGCGGATCGAGCAGGCACTGGCCACACTCACGGCTGGGCTGACCGAGAACCCGTTCGCCGCCCCGGATTCCGGGCGGTTGGCCGAGTTGGGCCTGGGTGGCAAGGAAGTGGCGGCGGCGGTGCGGGCCGGGCGACTGGTGCGGATCGCGGAGGGCGTGGTGCTGTTGCCGGACGCGGTGGCGCGGGCCGGTCAGGTGTTGGCCGGACTGACGCCGCCGTTCACGCTGAGCCAGGCGCGGCAGGCCCTGGACACCAGCCGCCGGGTCGCGGTGCCGTTGCTGGAGTTGCTGGACCGGCGCGGGATCACCGAGCGGCTGGCGGACTCGACCCGGCGACTGCGCTGACTCAGCGCAGGCTGGGCGCCAGCCAGGCGGTCAGCGCCAGCAACACCCCGGCGGCCAGCACGGGCAGCAGCCAGGGGCCGGGCACCGGTGGCGCGAACGTGGCCGCCAGCGTCGCGACCGCGGCCAGTGCGGCGCGCAGCACCGTGGCCCAGGTGGCCGGGGATCGTGCGTTGAAACAGCCGCAGGGTGTGCCGGGCCTGGTGCGCACCAGGATCACCAGATAGCCGGTGAAGGCCAGGTAGAGGGTCGCCTGCGGGAGCAGCAGCGGACGCGGCAGTGCGGGCAGCAGCACGGTGCTGGCGGTGAGCGCTCCGGCCGGGAGTTCGGTCGCGGGCGTGAGCAAGGACACCGGCACGTGCAGCCGCGCCGGCAGCAGGCGCTGGGCACGGAGCGTGGCCAGGAACAGGCGGCGTTCGCGCAGGTGGCCGAGTCCGGCTACCAACAGGAGCAGTGCGGCGCCGAGCGCAGCGGCGTTGAGCACGGCGGAGAGCACTCGAAGAGGGTAGCCGGACACCCGAATGACGGCTGTTGATCGTCTCCCCCGCCGTGTTTCATGGACCAGCCCTGGTGAGAGGAAAGGTATGGCCACCCAGCAGTTGACGCTGACCGCGCCCAGCGGGCGCCGGGTGAGCGTCACGCTGCCCGCGCACACCCCGGTGTCCAGTGTCGCCGCCGGTGTCCGGTTCGCCGGTGGCGTGTACGGCACCGGCTTCCAGATCGGCCCGCGCGGTTACCACGAGTTCGCGGTCACCGAGGTCGCGCCGATGCGGCAACGGGAGCGATTCCTGGTGCACGGCAGGGAGGTCGTGGTCGCCGAAGCGGTCGACGGACAGTCCTCGCTGGCCACCCTGTTCGGTGTCTACCACGAGCTGATGACCGTCTACTCCGGACCCGCGCCGCACCGGGACGCGGTGTTCGCGCTGTTCAACTCGTTGCGGGTCAAGGACACCATGGACGGGATGATCGTGCGGCCCCGCACGGCCACCATGCTGGACCTGATGCACGAGCAGCTCATGCTCGCCGTGCGCGATCACGGTTCACTGTCCATTCCCGGGCCTGGCCAGGCCGCCGCGGTCACCCCGCGGTTCGCCGGGGCCCGCACCCGGCACGGCGAGGTGTGGAAAACGCCCTACCCTGGCGCGGAAGGCTCGGCGCGGGCCAGTGATCACGCGTTTGTGCTGGGCTGCCCGGCGGGCACGGCTGAGGTGCACCTCAGCGACACCACCGTTACCTCCGAACGGCAACGGCTCGACTGGTTGAACGAGATCAACGTCGTCTGGCACGACGCGAACTGAGACGGGTACCCGCCGATGTCACCGGCCATGGCTTTCAACATCATCACCTGGGTCGCGATCCTGGTGCTGTTCCTCGGACTCGCCGCGGTGCTGCGGGAGATCCGGTTGCTGCGCAACGAGGTCCGGCGCAGTCCGGACGCCTTCGCGGCCGCGCCCCCAGAGCTGCTGCTCGGGCCGCGGTTCACCGGACGCGGGCGGCGGATCGTGCTGGCCGCGGACTCCGGCTGCCCGCTCTGTCTGGCCGTGCTGGAGCGGCTGCTGGCCGTCTCGCCCGGCTCGGTGCTGCTCACCCACGAGCCGGAAGCGTTGTGGGCCAGGGTGTCCGGTCAACTGGAGATCGTCAGCGACCCCGAGGTGTGGCGCGCGGTCTCGCACCTGTCGCCGCCGGTGCTGATGCTGGTGGACGGCTCCGGCCGGGCCGAACGGGTGCACCTGCCGGTGCGGGTGGCCGAGGTCGACATGGTGCTGGCCGAATGGCAGCAGATCGTGGTGCGGGGGCACGCCGATGCCGCTTGACCTCAACGACATCCCCGCCGTCGATCAGGCCCCGGCGGACGCGAAACCGACCACGGCGTTGCGGCGCCTGGACTTCACCGGCAGCCGCCGCACCCTGTTCAAGGCGATCGCCCTGGGCGCGGTGACGGTGGGCGCGAGCGCGCTCAACCTGTTCGGCGCGCGACCGGCCGCCGCGGAGACCGGTCCGTACGGCCTGTCCGGCTGGGACCGCAACGACTGCAAGGACGCCTATCCCACCGGTTACGCCGAGGTGGGTGACACCACCGGCGCCTACGTCAACACCTACCCCGCCTGCCTCTCCGGCTACTGGCGCGGCTCAGTGTACTGCGAGGCAGGCTGGCACAAATACGGCACCTACCAGAACGGCGCGGTGCAAAGCCAGCACGTGCCCATGTCCACCTCCTGCGGCACCTCCACCATGAAGAACTCGTGGAAGTGGACCACCCCGGACGGCAAGGTGTGGCGCTGCTCTGACGGCCACTCGACGTACTGGGGACCAGGCCACAATGGACAGACCTACCTGACGATCTGCCGGGCCTTGGTCCAGTGATCCGGCGCCGCTGGCATCCGCTGGCGGGAGCCCTCGCCGTACTCGCCTTCGCCGCCGCCGCAACGGGTTTGCCGGTGCTCGCGGGCTGGCTGGCCATGGGTGCCGCAGCCGGGTTCGCCACCAGCGGCTCCACCTGAAGCAGGAACTCAGCGCTGGTGCTGGGCTCGCCGGTCTGGCGAGGCACTTCGGCGGTGGCCTTCTGCCTGGGACTCCTGGGTGGCGGCGTGGTCACCGCGACCGTACTGGTGGTGGTGGGCTCGTTGGTGCGGGCTCCGCTGCCTCCGCCCGTGCCCTGGCTGCTGGTCGGGCTGATGCTGATAGTGGTGCTGGGCAAGGAGTCCGGGCTACTGCGGATCACCCTGCCGGAGAACCGGCGGCTGGTGCCGGAGACAGTGTTCCGGCTGGGCAGGCACCTCGGGCCGTTGCAGTTCGGACTGGAGATGGGCACCGGTGCGCGCACCTACCTGCCGAGTGGATTGCCTTATGTGGCCGCGGTCGCGGTGCTGTGCACGGCTTCCTTCCCGGCCGCGTTGTGCGCCGGACTGGGTTTTGGCCTGGGGCGGGCGTTGATGACCACGGCGAACCTGCGCTACGGCGAGAGCGGGGCCTGGGACGCGGCGTGGACCGGCCATCGCCGCGTCCTGACCCTGCTGCTGTGGTGCGCCTTCGGTGTGGCGTTGCTGGTGTTGCTGCTCAGCGATCCGTCAGTGCGTAGGCCCTGAACACGGTCTGGGTGACCGAGTTGCCCCCGGCGTCGGTGGCGGCCAGCCGGAGCGTGGCGAAACCGTTGCCGGGTGGGTGGTTGAGCAGGGTGTAGCCGCTGTTGCCGAAGCGCAGCACCGGGGCTCTGGCCCAGGTCGCGCCGTCGTCGTAGGAGACCTCGGCGGACAGCGCGGTCAGCGGCGCGGCCGGGGCGCCGGGCTGGTGGTGTGCGGTGAGGTGCAGCAGGTAGGGCAGTCCGGCCGGGGCCCGGTTGTGCTCATCGACCTGCCCGGTGGCGCGGATCACCAGCAGTGGCAACGCTTTCCCGGCCACACCGGAGTCCTGGAAGGTCCAGCGCACGTCGGCGCGGGTGCCGAGCACGGACCAGGGCACACTGCGGGTCGCGGTGGTGTGCACGGTGTAGCGGCCCGCGGTGGTCGGCACGGTGAACACGCCCGAGCCTGCCGTGTCGGCGGCGCCCAGGTCCTGGCCGTCCCTGGACAGCGTGGTGCGGCCGGTCATGCCCGCCTGCGGTGGTTCGGTGACCAGCACCGGATCGTTGCCGGACAACAGCGGCACGCCGACGCTGAGCCGGTCGCCGGTGCGCTGGGTGCCCCAGCCGTGTTCGGGGTCGCCGAAGGCCGGGCCGAGCGGGGCCCGGTTCCAGGCGGCCGTGCTGCGCCCTGGGCGCAGGGTGCGGACCACCCAGTGCAGTTCGACATCGGAGCCGTCGGCCAGTCGCACGCCGAGCAACTGCTGCCAGCTGACGTCCGGATGCGCGGTGAAGTACTCGATCCGCTTGGCTGGCAAGGTGTACAGGTAGGGGGCGAACACGCCGATGGTGGTGCCGGGGACCGGCAGCCGGGCGTAGTCGGCGCGCAGCCCGGAGGTGGGCGCGCCCTGGTCGTGGTAGCGACTGTCCACTCTGGCCAGTTCGTGGTCGCGGATGCGGCGGTCCAGGGTGGCCGGGATGCGGCCGCGTTCCAGGAAGGCCAGGTGGTAGAGGTACGGGGTGGGGCCGTCGGCCGGGTGGGACGGGCCGTAGGTGGCGCGCTGGAAGTAGGCGTAGACGTGGTCGGTGACCGTGCCGGGGGTCGCGGCGGCGAACAACTGCTGGCCTGGACCGGAGTTCCAGGTCAGGGTCGAGGTGCGGACGCCGGTCCGCTCCCCCGACACCAGGCCGAACTCGCCGAACTGGTGCCGGGCGTCCGGGCGGTCGAGGGTGGCCCGGACCGGTGTCGCGGTGGTCCCGTCCAGGGTCAGTTCGGTGTCACGGTCGAGGGTGAGGTTGGTGCGGGACAACAGGGTCACCACGGTCCAGTTCGCGGCCAGGTCGAGGGCGTTGAGGTCGTAGCGGCCCTTGGGCAGCCGCAGCACGGCGGTGCCGGTGGCGTCGAAGCGCGGGCCGGTGACCGCGCCGGTGCCGGTGTGCACGGCCTGGGCCAGCGCGGCGGCGAACTGGCCACCGCGACTGCGGATCTTCAGCGTCAGCTGGTAGCTCTCCGGTTCGAGGACCGCGCCGATCGCGGTGCGCACGGCGATCCCGGGCGCGGTGGCGGTGAGCCGGGTGGACTGCGGACCGGCCGCCCCGTTGGAGCGGGCGGTGACCGTCACCTCGGCGCTGCCCCCGGCGGGCACGGTGATCTGCTTGGCGGACAACAAGAATGCCGGATTCTGTTCCAGCGCCAGGGTCAGCGTGACCGGGGTGACGCCGTCGTTGTGGTAGCGGACGGTCTTGGCCGCGGACTGCCGGTAGTTCAGGAACCCGAAGCTCAGGCTGCCGCTGCTCCACACCGGCTGGCTGATCGCTCGGTCCACGTCCACCCGCCCGGCACCCTGCTCGAATACTCCGGCGGTGGGCTTGGCGCTGCTCATCAGCTGCGGCTTGAGCCGGTCGACCGTCCACTGTGGATGCTGTTGCAGCAGCAGTGCGGCCGCGCCGGTGACGTGCGGGGCGGCCATCGAGGTGCCGCTGGCCCTGGCGTGCCGCTCGCCCACCGGCTCGGCGTCGCCGGTGGGGGTGCCGGGAACCCTGGCGGAGACGATGCCGCTGCCGGGGGCGGCCAGATCGGGTTTGACCGCGTGGTCGCCGAAGCGGGGGCCGTGGCTGGTGAACGGGCTGGGCTTGTCCTCGGCGGTGACGCTGCCGACCGCGAGCGCGGCATCGGCCGCGGCGGGTGCGGTGACCCCGGCCATGGGGTCCGGCGGGTCGAGGGAACGGTCGTTGCCCGAGGCGACCACGAACAGGGTGCCGTGCTTGGCGCTCAACGTGTTCAGCGCCACCGACACCGGGTCGGCGCCGTCGGTGGTGTCGCCGCCGAGGCTGAGGTTGACCACCTTGGCCCGGGGCGCGATCCACTCCATCCCGGCGATGACCATCGAGTCCGGGCAACCGAAGGACACGCACACCTTGCCGCTGACCAGTTTCGCGTCCGGGGCGACACCGCGGTACCGGCTGTCGGCCGAGGCGATGATCCCGGCCACGTGCGTGCCGTGACCGAGGTCGTCGCCGCCCTGCGGCAGGGTGCCGGTGAAGTCCTGCTGTGCCAGGAGTTTCCCGGCCAGGTCGGGGTGGGTGCCGTCCACACCGGAGTCGAGCAGGCCGATGGTGACGCCCGCGCCGGTGAGTCCGCGCTGCCAGGCCGCGGGTGCGCCGACCTGCGGCACGCTGGTGGCCAGGGTGGGTTTGGCGACCCCGTCCAGCCACACCTTGGCCAGTCCGGCCGGCCTGCCGCGCACCCAGTTCCAGAACTCCGTGCCCTGCCCGCGCACGGCCGCGCCGTTGATGGCGGGCAGCGCGCGCACGGCTTTCGCGCCAACGGGACTGGCCGCGCGGGCGCCGGTGAGGATGAGCGGGGTGTCCGCACTCCGTTGCGCGGCCAGTGCGGTGACGTCGAACAGGCGTGGGTCCAGGCGGCCCTCGTTGAGCAGCGGGACCGCGTCCGCGGGCACCACCCGGTGGTGCGCCCCGTCCTTGCCGGTGCTGGTCTCGCGCACGAAACCCAGCCGTTCCCGGCCGGGCGCGGGCTGCACCAGCACGGTGACCGCGCCGTCCCTGGCGGTGTTCAGCAGCACCCGGTCGCCGGTGACCAGCGTCACGGTCCGACTGTCCTTTGTGGCCACCGACGGCGCGGCCGGGGCGGCCATGGCCGGTTCACCCACCGGCAGCAACGCGGCTACCAGTACCAGTGCGGCCATTCGGACGAAGTGGACACCACCTGTTCGGCGGTCGGAGTTCCAGGACACTGGCGGAGTATCACCGGGTTGGCGCAAGGGGTGTAGCCGCCAGGCAGGTGACGGCCTCACCCGGTCGGCGGGTTCAGCCCAGATCGCGGCGGCGCAGTCCGAGCAGCCCGGATCCGGCCAGTAGCAAGGTCACCGCCGTCAAGGCCAGTAGCGGAACTGTGGCGAACTCGCCGCCGGAAAGCACCTTCGGGATGTGGTGGAAGGGCACGATCTGGTTGGCCAGCCAGTAGTCCACGCCCAGCACCGGACCGAGCTGCTCGCCGACCAGGTTGACCAGCAGCCACACCGTCCAGGAGATGGCCGCCGCCGCACGGGGCAGGAAACCGAAGGCCAGCACCGCGACCGCGCCGATCGTCCAGGCCGCCGGGACCTGCACCAGCGCGCCCAGCAGCACCCGGCCGAACTGTGCACCGTCCGAAGTGGACAGTGTGTGCACGGTGGCCGCGGTCAGGCCACCGGCCAGCAGCATGCTCGCGGTGCCCAGCAGCGCGAAGGCGAGGTGACTCAATGCCCAGCGGGTCCGGCCGACCGTGGTGGACAGGGTCAGCTCGGCCCGCCCGTCCGCCTCCTCGCCGCGCAGTCGCAGCGTGACCAGCATCGGGTACAGCGCGGCCACCCCGCCCAGGCTGAGCATGATCAGCCACAGGTAGGTGTCGGCGATGCCCGCGTCGGGGCTGGCGGCGTAGCGCCGGAAGAACTCCTGGATGGCCGGTCCGCCGCGCCCGGCGATCTCCGGCATGCCCTTGGCCACCGCGGCGGTGGCCGCCCCGGCCACGGCGAACCCGGCGGTCCAGCCCAGCAACTGACCCCGGTGCAACCGCCAGGCCAGCCCGAACGCCGAGCTGAGGCCGGCTGCGGCGACCGCCGGTCCGGTGCGCGTGGGCAGCACCCCGGCGCCGAGGTCGCGGCGGGACACCAGGTTCGCGGCCAGCGCGGTGAGCAGCACGGTGGCGGTCAGCGGCAGCAGCAGCACGGCCCAGCGCGGGTCGCCGGTGGGTTCCAGGAGGTGACTCCAGCCGGTGGGGCTGAACCAGCGCAGCCACCGCACGCCGCTGCCGTCGGCGAGGAAACGCAGCAGGTAGGCCAGGCCGAAGCCGGTGGCGGCCAGCGCGGTGGCGGTGCGGGCGCGTGGGGTGAGCTGGGCGGTGAGCGCGGCCAGTGCGGCGAAGACCAGTCCGGGCGCGGCCACCGCGAGCCCGAACGCGACCGCGTTGACCAGGGCGAATCCCATGATCAGCAGGCCGACGGTCACCAGCAGCCCGGTGCCGAGCGCGGCGGTCCAGGTGAGCAGCAGGGCCGCGGCGAGCACCGCGTGGCGGCCGAGCACCCCGGCGCCCAGGAGTTCGGCGCGGCCGGACTCTTCCTCGGCGCGGGTGTGCCGGACGGTGATCAGGATCGCCATCAGCGAGGTCAGCGCGTAGGCGATGTCGCTGATCTTCCACCCGGTCAGCGCGGCCAGTCCGCTGCCGTGCGCCTGCCCGGTGAAGGCGCTCAGCGCGGCGTTGCCAGTGACCTCGGTGAGGAAGGCCCGTTGCAGGTCCGCGGTGGGGAACAGGCCCGCGTACTGCACGGCGGTGCCGATCACCAGCAGCGTGATCAGGCCGGTCCAGCCGGGCAGCAGCAGCCGGTCGCGGCGCAGGAACAGGCGGAACAGCAGGCCGGCGCCGGTCATCGGCCCGCCTCGTAGTGCCGCAGGAACAGCTCCTCCAGGGTCGGCGGATGACTGGCCAGCGCGCTGATCCCGGCCTGCGCGAGCCTGCCCAGCACCGGGCCGAGCTGATCGGGTTCGACCTGGCAGCGCAGCCGATTGCCCTCGATGCTCAGCTCGTGCACGCCGGGCAGTTCCGGCGCGGGACCGGTCAGCTCGGCGGTGATCGAGGTGCGGGTGAGGTGCCGCAGCTCGGCGAGGGTGCCGGTCTCCACGGTGCGACCGGCCCGCACGATGCTGACCCGGTCGCACAGCGTCTCCACCTCGGAGAGGATGTGGCTGGACAGCAGGATGGTGCGGCCGCGATCGCGTTCCTCGGCCACGCACTGCTGGAACACCGCCTCCATCAACGGATCCAGCCCCGAGGTCGGCTCGTCCAGGATCAGCAGGTCCACGTCGGCGGCGAACGCGGCGACCAGGGCCACCTTCTGCCGGTTGCCCTTGGAGTAGGCCCGCCCACGCACCCGAGGATCCAGCTCGAACCGGTCCAGCAGCTCGGCCCGGCGCGCGGGATCCAGCCCGCCGCGCAACCGGCCGAGCAGGTCGATGGCCTCCCCGCCGGTGAGGTTGGGCCACAGGGTGACGTCGCCGGGCACGTAGGCCAGCCGCCGGTGCAGCGTGGTGGCCTCCCGCCAGGGGTCGCCGCCGAACAGCTTGGCCCGCCCCGCGTCCGCGCGGATCAGCCCGAGCAGCACCCGGATGGCCGTCGACTTGCCCGCGCCGTTGGGTCCGAGGAAGCCGTGCACCTCCCCCGCAGCCACGGCGAGGTCGAGCCCGTCCAGCGCACGCGTCCGACCAAAGCTCTTGACCAGGCCGGACACCTCGATCACTGAAGTCACGACACAGAAGCTACACACTCTTCACAAACTTGTGAACGTACGAAACGCGTAAAGACGCGCAGCTCATCCTTCCGAGACCACCGAGGACGCCCGGCCCAGGATCCCGATGTTGACGTACTCCAGCACATCCTCCAGCAGGTCGATGTCACCGGTCTGGATGTGCGGCGCGACAACGACATCCCCCACCGACACCAGCGGACTCGCGTGCGCCGCGGACCCGGCGATCGACACGGCCACCAGCACTCCCCCGAGCACGATCTTGCGCATCCCCTGCCCCAATCATCCGATGAACCGGACATATCACGCTAATCGGACAGTCCTCGGGTGAGACAGACGGCAAACGGTGGATCACGAATGGCGGCAACCTACTGTGGAGGCATGAGGCGCAGGGAACGCGGCGGGTTCTGGGTCGGACTGACCGCGACGATCTTGTATCCGGTGACCTGGCTGCTGGCCCGGCGCAAGGTCACCGGCGGCGCGATCCCCGCCGAGGGTCCGGCGTTGCTGATCATGAACCACCCCTCGCTGCTGGACCCGGTGTTCGACGCGGTGTTCGTGCATCGCAAGGGCCGGGTGCCGCGATTCCTGGCCAAGCACAGCCTGTGGCGGCTGCCCCTGGTCGGCAGCGCGTTCCGGGCCACCGACCAGATCCCGGTCTACCGCGGCACTTCGGCGGCCGGGGACAGCCTGCGCGCGGCGGACACCGCGCTGGAGAAGGACCGGGTGGTGGTGATCTACCCGGAGGGCACGCTCACCCACGATCCGGACGGCTGGCCGGTGCTCGGCCGGACCGGCGCGGTGCGGCTCGCGCTGTCCAACGACGTGCCGATCATCCCGATCGTGCGCTGGGGCACCAAGGCCATCCTCAGCAAGGGCCGGTTCCGCCCGTTGCCGCGCAAGACCGTCGAGTACCTGATCGGCGAACCCCTTGACCTGTCCGCCTTCCGGGCCCGGCCGGTGGACAAGGAACTGCTGCAGGAGGTCACCGACCTGGTCCTGCTGAAGTTGCAGGAACTGCTGGCCGTGCTGCGCGGGGAGACGCCGCCCGGACTGCCGCAGACCGGGCAGGCCGCCTGAGCGAAACCAGGGTCGCCCCTAGGGGTTCTTGATCCCCGCGGGCGCCGGAGTTTCGGTATATCTGGACGTGGGCGGTGCGCATCGCAGGGGGCGATGCATCCTACCGTCCATGGGGGAATCACCATGTCTGACAACGTCATCCTGGGTTCGATGACCCAGCCCGGACCCGGTGACCGGCTGGCCGGGTTGTACGCGGCCAAACCGGTGCTGCGGATCCTGGCCTACACCGACGAGGCCAGCCTCGTGCAGCTCAACAACGTGGCCGGGTTCGGCGTCGGCATCCTGCGCGACCTGCTGGAGAAGAACGCGCCCTTCCACACCGACATCCGCTTCGATCTGGTGCAGCGGCACGGAAAGGGCCACGCCAGCGACAAGCTGACGCCCGAGTTGCTGGCCGGCTACGACCAGATCTGGTTCTTCGGCATCATGCCCTGCGACCTGCCCGCGCAGGGCATGCCGGCCAACGAGCTGACCGATCCCGAAGTCGCCGCGCTGCGCGCCTGGATGGACGCCGGCGGCGGGGTGCTGATCTGCGGCGACCACTCCAACCCGAAGCCGCCCGGCGCCGACCCGGCCCTGGACGAGCTGCTGAACCTGGGCCGGGCCATCGCGCACCGGGTGCCGAGGGCCGGGGAGATGCGGGTGTGGGAGGGCCTGCCGGACTCCAGCATCCAGTTCAGCCACAACACCCACCAGCCGGACGGCCGGGGCAGCGACATCAACAACCCGATCCCGATGGACGCCGACGGCTTCCCACAGGAGCTGATCCTCAAGCGGTACCGGCCGTTCAACCGCCCGCACCCGGTGTTCAGCGGCAAGAACGGGCCGATCACCGTGTTCCCGGACCACATGCACGAGGGCCAGCTGCTGATCCCGGAGAACTATCCCGCCGAGGTGTGGCCCAGCGGCCCGTTCGGGCAGCCGAAACCGGAGATCGTGGCCCGCGGCACCGACAAGCGCAACGGCTCGGTCTACGGCGTGCTCGCCACCTACGACGGGCACGCGGCGGGCGTGGGCCGGATCGTGGCCGACTCCACCTGGCACCACTACTTCAACCTCAACCTGTTCGGCTTCGTCAGCGAACCCACCGTGGCCGCCCGGATGGCCGAGTACTACGTCAACCTGACCCTCTGGCTGGCCCCGGCCCGCACACGGCAGCAGGCGCAGGCCCGGATGTTGTGGTGGCTGAGCAATCACCCGGTGGTGCGGATGGCCTTCGGCAACCCGGCGGCCGATGTCGGCCGCACCGCACTGGGGCTGCTGGCCACGGTCACCAACCCGGCCACCGCGGCCGACCTCGCCTGGCCGCTGCCCGCCCCCACCAGCCTGCCCGAGGACCTGACCCTGGGCGCGCAGCTGGTGTCGTACTGGCAGGAGCTGAACGCGAGCACGGACACCGCGCGCGGTGCGGCGGAACTGGTCGATGAGGGCCTGCGGGCGGCGGCGCGGGAGCATGCCGCCGCACTGCGCAGGTCCTTGGCGGAGACGGAGAACCTGGGCGCGAGCATCGAATCCGGCCTGCGCCTGGCCCACCGCTGACCAACCCCGCCGAGTTGGCCCAACTGGCACAGGCAGTTGGGCCAACTCGGCGTACCGGTTGGGCCAACTCGGCGTTGTGGGTCAGCGCCCGCCCGCCTCCGGCCGCACCGTGCTCGGCCCGGTGACCAGGGCCCCCAGCGCCAGCACCCGCTCCCGCAACCCCCGGTCCGCGGTCACCACCAGACACGGCCGGTCGGCCTCCCGCACCAGCGCCACGATCGCGTCATCGCCCGACCCTGGCGCGGCGACCACCCGCACCGCGCCGGTCTCGCGTACCCGGGAAGCCTTGCCCTCCACCACCAGGACCACCTCCACCGGCCCGCTGGCCCACTCCGGCACCCCGGAGCCCGGCGGCAAACCCTGCTCCGGCAACGGGTTCAGCCGGTCCAGCAGGCGGGTGGTGGCGCCGGCCCGGTCCCGCCACCAGCCGTCGGGGACCGAGCCGACCACGTTGGCCGCGTCCACGATCACCAGGCCGCTCACGAGACACTCCGGGCCAGCAGGGCCGACATCTCCGCGGGCGGGCCAGGCTGCCCGAAGTAGGCGCCCTGGGCCAGGTCCGCGCCCAGGCTTCGGCAGCGGGCGGCGTGTTCGGCGGTGGTGATGCCGTCCATCAGGACCGCGGCCTCCAGCCGGTGCACCAGGGGGACCAGGTTGCGGACGGCTTCGGTGAGCAGGGTGGGTGGGCAGGGCTGGCCAAGGCGGCGCACCAGGCTGGCGGAGAGGCGGACCGAGCTGACCGCGAGTTCGTCGAGCAGGGTGAGTTCGTCGGTGCCGCCGCGGAACTCGTCCAGCAACACCGGGATGCCCATGCCCGCCAGGGTTTCCACGTTGTCCTCGACCTCGCCGAACCCAGCGAGCAGGGCCGATGCGGGCATCCCCAGCCAGAGCTGGTCGGGACCCAGACCGCAGCCGTCGAGGACCTTGCGGACATCGCCCACCAGGTCCGGATCGGCCGCCTGGCTCTTGCCCAGCCGCAGCCCGATCGGCGGCACCGGGGCCTGGAACTCCTGCTGCCACAACCGGACCTGCTCGCACGCGGTGCGCAGCATCCACTGTCCGATCAGGATGGTCAGGCCGGTTTCCCCGGCCAGGCGCACGCAGTCGTCGTGCCCGATCTCGCCGCGGTCCGGGTGCAGCCAGTGCAGCAGCACCTCCACCCCGGCCAGCCGGTCGTCGGAAAGCTGCCGGACCGGTTGGTAGCGCAGGCGAAGCTCGCCGTTCTCCCACGCGCCGGGCATGGTCGCGGCCAGCGCGAACCATTCCCGGTCCCGCCGGTCCGCGTCCGGGTCGTGCAGTCCCCACTGCCGCCTGCCGGAGGCCTTGACCCGGCGCAGGGTGCCTGCCGCGGACCGCAGCAGCTCCACCGGTTTGATCCGCCCGGCCTGCTGCTGCACCACGCCGATGCTGGCCGAGACCGCCACCCCGCGTTCGGTCAGGTAGACCGGTTCGCCGAGTTCCTCGTTGATCCGGGCGGCCATGGTGGCCACGTCCGGGGTGCCCGCGGTGTGCTCGATCAGGATCGCGAACTCGTCCCCGCCGAACCGGGCTACGAGGGCCTTCTCCTTGTCCACCAGCATCTTCAGCTTGGCCGCGACCAGTTGCAGCACCTGGTCGCCGACCTCGTGCCCCAGGCCACTGTTGATCATTCCGAAGCCGTCGATGTCCAGGTGGTACAGGCTCATCCCGGTGCTCGGCTCGATCCGGCCGAGCACGGATTCCAGCCGGGACAGGAAGAACTGCCGGTTCGCCAGCCCGGTCAGCCGGTCGTGCAAAGCCTGGTGGTGCAACCGGTCCTGCACCAGTTTCAGCTCGGTGACGTCCTCGACCATGGTCACGCAACTCGTCGGCGAGCCCCGCTCATCGCGCAGCAGGGACACCGCGAGGTAGGCGAACCCGGTCTCCTCCTCGCCCTTGCGCAGCCGGGCCAGCACCCGGAACCGCTCCTGCCTGCCCGCGAACAACCCGTCGTAGGCGCGGGCCACCTCGGCCGCGGTGTCCGGGTGCACGAAGTCGGTCAGCGTGCGCCCGCGCAGTTCCGCCGGTTCCTGGTCGAGGATCCCGCACAGCGCCTGGTTGAAGTTGATGAACGTGCCGTCCAGCTCGGTGATCGCGATGCCCACCACCGAACTGGTGAACACCTCGCGCAGCCGCGCCTCGCTGCCGCGCATGGCCCGCTCGGCGTTGTCCTTGGCCCGCAACAACGCCTGCTTGACATCCTCCTGCTGCTCGAAGGTGCGCTGCCGGATCGCCTCGGCGAACCCGGCGGCGAGCGCGCCCAGGGCCAGGACCACCCGCTGGGGCAGTTCGGGCCGCCCGGCCAGCTCGGCCAGCGCGGGCAGGCCAGCGCCCAGCACCCGCATGGTGCAGACCAGGCTCTCCTGGTGCGTGAACTGCCCGCTGACCAGCCGCTGCCCGGCCTCGGTCGCCGCGCTGACCCCGCCAGCCGGGGCGCGCAGCTCCTCGACCAGCTCGTGCACCAGGTCCAGCAGGTACTCGCCGATCTCCGCCTCGGTCAGCGGCACGTAGACGGTCCGGGTGATCTCGGTCTGCCAGCTCGCGGCCAGCTCCGCCCGGTTCACCGCCGTTCCCCGGCCACGGCGGCGCCAGCCAGGGCGACCGGCGGTGGCAGCGGCACGGTGGACACCTCGTCGAGTTCTCGGGGCGGTGGCGGGACCCGGCGCGAACCCGCGATCCGAATCCCACCACCATATTGCGCCGTTCCCCGCGCGGGCAGGGCGGCGAGCCCGGGGGCGGCCCCATCATCGCCCGATCGGTACCCGGATGGCCCAATGAGTCACCCGGCAGGATGGACCTGGGCGTCCGCCCGGCCGTATACCTAGACCTTGCGGCCCACCGCGGCGAACAGGTTGGAGTGCCGCACGTCCTCCAGGTGCACCGTCTCGGTCTCCGGCCGCCAGTTCGGCGTGTAGACCAGGCCCGGCTCGACCAGGTCGAAGCCCTCGGCGAAGCGCAGGATGTCCGCCCTGGTGCGCGGGTGGATGGGCTCCTGGGTGTTCTTGAAGACCTCCACCGCCTTGGTCATCGCCTCCCGGTTGCCGTCCCAGGTGAAGGCGGAGAAGGCCAGGTAGCTGCCAGCGGGCAGGGCGTCCCGGTAGCGCTGGATGACCGACCACGGGTCGGAGTCGTCCGGGATGAACTGGAGCACGCCGACCAGCAGCAGCGCGACCGGCTGGCTGAAGTCCAGCAGCCGCTTGGTCTCCGGGTGGTTCAGGATCGCCTCGGGATCACGCAGGTCGGCCTGGATCGCCGCCGCGTTCGGGTTGTCCTGCAACAGCAGTTCGCTGTGCGCCACCGCGACCGGCTCGATGTCCACGTAGACCACCCGCGAGTCCGGCGCGGCCGCCTGCGCCACCTCGTGCACGTTGCCCACCGTCGGCACGCCCGAGCCCAGGTCGAGGAACTGCCGGATGCCCTGGTCCACCAGGAACTGGGTGCAGCGGCCGAGGAAGGCGCGGTTGAGCCGGGCCATGTCCCTGGCAGGCACCACGGTGAGCAGCCGGTCGGCCAGGGTCCGGTCCATCTCGAAGTTGTGGCCGCCGCCCAGCAGGTAGTCGTAGATGCGCGCGGAGCTGGGCAGCTCCATGTTGACCCCGTCGGGCACCCAGCTCAGTTCGTTCGACACGTCACGCAGTCCCTTCCGTGGACGAAAACTTGCGGCCGACGCCGGCGAAGTACCAGTCGCCGAGGGCGGTGGGTCCCGGGCGCACCGGATTCCGCCACCGACCGGGGTGTACCAGTCCGGGAGCGACCAGGTCGAACCCGGTGAAGAGGCGCTCGATCCCAGCCCGCGGCCGCGGATACACCGGGTCACCGGTCCGCCACAGCTCCTGGGCTCGCAGCACCATTTCGGGTGACACGTCACAGGTCCCGTGGCTCAACGCGAGATAGCTGCCCACGGCCAGCCGGTCCCGGTACCCGGCGAGCATCCCCTCGGGATCTCGCTCGTTGGGCACGTAGTGCAGCAGGGCTACCGCGAGCAGGCCGATCGGCGCCTCGAAGTCGAGCATCCGGCGGAGCCGGGGCTCGGCCAGCACGGACCGCGCGTCCACGGCGTCGGCGCGCAGCACGGTCGCGTGCTCATCGCCCTCCAGCAGCAGCTCGGCGTGCGCCACCGCCAGCTCGTCGTGGTCGACGTAGACCACCCGGCACTCCGGCGCGGCCTTGCGGGCGATCAGGTGCACCGGGTCCACCCCGGGGATGCCGCAGCCCAGGTCCAGGAACTGGCGCACCCCCGCGGAGAGCATGAAGTGCACCACCCGGCGCACGAAGGCCCGGTTGACCAGCGCGGAATGCGCCACCCCCGGCAGTTCGGCGACCATCCGGTCGGCCAGTTCCCGGTCCACCGCGAAGTTGTGCCCGCCGCCGAGCAGATAGTCATAGACCCGGGCCGAGCGGGGTTGCGCCCAGTCCTGATCGGTCGACTGCGGACCCGCGCTGGGGTCTCCGGTCACGGCACACCTCGTGGCGATGGACAAGTAGCGGACAGACTACTGAGGGTGCGCAACCCCAGCGAGCGAGGTCATCGCCGGGCGGCACGCGCCGATATGCCGGACCGGACCCGGCATTGGTCCTACGATTCGGCAGGCACCCGCGCCCGGGTGACACCTGGATGGCCGTACGCGCTGCCGCGTCCAGTGCCACACGCGTGAAGGGGGAGTGGTGGTGCGAGCCGGAAGTCCGCGTCTGCTGCGGGAGATCAACGATCGGGCGGCCATCGAGATCCTCCTGGACAACGGGCCGATGACCAGGTCCGAGCTGGAGACCGCGATCGGGCTGTCCAAACCGGCCACCGCCCAGCTGCTGGCCCGGCTGGAGGAGGACGACGTGGTGCGCCGCGAGGGCCTGCGCGGTGGCGCCCGCGGGCCGAGGGCGCAGCTCTGGGCGGTCAACGGGGCGCTGTGCTTCGTGGCCGCGGTGGACCTGACCGCGGAATCGGTGGACATCGCCGTCGCCGACATCTCCGGCCGGGTGCTCGCCGAGCACCGCGCGGTGATGCCCGCCGGACCCACTGAGGCGGTGCTGGCCGCCTTCTGCACCGCGCTGGCCGCCGCGGTCGGCCTGGCCGGACTGCCCGAGGGCACGCTGCGGCACGTCGTGGTGGGCAGCCCCGGCGCGGTGGACCGGGCCACCGGACAACTCGGCTTCGCCCCGCACCTGCCCGGCTGGGAGGGCTTCGACCTGCCAGGACGGCTCAGCGAGCTGCTCAACGCCACGGTCACGGTGGAGAACGACGTCAACCTGGTCGCGCTGGAGGAGATGATCTCCGGCAAGGCGGTGGACGTGCGGGACATGGTGCTGGTCTGGCCGGCCGACGCGGTGGGCAGCGCGGTGGTGGTCAACCGGGTGCTGCTGCGCGGGGCCACCGGCGGCGCGGGCGAGATCGACTGGATGCGAGTGCCGGACCTGGCGCGGGCAGGCAGCGCGATCGGCCGGGACGGGATCCGGTTCGGCGACCTGGTCAGCTCGGACTCCATCGTCAGCCTGGCCGCCGCGCACGGCGTGCACGCCGAGACCGGGATCGCGGCCGTGCGGGAGGCGGTGACCGGCGGTGAGCCGGGCCTGGCCTTCCTCACCGACCTGGCCAGGCGGATCGCCACCGGCGTGGCCAACCTGGTCTCCGTGCTGGACCCGGAACTGGTGCTGCTCTCCGGGGCGACCGCCGAGGCGGGCGGGCCGCTGCTGTGCGAGCTGGTGCAGCGGGAACTGCACGACCTGGTGATCCCGAAGACGCCGGTGGAACCGGCCTCGGTGACCGGCAACGCGGTGCGGGCCGGCGCGCTGCACGCGGCCTACGCGATCGCCAGGGAGGAGATCTTCGGGCTGCCCGCGGCGGAGTTCATGAAGCCGCCGGGCTCACGGGCGCATCGGTAGCGACTCGATCTCCCACAGGCCCAGTGCCTTGTCCGCGAACGCCCCGCCCTCCTCGGCGCAGTTCTCCACCAGCACCGCGACCGGATCGGGCAGGTTGAACGGCGGGCGCTGCAGGTTGAGCGGGCGCCAGTCGCCGGTGGCGATGTCGGTGTTGTGCTCCAGTTCCAGGAACGTGGTGGCCAGCAGGTAGCGGGAGCCGCTGCGGCGCAGGTTGTCCAGCGCGTCCCAGATCTGGGCGAAGCTCAGGTGCACCAGGCAGTCCCGGCAGAGCACGGCGTCGGTGCGCGGCAACGGGTCCCTGGTGAGGTCCAGGGTGTAGAAGCGGCGGTTGCCGCCGTGCCGGAAGTACTTGGCCAGGTTGGCCGCGATCAGCTCCTCCACGATGTCCGCGCCGAGGTAGGTCTCCAGGCCCAGCTCACAGGTGGCCAGCCAGCCGAAGTCCCCGCACGGGATGTCCAGCAGACTGCGCACCCCGAAGCGCCGCAACACCTTCGGCAACTCGGCGCGCAGCACGGCGGTCTCGGTGAGCGCGGAGCCGTCGCCGGAGACCGAATCGGCGCAGCCCCACATGTTGCTGCGGAAGATGTGCGCGAACACCTCCTGGGTGCTCAGCCCGTCGAGCTGCCCGGCAAGGGCGAGGTAGTTCAGGTGCGCGCGCACCGGCGGGCGGGCCGCGTCCCGGGGCGTCTGGGTCACCTCCGCACCTCCGCAGGGTCGTGGTCGATCAGGTCGGTCCCATTGTGTGCGGCGGAAAACACGGATCGGCCACGGAACGCCGACGACCCGGTACGCCACCCCCTCAAGGACCCATCGAGTGATCCCCGTTCGCTCCCGGCGGAATCCCGCCCTGTGCCACCAAGTCACAGGGCAGGGTGAAGGCACCGGTTCCCTGCCACTCGCCACAACCACCCTGGGGGAAGAAAGGTGCTTCGCACCCGCGTCACCACATTGCTCACGGCCGTCTTCGTGCTGCTGACCGCGCTGCTGTCCACCGGCACCGCGACCGCCGCCGCGAAACCGGCCCTGGACCTGCCCGCCACCAGCGGCCCGTTCCCGGTCGGCACCACCACCCTGCACCTGGTCGATCGCGCCAGGGCCGACCCGTGGGCGCCGACGCCCGGACCACGCGAGCTGATGGCCCAGGTCTGGTACCCGGCCGTGCCCGTGGGCCAGCGCGCCGAGTACGGCGATCCCGCGGTGTCCCAGCATTTCGCCGACCTGGCCACCGCGATCGGCATGGGCCAGGTCGAACCGTGGCTGGACCGCGTGCACCCCACCGCCCGCCAGGCCGCAGAGTTGTTACGGCCCCAGCTGCTGCCCGGCCAGCCGACGCTGCTGCGCGGCTGGCCGCTGATCCTGCAGAGCCACGGCCGCGGCACGGTCCGCGCCGCGACCACCGCGATCGCCGAGGACCTGGCCGCCAAGGGCTATGTGGTGGCCGCCGTCGACCACACCTACGACGCCGCGGTCACCCGGTTCCCGGACGGCCGGACCGTGCGGGCCAACCGCACCCAGAACCCGACCGAACCGGAACTCGCCGCCGAGGTGCAGGTCCGGGTCGCCGACCTGCGGTTCACCCTCGACCAGCTCAGCGCGGGCGACACTCCGTTCCGGCACCGCCTGGACCTGCGCCGGGTCGGCGTGTTCGGCCACTCCCTCGGCGGTGACACCGCGGCCGAGGCCATGCGCGCCGACCGCCGCTTCCGGGTCGGCGCCAACCTGGACGGCGCGTTCTGGGGCGAGGCCCAGCACCAGGGCGTTCCCGGTCCGTTCGCCCTGTTCAGCGCGGGCCCCGGTGACCACCCCAGCTTCACCCGCTGGCGGGCGAACCAGCGGGCCTGGGGCCGGCACTTCACCCTGCCCGAGGGCATTCACAGCTCCGCCACCGACCTAGTGCTGTTCCCGGCGGTCTCCGGACTGCGCGAGCTGCTGAAGGACCATCCGGAGGTGTACAAGCAGATCTTCGGCAGCCTCGACGGCGTGCGCACCACCCAGCTCTACCGCACCTACCTCGGCGCGCTGTTCGACCGGCACCTGCTCGGCCGCCCGTCCCCGCTGCTCGACCGGGATTCGGCGCGGTGGCCGGAACACCGGCTGCTCTTCTCGGTCGGCTGAGAGGTTGCTGAGAGCCCCAAAGGGCAGACCCGGCGCGCAGACGATCATCGGCGCGGAGTCGCTGGCAGGGTGAAATCACGGCAACCCGCCGCCACCCGAGGGGGACACCCATGCGCCCAACACGGCTGCTCGCCGTGCTCCTGACCCTGTCCGCCAGCCTGGTCGCCACCGCCCCGGCCGCGACCGCGGCGGTGCCGACCAGCGCCGCGACCACGCTGGACCTGCCCGCCCCGACCGGCAGGCTGGCCGTGGGCGTCACCGACCTGCACCTGACCGACCCGTCCCGCCCGGACCCGTGGTCGCCCACCCCGGCGGCGCGTGAGCTGATGGTTCGCGCCTGGTACCCGGCCATCGCGGTCACCCCGCGGGCCCGCTACGCCGACGAGGCCACCAGCGCCACCGTCACCGCCTTCCTGAACGGCTTCATCGGCGGCGGGGTGAGCCCGTTCCTGGACCGGGTCCGCCCGCATGCCCGGCACAACGCCCCGGTGTTCGGCGCGGGCTGGCCGGTGCTGCTGTACAGCCAGGGCCGCGGCAGCATGCGCGCGCTGTCCACCAGCCTGGCCGAGGACCTGGCCAGCCACGGGTACGTGGTGCTGTCGGTGGACCACACCTACGACGCGGGCGCGGTGCGCTTCCCCGACGGCCGGGTCATCCGCGGCAATCGCCCGCAGGTCCCCACCGAGGCCCAGCGGGCCGAGGAACTCCGGGTCCGGGTCGCCGACCTGCGCAGCACCCTCGACCACGTCAGCACCGCCGCGACCCAGTTCCGCGGCCGTCTGGACCTCGGCAAGGTCGGCGCCCTCGGCCACTCCATGGGCGGCGCGACGGCCGCCGAGGCCATCCGCACCGACCCCCGATTCCGCGCCGGGGTGAACCTGGACGGCGGCTTCTGGGACGGCGCCGCCGGCAACGGCGTGCCCGCGCCCTTCCTGCTGCTGAGCACCGGCGCGCCCGACTACCCCACCTTCACCGCCTGGAAGGCCAGCCACCGGACCTGGGGCCGCCACTTCGCCCTCACCGGCGCGGCGCACTACAGCGCCACCGACCTGACCCAGTTCGCCGACATCTCCGGCGCCCGCGAACTCCTCCGCGACCGCCCCGCCCTGTACACCACCCTGTTCGGCGACACCCCCGGCAGCAGAACCACCCAGCTCAACCGCGTCTACACCCGGGCGTTCTTCCAGCAACACCTCTACGGCGTGCCCGCCCCACTGCTGGACGCGCCGTCCCCGGCCTACCCGGAGCAAACCCTGCGCTGGTCCCACTCCTGACCCGCGAGCCTGGGCAGCGGCGTGCCCGCTGCCCAGGCCGCCATTTGTTGTTTCTCCCCCGAAATCCAGCCCAATCGTTGACAACCCACCCTTGAGAGCGCTCTCATCGCCTCACGGCAAAGCGGCCGGAGACGCACCGACCGTGGCCGGGCACGCCTAATCCCTTCCCCCGCTGTGATCCGCCGCCACGGACCGAGGAGGCGCTCGCACATGTCCGCTGCGCAGATCCCCATCGCCACTCCCCCAGCCCGCCGCACCCGTTCCCCGCGCTGGGCTTTCGCCGCCGCCACCGCCGCGGCGGCCGTGGTCGTCCCGCTCACCCTGTTCGCCCCGGCGGGCGCGTCCGTGCCGCCGCCCGCGCCCGGCTGGACGCAGGTCTGGGCCGACGACTTCACCGGACCCGCCGGTTCCCTGCCGTCGGGCAACAACTGGATCTTCGACCTCGGCCACGGCTACCCCGGCGGGCCCGCCAACTGGGGCACCGGCGAGATCGCCGCGCACACCAGCAACCCGGCCAACATCAGCCTCGACGGCGGCGGCAACCTGCGCATCACCCCGCTCCGGGACGGTGCAGGGAACTGGACCTCCGCCCGGATCGAAACCCACCGCGGCGACTTCCAGGCCCCCGCCGGTGGCGTGCTCGCCATCGAGAGCAGGCTGCAGATGCCCAATGTCACCGGGCAGGCGGCGATCGGGTACTGGCCCGCGTTCTGGGCGCTGGGCACGCCGTATCGCGGCAACTACTGGAACTGGCCGGGTATCGGCGAGTTCGACATCATGGAGAACGTCAACGGGATCAACTCGGTCTGGGGCGTGCTGCACTGCGGGGTCAACCCGGGCGGCCCGTGCAACGAGACCACCGGCATCGGCGCGAACCGGCCCTGTCCAGGGGCGAGCTGCCAGTCGGCCTTCCACACCTACCGCTTCGAGTGGGACCGCTCGGTCTCGCCGAACCAACTGCGCTGGTACGTCGACGGCCAGCAGTTCCACAGCGTCAGCCAGGACCGCTTCGACGCGGCCACCTGGACCAACATGACCAATCACGGCTACTTCGTGATCCTCAACGTGGCCATCGGCGGCGCCTTCCCCAACGCCCTCCATGGCGGCGTGACCCCGGTCGCGGCCACGGTTCCCGGGCGGCCGATGGTGGTCGACTACGTCTCGGTGCAGCAGCGCGGCGGAGGCGGCGGCAACCCGACGACCACCACCAGCGCGCCGCCGCCCGCGGGTGGCAGCGCCTACGGCCGCTGGGAGGCCGAGCGGTTCGCCGCGCAGTCGGGCGTGCTCACCGAGTCCACTTCGGACAGTGGTGGCGGGCAGAACATCGGCGGGGTCGGCAACGGCGACTGGGTGCGGTACCGGGGGGTGGACTTCGGCGGCTCCGGCGCGCGGCAGTTCCAGGCCAGGGTGGCCTCGGGCGCGGGCGGCGGGGTGAGCGGGCTGGTCGAGGTGCGGCTGGACAGCCGGAGCGGGCCGGTGATCGGGTCATTCGCGGTGGGCAACACCGGCGGCTGGCAGAACTGGCGGACCATTCCGGCCAACGTCAGCGGAACCATCGGCGTGCACGACGTGTACCTGACCTTCGCCAGCGGTCAGCCCGCGGACTTCGTCAACCTCAACTGGTTCACCTTCGCCACCGGCTAGCCAGACTCGCGGCCGGCCGGTGGCGACGGCGGCAACCCACCGGCCGGCCGCTTCCCAGCACCGCCCGGCAATGTCAGCGGACCGAATGTGACCTGGTTTACACACATAGTCACAGGCCCGGGTTAGTTTGCCCCCCTTGACCGAGAGGACTCGGCGCACAAGGGGGCGCGACGATGGGCGGGGAACCGCACGCCATGACCACGATGGTGCTCACCGCGACCGAGTTCGAGGTGGTGTGGGCGCAACTCGCCCTCGGTGAGCCACCCCTCGCGCTGGAACTGCCGAGTTTCGGGGCCACCGACTCCGAGCGCGGCATGCTGACCTCGCTGGCCATGGACTCGCTGCGGCAGCGCGGCCTGGCCGACCGGATCGGCCCGACCTCCGGCCTCAGCGACACCTGCCTGGGCCTGACCCGGTACGACTGGTCCCTGGACGCCCGGCTGTGGACCGGCGAACTGCTGCGGGCCTTCGGCGCCGCCCGCGGCGAGAGCGGCACCCTGGCGGTGCGCATCGGCGACACCGTGCACCTGACCCGGCTGCCCGACTACCTGCTGCCCACCGACCTGGCCACCCTCGGCGGCGGCACCCCGAGCGGGCCGGGCGAGGCACTGAGCGTGCGCGGCGAATCGCTGGACGCGGCCGCCCGCGCGGCCGGGGCGGATCCGGTCGCCTTCGCCGAGGTGCTCATCCAGCGCGGCGAGACCCCGCCGGTGGCCCGCGAACTGGCCCGGCGGTGCGCGGGGGCGGGCTGGTGGGGCCAGTTCGGCTGCACGGTGCGAGACCGGTTCGGCTCGACCCGCCGGGCCACCAGGGTGGTCGCCTTCCACGACGTGCCCGGCCGGGGCCGCTACCTGGTGCTGCGCCGGGTAGAGACCGGCGGCGTGGTCTGGGTGACCGTCCTCCCCGGCGGCAGCCGCCAACTGGTAGCCCAACTCATCGCCCTCCGAGACGAAACCACCACCACCCACCGCACCAACGGCCACCGCTAACCCACCCCCACCCGGAGTGTTGGCCGTTCTCGTACGCCGAGTTGGCCCAAGTCGTACGCCGAGTTGGCCCAAGTCGTACGCCAGGTTGGCCCAAGCGGTACGCCGGGTTGGCCCAAGCCGACGATCAGCTCGCCGCGTCGTTGCCCCGACGCCCGCACCGCCACCCCCGCCGCGCCCGTCCGCTGACCGCCCGTCCGTTGACCGACGGCATCCCCCGCGGCGCCTCCGTCTCCCCCGGCGAGGGCCGCGGCGCCCCCACCGCCGACTGCCGGTCCAGTTCCGCCGTCCACTGCCGCATCCCGCGCGGGCTGTCCCAGGCCGCCACCCCCACCAGCCACCCCCGCCGCACGTACCCGCACACCTGGTGCCCCAGCGACCGCGCCCCGGCCAGCGCGATGGTGTCCCCGGCCAGCGCGGGCGCGCCCGCCGCCTGGATCCGCACGCCGTGCTGGGCCGACCAGAACCTGGGCAGCGGGGTGAACGGCCGGGCGCCCGCACCGGCCAGCAGGCTGTCCGCGGCGGCCCGGCCCATCTCCACCGCGTTGATCCAGTGCTCGACCCGGCGCGGGATCTCGTCGAAGCGCAGGTTGGGCCAGCGGGCCAGGTCGCCGGCGACCACCACGTCCTGGGCGCCGATGGCATGGCAGGTGGCATCGCACAGCACGCCGTCCTCCAGTACCAGGCCGGAGCCGCGCAGCCAGTAGCTGGCCGGGATGGCGCCGACGGCCAGCACCACGCAGCGCGCGGAGACCAGCTGGCCGTCGGTGAGCTGGACCGCGATGCCGCCGGGGTGCGGGGCGAACCGCCACACCGTCACGCCCAGGGCCAGCCGCACCCCGGCGTCCTGGTGCAGCTGGGTGACCGCGGCGCCCATCCGCTCGCCCAGCACGTCCCCGAGCAGGTCGCCGCCGCGGTCCACCAGCAGCACCGGGATGTCCATGGCGCGCAGGCTCGCGGCCAGTTCACAGCCAAGGAACCCGCCGCCCACGATCACCACCGGGCCCTGGCCCGCGGTCACATTGCGTTGCAGCGCAAGACCATCGCTCATCGTGCGCAGCACCTGCACCCGGCGGTCGTGCCGGGGCGCGCCGGGCAGGTGCCTGGCCTGGGCCCCGGTGGCCACGACCAGGCCGTCATAGCGCAACTCCTCACCGCGCGGCAACAGCAGCAGCCTGCGGTCCACGTCCAGCGCGGCCGCCCGGGATCCCAGTCGCCACACCACATCCAGCTCCGGCAGGCCGGGCAGGGTCAGCTCCTCCGGACCCGCTTGCCCCAGCAACAGCTGCTGCGCAAGGGCCGGACGGTGGTAAGGCAGCCGGGGTTCCTCACCCACCACCAGGACCTCGCCGGAGAATCCCTGCTCTCGCAAGCGTTCCGCCGCGTTCAGTCCGGCCGGGCCCGTGCCCACCACCACGATCCGTTCGGCCCGCCCGGTCAGGGCCATCTCACGGCGCCTCCTCGATGATCCGCGCCGAGACCAGCATCCTGGCCGGCAGGAAACGCAGCACCGTCAGGGTCAGCACCGGCACCAGCAGGGTCACCCCGGCCAGCCACAGCAGACCGAACCGCCCGCCGGCGAGGGCGCCCAGCAGGGCATGCGCCACACCGAGTGCCGCGGCCGGATAGGCCAACCGGTGCAACCACAGCCATCGCCGGTAGCCCAGCACCCGGCGCAGTCCCACCGAGAAGGCCACCAGCAGCATCAGCTCGAAGGCCAGCGCGCCAAGGGTGTGCCGCAGCGGCGCGCCCGCCACCACCGGGAACAACAGGTTGACCAGGCCGAAACGCTCCTCCCGCAGGAACAACAGGGCCAGGCCGTGACTGCACACGAAGGCCAGCGTGACCGTGGCCAGCACCAGGTGACCCGAGCGCACCACCTGCCGCCCGGTCGCCCGGCGCACCCAGCCCGCGCTGGTGAACACGCCCCAGCACAGGGTCAGGCACATCAGCCCGTAGGCCAGCCACCCCGATAGCGCGGCCGCCGCGCGCACCCCGTCGTCCTGGGTGCTCACGGCGAGTTGCAGGACCGGATGGTGCGGCATGTGCGCCTCCGGGGCAGACGGGCGGCGGAACCCGGGTAGGCCAGGGGGTGCGACCCGGCCTACCCGGGCGTTTCCGGTGTTCCGCCAGGGAAAACCGGAAGCTTCGCGGGCGGCGAACTCAATAGTCCATAGTGGACAGTCCCTTCGTGACGACGCGCCAACGATTACGGATCCCTGTCGCGGGTGGTTCAACCTGGCCGCAAAATCGATCCAAATCCGTCGCGAGCACAAAAAGATCGGCCGCAACCCTGTACGAAACCCGTTGCTGGGGACAGGATGTGCGCCGTGGGCCGACATCGGGTCACCAGAGCAGAGTCAACCGGCACCGCCGAGGTTTCCGGCCGGGACGACGATCTGGTCAGGGCGCTCTACCGTGAATACGGTGGTGCGCTGTTCGGGCACGCGTGCAAGCTCACCGGCAATGATCGCCAGTGGGCCGAGGACGTGGTGCAGGAAACCTTGTTCCGGGCCTGGCGCAACGCCGAGAAGCTGGACCGGGAACCCGGGCTGATGCGGGCCTGGTTGTTCACCGTGGCGAGGCGGATCGTGATCGACGGAAGGCGAAGCCGCAGTGCGCGGCCGCACGAGGTCGACGCGAGTCCGTTGGAGGCAGTGCCGGTGCCTGACGGCGCCGACGCGACCCTCTCCGCCCTGGTGATCACCGAGGCGTTGCAGCAGTTGAGCGAAGAGCACAGGGAGGCCATCACCCAGACCTACCTACGAGACCGCACCATCAACGAAGCGGCCGCCGTTCTGGGCGTGCCACCGGGTACCGTCAAGTCCAGGGTGTACTACGCGTTGCGTGCCCTACGACGGTCACTCCAGGATCGGGGGTGAGCGGGGATGTCGTCCCCACCTGACCACTCCGACGTCGGCGCCTACCTGCTCGGCGTGCTCAACGAGGCGGACACCATCGCCTTCGAGGAGCACCTGACGCACTGCACGCGCTGCCAGGACGAGCTGCAGGAGCTGCTCGACCTGCCGGACCTGCTCGACACCGCCCGCGCGCTGGGACAACACCAGCAGCAGCGCAACGGCGCGGTGCCGTCGCCACAGGTCCGGCCGAACCAGCCGCGGCCGCAGGCCCCGCCGGGCCGGCCGCTGCGCAGCGTGCCGCCACTGGCCAGACCGCAGCCGGGCGCACCGGCGCCGCGCCCGCTACCAGGGCCACCGCCGCGAACCCAGCCGCGTCCGCCCGCCTTCGCCCCGGCCGCCCAGGCGCCGGCGCAACCGGACGAACGGGTGCTGGCCCAGCTGCTCGACCAGGTCGGCGCGCGCAAGCGCGACCGGCGCAAGGCCGTGCTGTGGTCGCTGGCCGCGGCGGCCTGCCTGGCACTGGTGCTGACCCCACTGGCGATCTCGGCGACAACCGGCGACGGGCGGGACGGCGTCGCGCTGCCCAGCCCGATCCTGAGCCTGCCCAGCCAGCCGAGCACCACCCGTCCCCCCGTCCAGAGCGGGCCGTCCGGCCCGAGCACGGACGCGAACACGCTCAACGAGGAGACGCTGACCGGCAGCAACCCGGCGAACAACGTCTCCGCGATCCTGGCGCTGACGGAGAAGGGCTCCGGCGTCGAGGTGCGGATGGAGTTGAAGGGCATCTCCGGGCCGAGGCGCTGCCAGTTGGTGGCCATCGGCAAGGCAGGCGAGACCTTCCCGGTGAACAGCTGGGTGGTGCCGGAGAAGGGCTACGGCGTGGCCGGCTCGCCGGAGCCGCTGCGCAACACCGGGAACGTGGCGCTGTCCAGGACCGACATCGCCAGCTTCGAGGTGCGCACCATGGACGGGATCGGGCTGTTGTCAATCCCCGCGGGGAGCTAGGTACGGACAGGTACGGAAGAGCACAGGTGGCGGCACCGGGATGAACCCAGTGGTCTAGACCTTGACACGAGGGTTGCCGGGAGATTCGATGGCTGCAACACGCCGCCGCCTGTGCTCGCCTGTCCGAACTCTCCGGGAGGACATCCCCGTGAAAACCCTCAGCGCGCGGCCATTGCGGTCGCGGTTGGCCGGCGGTCTCGCCGCCCTAGTCGTGCTCGGCGGAGCCACTCTGGGCTGGGCCTCGGCCCAGCGTGACGCGGTCGCCGAGGAGGCCGCGAGCCCGTTGCAGAGCATCGTGCCGGTACCCGCGTCGGTCACCCCGGCCGCCGGCGTCACCTTCACCCTGGGCGCGGGCACCCGCATCCAGACCCAGGCCGGATCCGCCGAGGCCACCCAGGTCGCGGACTACCTGGCCTCGATCCTGCGCCGCTCCACCGGGTACCCGCTGCCGATCACTCCGGCCGCGGGCAACCCGGCCGACGGCATCGCGCTGCTGCTCTCCGGCGCGCCCGCGAGCGTGGGCGAGCAGGGCTACCAGCTCGACGTGACCGCGGGCGTGGTCACCGTGCGCGCGAACAAGGCGGCCGGCCTGTTCGCCGGTGTGCAGACACTGCGCCAGCTGCTGCCGGCGGCGATCGAGTCCGGCTCGGTCAAGCCCGGCCCGTGGACGGTGCCCGGCGCCAAGATCGTGGACCAGCCGCGCTTCGGCTACCGCGGCGCGCACCTGGACTCGGCCCGGCACTTCTTCACCGTGGACACGGTCAAGCGCTACATCGACCAGCTCGCGCTGTACAAGATCAATAACTTCCACTGGCACCTGACCGACGACCAGGGCTGGCGGATCCAGATCGACAGCTGGCCGAACCTGACCAAGCACGGCGCCAGCACCCAGGTCGGCGGCGGCCCCGGCGGTTTCTACACCAAGGCGCAGTACGCCGACGTGATCAACTACGCCAAGGCCCGGCACATCACGGTGATCCCCGAGGTCGACATCCCTGGGCACACCAACGCCGCGCTGTCCTCCTACGCCGAGCTGAACTGCAACGGCGTGGCCCCGCCGCTGCGCACCGACACCGAGGTCGGCTACAGCTCGCTGTGCATCGCCAAGGACATCACCTACAAGTTCGTCGAGGACGTCATCCGGGAACTCGCCGCGATCACCCCCGGCGAGTACTTCCACCTCGGCGGCGACGAGGCGCACGCGACCAGCGACGCCGACTACAACACCTTCATGCAGAAGGTCATGCCCCTGGTCGGCAAGTACGGCAAGAAGATCCTGGGCTGGCACGAGTTCGTGAAGGTCAACCCGGCCCCGCCGGTCTCGGCCATCCCGCAGTTCTGGGGCACCACCACCACCGACAACAACGTTGCCGCGCATGCGGCCCGCGGCGGCAAGGTGCTGCTGTCCCCGGCCAACAAGGCCTACCTGGACATGAAGTACAACGCCAGCACCCCGCTCGGCCTGAGCTGGGCCGGTTTCATCGAGGTCCAGACCGCCTACGACTGGAACCCGGGCGGCTACCTCAGCGGCGTGAACGAGAACGCGGTCTTCGGCGTGGAGGCCCCGCTGTGGTCGGAGACGCTGACCAAGACCGCGGACATCGAGTTCATGGCTTTCCCGCGGCTGCCCGCGATCGCGGAGCTGGGCTGGTCGCCGCGGTCCACGCACAACTGGGACGCCTTCAAGCAGCGGCTGGCCGCCCAGGGCCCGCGCTGGAACGTCATGGGGATCAACTACTACAAGTCCCCGCAGGTCCCGTGGCCCTCGACCAACCCGACCAGCACCACGACCACCTCGGGCGGCTCGTGCAGCGCCCCGGCGTGGAAGAGCGGCGACACCTACGTCAAGGACAACACCGTCTCGCACAAGGGCAAGTCCTGGACCGCCCGCTGGTGGACCCGGGGCGAGGAGCCGGGCACGACCGGCCAGTGGGGCGTGTGGAAGGACAACGGCACCTGCTGAGCTGAACGCCTGAAGGGGCCCGGCTGGACCATCGCGGTCCGGCCGGGCCCTTTCTCGCGCAAGGGGTCCGGCCGGATTCCCGACCTCCCGGGGTGGCGCGCCCATTCAACTTCTGTGCCCGATCTCCTGCGGCATTCGGCGTATTCACCTGACCTCCGCCACCTCGACGGGCTACCGATTACGTGAATCGGTGACGTACTAGTACAAGTAATCGAAAGTTCCTCACCCCTTCGGCCCTTACGAGTTCCGGAACCAGCTCTTACCGTCGAACGACCCACTTCTCTGGGGTTCCCTGCCCCCAAGACGAGGGAGTCGTCGTCATGTCGAACCCTGCTCACAATCCGTTCGGCCGCCGCGCTTTCCTGCGTGGCGGACTCACCGTGACCGCGGCCGGCGCACTCGGGCTGGCCGATCCACTGCTCGCCGGAGCCGCGGAATCCGCGGCTCCACCCATCCACGGCACCGGGGCCTGGGGCGCACGCGCGCCCAGCGGCGGTATCTCGGTGCTCAACTCGCGGCCGGTCAAGATCATCGTGCACCACACGGCCACCGGCAACGTCACCGACTACTCGCTGGCCCGCGCGTTCGCGCTGTCCAGGTCGATCCAGAACTACCACATGGATTCCAACAGGTGGATCGACACCGGGCAGCACTTCACCAACAGCCGCGGCGGGCACATCACCGAGGGCCGGCACCGCAGTCTGGCCGCGCTCAACGGCGGCACCCAGCACGTGGTCAGCGCGCACACCGCCGGGCAGAACAACGTGGCCCTGGGGATCGAGAACGAGGGCCTGTACACCAGCGTCGGCCCGACCACCGCGCAGTGGAACTCCCTGGTCCAGCTGTGCAGGTACATGTGCGCGCAGTACCGGATCCCGGCCAGCCAGATCTTCGGGCACCGGGACTTCAACAACACCGCCTGTCCCGGCAACGTGCTCTACGGGCGGCTGCCGGAACTGCGGCGCTCGGTCGCGGCGGCCATGGGCAGCCGGGAGAAGATCGTCGACCCGGTGACCTGGCCGTTGCTGCAGCCCGGTGACCGCGGCGAGAAAGTCCTGGCCGCGCAACGCCTGCTGCACCACGCGGGTGAGCGCGGCGTGCCCCTGGACGGCGTGTTCGACCAGCGTACCGATGAGGCGGCCCGCCGGCTGGAGGTCCGGATCGGCGTTGCCGAGACCGGTCTGGTCGGCGCCGAGTCCTGGCCCGCGCTGGTTCCGGCCGCGCTGCGCACGGGCGATCGGGGCGACGCGGTGCACGCGGCCCAGCTGCTGCTGGTCGCGGCCGGGCTGCGCAGTCCGGCCGACGGCGAGTTCACCGAGGCCACCCAGTCCGCGGTGAAGGATCTGCAGACCGCGCAACGGATCCCGGCCACCGGGGTGATCGACCTGCTCACCTGGCAGTACCTGCTTCGCTGAGTTCCCGCTGCCGGGGTGCGCGCCGCCGTCGCGACCACAACGCGCGCACCCCGGCCACGGCTCCGGCCAGTCCGGCCGCGATACCGAGCGCCATCAGCAGTCCCAGCAACGGGTTCTGCTCGAACGCGCGCCCGCCGAGGTAGCCGATCGCCACGCAGGCCACCGCCCAGATGGTGCCGGCCACGGTGTCCCACAACAGGAACCGGCCACGGGGATAGCCCACCGCACCGGCGGCGAGCATGCTGGCCAGCCGCCCGGCCGGGATGTACCGGGCCGCCACGATCACCCACGGCCCCTGCCGACGGATCGCCCGCTGGGCCCACTCGTAGGCCTGCTTTCCCTTGCGGCTGCGGGACAATCGCCGTTCCAGCCCGGGTCCGGCGCCGCGGCCGGCGAGGTAGGTGCCGTAGTCGCCGAGCAGCACCCCGGCGATCGCGGCCAGCAGCACAAGCCAGATCGAGGGCGGGCCGGTGGCCGCGGCCACGCTGATCGCGATCACCGTGCTGTCACTGGGGGTGAACGGCAGCACCGCGTCCAGCGCGGCGAAGGCCAGCACGATCAGGTACAGCCAGGGCGAGGCGAGCAACGCCTGCAGGAACTCCGGCATCAGGCCGCCACCCGCAACTCCGGGACGGGAACCGTTGTCCCGCCCAGGATTTCCGCCTGCGCGCGAGCGGCGAACTCCCGCCGGTCGCGCACGGTCCGCGGCCAGATCGTGGCGCCCTCGCGCAGCTGCACGGACAGCCCGTGGGCGCGGATCACCCGCCGCAGCGAGGTCAGTACGTCCTCCTCGCCGAGGAAGGCCGCCGCCGCGGACGGTGTCCCGTCCGCCCCGCGGAACTCCAGCCGCACCGGCCGCACCGGCACACCGGCGTCCAGCGCGGCCTGGAAACTGGCCGGGCGCAACACAACCCCGTCCGGCGCGCAGCGGGTGGTGCCCTCCGGGAACACCGCGACGGTGATCCCAGCGGCCAGCCGGTCCCGCATCTCCGCGACGGTCCCCGGCAGCGTGGACAGCCGGTCCCGCTCGATGAACACCGTCCCGGCCCGCGCGGCCAGCCCGCCGAACACCGGAAGGTCCCGGATCTCAGACTTGGCCACTTGGTGCAGTGGTTCCCTGGACAGCAGCACCAACCCATCCAGCCAGGAGATGTGGTTGCCCACCAGCAAGGCCGGACCCCGCCGTGGCGTCGAATTCCGCGCCACCACGCGAATCCCCAGCGCCCACAGGATCCCACGGGCTCCGCTGCTCGCCAGCCGCCCCCGGATTCCGTTGGGCAGCAACGGCAACAGCCAGGACACCGGCACCGCGAGCGCGAACACCCCGGCCAGCGCGAGCCACCGCCGCAGCTGAACTCCCAGTGGCGCAACGGGTTCCCGTTCCCGATCCGGCACGCAGGTGTCGTCACACGGCGAACTCGGCGTCCAGCGGAAGGCGCCCGTCCGCCCTGCCGCGGTCACTGGAACCGTCGCAGGTAACGGGGATCCAGCCGATCCATGTCCAGCAACAGGAAGAAGTCCGCGCAGCCGAAGTCCGCGTCGTAGGCGGGTTCCCCGCCCACCCAGGCCCCCAGCCGCAGGTACCCCTGCATCAGCGGCGGCAGCACCACCCGCCCGGCCGTTCGCTCGATGTCCTGATGCGGCCAGGGATTACGCGGCCGCACCCGGTACCGCTCCGGTGCCAGCGCGCGGTCGAACACCCGGTCCCGCACCGCGGCGGCCAGCTGCCCGCCGTCTGCTAGGGGCACCGAACCGCAGCCTGCCACCCAGCGTCCCCCGACCAGGTTCACGTACCGGGCCAGCCCGGCCCACATCAGCCCGATCACCCCGCCGTTGCGGTGCGCCGGGTCCACGCAGGACCGGCCGACCTCCACCAGCGAGGATCGCAGTCCGGCCAGCGCGTCCAGCTCGAACTCCCCGTCGGAGTAGAGCGCGCCCCGGCGGGCCGCGGCGCCCGGCGGCAGGATGCGGTAGGTGCCCACCACCTCGCCGGTGCGCTCGTCCTTGATCAGCAGGTGCTCGCAGTGCGCGTCCAGCTCGTCCGCGTCCACCCCGTCCGGACCGGCCAGCGCCGCGCCCAGCTCCCCGGCGAAAACCCGGTGCCGGAGTCGTTGGGCGGCAAGCACTTCGGCCCGGGTGTCCGCGATGACCATGCGGTACCCGGGGCTGTCCTCGACGGCGGCGCGGGCGAGCAGCTTCGGCAGCGGCCTGGTCAGTTCGGCGATCATGTCAGCAAGCCTGGCCGGGCCGGGCCGCCGCGTCGCCAGGGTTACCTCCTGAAATGACCGGGGTGCTAGCACGGGGGTGGTTCCCCCGGCTGGCACGGTGGCCCCCTAGGGGGCACGCTCCTAGGCTGAGGTCATCCACTGTCCGAAAAGGAGCGTCGATGATCCGGCCCCGGCCGCCACGGAACCCGCTGCACGAGGTGGTCAGCAAGCGCACCTGGCTGGGCACGCTGAGCCTGCTGCTGGGCGCGTTCTGGATCCTGCTCCCGCTCGCGGTGATCTTCTTCGGCTTCGTCGGCGCGCTGTTCCCGCTGGTCGCGGCGCTGTTCGTGCAGAAGTTCTACCTGGCGGTGTGGTTCCTGCCGACCCTGCTGGGCAGCCCGGTGGTGGTGTGGCTCCTCGGGTGGCTGCTGGTCCGGTTCGGCCGGGCCGAGGCCGCGCAGCTCCGCCTGGTGACCGGGGAGTCGGTGACCCCCGGCCTGACCATGCCGCCAGGCCGCAACCCCTACAAGGTGGCGCTGCGGCTGGTGGTCAATCCGACGCTGTGGCGCACCATCGGCTACTGGATCGCCCGCGGCGTGCTGACCGTGGCGACCGCCTTGATCACCTTCCTCGCCTGGTACGGCCCCGGCTTCCTGATCACCGTTGTGGTCGTCGAGTTCTTCTTCTCAGCACATGTGGTGCTGCCCGACGGCAGCGTCTTCCACAACTCCTACACCAACATGGCCGTCTTCAGGGATTCCAGCTGGCCGTTCTGGCTCGGCGCCTTCCTGCTGGCCGGCCTGCTACTGCTGATGCTCGCGCCGGTGCTGGTGCGCGCCATGGTCAGCGTGCACCTGGCGCTGACCCGCACCATGCTGGAACCCAAGTCAGCGGCCGACCTGGCCGAGCGGGTGCAGCAGGTGGAGGAGCGGCGCGCGGTGGCGATGCAGGCGGCCGAGGCCGAGCGGCAGCGGATCGAACGCGACCTGCACGACGGCGCCCAGCAGCAACTGGTCGCCCTGGCCATGAAACTGGGCCGGGCCCGCAGCAGGCACGGCCAGGACCCGGACGGCGCGCTCAAACTGATCGAGGAGGCGCACCAGGAAGCCAAGGACGCCATCGACGAGCTGCGCAACCTCACCCGCGGCCTGCACCCGCCGGTGCTGGAGGACCGCGGCCTGGACGCGGCGCTGTCCGCGCTGTCGGCCCGCTGCCCGGTCCCGGTGCGCATCCGGTACTACGTGGAGGCCCGGCCGTCCCAGACCATCGAGGCCATCGCCTACTTCATGATCTCCGAGGCGCTGACCAACATCGCCAAGCACGCGCACGCCAGCAAGGCCGCCATCGAGGTGCGCCGCACCGGTGAGCGGCTCACCGTGGTGGTCACCGACGACGGCATCGGCGGCGCCAAGGCAGGCCCCGGCTCCGGCCTGGCCGGGCTGGCCGACCGGGCGGGCGGCGTCGATGGCACGCTGACCCTGTACAGCCCCGAGGGCGGGCCGACCATCCTGACCATGGAGCTGCCATGCGAGTCGTGATCGCCGAGGATGCCGTGCTGCTGCGCCAGGGCCTGATCCTGCTGCTGGCCGAGAGCGGGCACGAGGTGGTCGAGGCGGTCGGCGACGCCGAGCAACTGCTGCGCGCCGTCGGCGAACACCAGCCCGACATCGCCGTGATCGACGTCCGCATGCCCCCCACCCACCGCGACGAGGGCCTGCGCGCCGCCCTGGTGATCCGCCGCAGCTGGCCAACCACCAAGATCCTCATCCTGTCCCAGTACGTCGAGGAGCGCTACGCCGCCGACCTGCTCACCAACGACCTGAGCGGCATCGGCTACCTGCTCAAGGACCGCGTCGCCGACATCGAGGACTTCCTGCGCGCCCTCAACCAGGTAGCCGACGGCGGCACGGTCTTCGACCCCGAGGTAGTAGCCCAGCTCCTGGCCCGCAGCCGCCGCCAGGACCCCCTAGCCACCCTGACCCCCCGCGAACGCGAAGTCCTGGGCCTGATGGCCGAAGGCCGCTCCAACGCAGGCATCGGCGAAGCCCTGACCATCACCGAACGCGCGGTAGAGAAATACGTAGGCAGCATCTTCACCAAACTAGGCCTCCCCATAGCCGGCAACGACCACCGCCGAGTCCTAGCAGTCCTCCACTACCTAGACAACTAACCCACCCCACCAGCGTGTTGGCCGTTGTCGTACGCCGAGTTGGCCGTTATGGACGGCGAGTTGGCCCAACTCGTACGCCACGTTGGCCGTTGTGGGACGCGGCAGGCCGGGGCGGAGGGGTGAAACCCCCACGACGAGGGCCCTCGCGTGTTCTCCGTACGGCCTGGAGCATGCAGACCACACCCCGATGAGCGGCCCCTGCAACACAAACCGCAGCCCGGCCAACCCAACGCGACGGGGGCCGCTCATCGGGGTGTGGTTGGCTGGCGGAAGGCCGTACGGAGAACACGCGAGCCCTCGGAGCCACGCTGGGTCTCGAGTCGGCAGCCCAAACCCCGCCCCGCAACCCGCTCATCCCGGGTGTTGATCTGCCCCACCCCTCCGGTGGTCTGCCCGGCCGGCGAGGCCATCCCTTTTTTGATCGGTACCCAACCGCAGCTGCCCACGACGTCCCACAACGGCCAACGCGACGTACAACAACGGCCAACACTCGGTCAGCTGCTCGGTCAGAGCCCCACGTTCTTGTACAAGGCCCCCACCTCGGCCCGGGTGAGCGGTCGCAACGCGCTGGGACGCAACCCCGCCAGCCGAACCTCCCCCACCGCCGTGCGCACCAGTCGCAGCACCGGATGCCCCACCAAGTCGAACAACCGCCGCACGATCCGGTTCCGCCCCTCGTGCAGCACCACCTCGATCAGCACCCGTCCGCCGTTGGCGTCCTTGACGTGGTACTTGTCCAACCGCACCGGCCCGTCCTCCAGCTCGACCCCGGCCAGCAGCTTGCGGCCCAGGTCGCGGTGCACCGGTCCGGCGACCTCCACCAGGTAGGTCTTGTACACGTTGTACGAGGGGTGCATCAGCCGGTGCGCCAGCTCGCCGTCGTTGGTCAGCAGCAGCAGACCCTCGGTCTCGGCGTCCAGGCGGCCGACGTGGAAGAGGCGTTCCTCGTGGTCGGCCACGTAGTCGCCGACGCAGGGGCGGCCGCGGTCGTCCGACATGGTGGTGTGCACCCCGCGCGGCTTGTTCAGCGCCAGGTGCACCAGGTTGCCGGTGACCATCACGCGCAGGCCGTCGACGTGGATCACCGCCAGCTCCGGGTCGACCCGGCGGCCCTGTTCGGTGACGATCTCGCCGTCCACGGCCACCCGGCCTTCGGCGATCATGTCCTCCGCCACTCGGCGGGAGGCGATCCCGGCCTTGGAGAGCACCTTCTGCAACCGCACACCCTGCGGCTCACTACTAGACATCGTCGATCGAGTCCACTTCCGGCAACAACGGGGCGAGCGGGGGCAGTTCCTTCACCGAGGACAACCCCAATCGCTCCAGGAACAGCTCTGTGGTGCGGTACAGGAGGCCGTTGGTGTCCGGATCCGCACCAGTCTCCTCAATCAGACCACGAGCGAGCAGACTGCGGATAACCCCGTCCACATTCACCCCGCGCACCGCGGCCACCCTGGCCCTGGTGACCGGCTGGCGGTAGGCGATCACCGCCAGGGTCTCCAGCGCGGCGCGGGTCAGTTTCGCCCGCTGTCCGTTGAGCAGCAACCGCTCCACGAACGGCGCGTGCACGTCGCGGGTGTAGAACCGCCAGCCGTCGCTCACCCGGCGCAGGTCGATCCCGCGCCCGGATTCGGTGTACCCGGCGGCCAGTCTGCCCAGCGCCACGGTCACCCTGGCCACCGACACATCCAGCGCGTCAGCGAGGACTTCCTCCGGCGCGGGCGCGTCCACCACCAGCAGCACCGATTCCAGCGCGGCGTCCAGCGCGCCGTCCTCGCTGAGGTCCGGCAGGCCGCCGACGACCGCCGCGTCCTCGTCCTCTTCCTCCGGCGCGTCCACTTCCGCCGCGAGCGGCGCGTGCACGCCGTCGGTCACCGGCGCGGCCGCGACCTCGGGCTCCGGCGTGACCACGGGCGCCACCTCGGGCTCCGCGACCTGCTCGTCCGCCACCGGAGTGCCGTTCTCGGTCACCCGTACTCCTCCTCATCCGCCACGGCCATCCCGGCCGCGGCGGCCAGTTCCGCCTGCTCCTTGCTGCCGCCCACCCAGCGCACCAGCAGCTCCCCGAGCGGCTCCTCCTGGGTGAAGAGCACCACGGTCTCCCGGTACAGCTCCAGGAGCGCCAGGAACCGGGCCACCACCTCCACCGTCTCGGTGCAGTCGGTGGTCAGCTCGGCGAAGCTCGCCTCGCCCAGTTCGGCCAGCCGCACCCGCAGGATCCCGGCGTGCTCGCGCACGGACACCGGGTGCATGTGCAGGTGCGCCAGCCCGACCACCGGTGGCGGCTTGGGCCTAAACACCGCGGCGGCCAGTTCGGCGAAGCGGCGCGGGTCGACGCCGAGCATCACCTCGGGCATCAGCTCGACGAACCGGTCCTCCATGGCCACCGAGCGCGGGTAGCGCCGCAACGCGGTCGCCTCCAGTTCGCCGAACAGCGCCGCGACCTGCTTGTACGCCCGGTACTGCAACAGCCGGGCGAACAACAGGTCGCGGGCCTCCAGCAACGCCAGGTCGTCCTCGTCGTCCACGTCGGCGGCGGGCAGCAGCCGGGCCGCCTTGAGGTCGAGCAGGGTGGCCGCGATGACCAGGAACTCGGTGGTCTCGTCCAGGTCCCAGGCATCGCCGAGCACCCGGATGTGCGCGATGAAGTCCTCGGTGACCTGGTGCAGCGCCACCTCGGTGACGTCCATCTGGTGCTGCGAGATCAGTTGCAGCAGCAGGTCGAACGGACCGGTGAAGTTGGCCAGCCGCACGGTGAACCGGCCGTGCTCGTCCGTCCCTTGTGGAGTGTCCGGTGTGTCCACTGTGGTCACTCGACCGGCCCTGCGACAGCGGGGCTGCTCACCTGGCGATCACCTCGCGGGCCAGCGCCCGGTAGGCCTTGGCCCCGCCGGAGCGGGGGGCCCAGCGGGTGATCGGCTCGCCGGCGACGGTGGTCTCGGGGAACCGCACGGTGCGGTTGATCACGGTGTCGTACACGATGTCCCCGAACGCCTCCACTACCCGGGCCATGACTTCTCGGGAGTGCAGCGTACGCGGGTCGTACATGGTGGCGAGAATCCCGGATATCTCCAGCCGCGGGTTGAGCCGTTCGCGCACCTTCTCGATGGTGTCGATGAGCAGCGCGACCCCGCGCAGGCTGAAGAACTCGCACTCCAGCGGGATGATCATCCCGTCCGCGGCTGCCAGGGCGTTCACCGTGAGCAGGCCGAGGGAGGGCTGGCAGTCGATGAGGATGTAGTCGTAGTGGTCCAGCACCGGCCGCAGCGCGCGCTGCAGGGTGTGCTCGCGGCCGACCTCGGAGACCAGCTGCACCTCGGCGGCGGACAGGTCGATGTTGCTGGGCAACAGGTCCATGTCCTCCACGCAGGTGCGCAGCACGGTCTCCTCGATGGTGGCCGAGCGCTCCATGATCACGTTGTAGATGGTCCGGTCCAGGTGGTGCGGCTGCACGCCGAGCCCCACCGAGAGCGCGCCCTGCGGGTCGAAGTCCACCAGCAGCACCCGGCGGCCGTACTCGGCCAGCGCCGCGCCCAGGTTGATGGTCGAGGTGGTCTTGCCGACCCCGCCCTTCTGGTTGCACATCGCGAGAACCTTGGCGGGTCCGTGCCCGGCCAGCAGCGAGGGCTCCGGCACGTGCCGCATCGGCCGTCCGGTGGGCCCCATCTCGCCGGTGGCGAGGTGCGGAACGTGCTCCTCGGACAGGTCAGCGGGCTTGGGCGCCAGGCTGAGGTCAGCCGCCTCACCACGGGGCCGCCCAAAGGCTGGCTGCGGTGTGGACATCTGACCTGACTCCTCGTGTCGGCGGGTAGACCCTGCTGGCGAGCGTAGGCTTCGCGGGTCACAGCGGCAACGCGCCTCGCCGGGACCCGTCCGACCTGGTCATCAGGGCCACGGCACCCGTTCGGCACAACGGAGTAGCTAGCCCCTGGCCCGTGGATGGGCGGTGGCGAAGACCTCGCGCAGGGTGTTCACGGTGACCAGGGTGTAGACCTGGGTGGTGGTCACCGAGGCGTGCCCGAGCAGCTCCTGCACCACCCGGACGTCGGCGCCGCCCTCGATCAGGTGGGTGGCGAAGGAGTGCCGCAGTGTGTGCGGGGACACGTCCCCGGCGATGCCCGCCCGTTCGGCCGAGTCCTTCAGCGTCTGCCACGCGCTCTGCCTGGACAGCCGCCCGCCGCGGGCGTTGAGGAACACCGCCGCGCTGCCCCGCCCCTTGGCCGCCAGCACCGGCCGGGCCCGCACCAGGTAGGCGTCCAGGGCGGCCAGCGCGGGCCGTCCCACCGGCACCAGGCGCTGCTTGCCGCCCTTGCCGTCGAGCAGCGCGGTGCGTTCCGTCGGGTCCACGTCGTCCACGTCCAGCCCGACCGCCTCGGAGATCCGCGCGCCGGTGGAGTACAGCAGTTCCAGCAGCGCCCGGTCCCGCAGTCCGCGCGGGTCCTCGCTGCCCGCTCCGTCCAGCAGCCGCAGCACATCGTCCACCGGCAGTGCCTTGGGCAGCCTGCGCGGCGGGGTCGGCGGGTGCACCCCGCTGGCCACATCGGCGCTGAGCAGGCCCTCGCGGTAGCCGAAGCGGTGCAGGCTGCGCACCGCGACCACGGCGCGCGCGGCCGAGGAGGCGGCCAGCGGCGGCCGTTGCCCGTCGCCCTCGCGCAGTCCGGCCAGGAACTCCGCGACGTGCCGCTGCGTCACCTCCGGCAGTGAGCCGACCCCGGCCGCGGCCAGGTGTTCGGTGTAGCGGCGCAGGTCGCGGGCGTAGGAGTCCAGGGTGTTGCGGGCGGTGCCGCGTTCCACGGTGAGGTGGTCCAGGTACCTGCCGACGGCGGCCGAGAGCGCGGCGGGGATCGCCACCGGGCTGGTTGTCGCATCGCCGTTCAGTGCGCCGGTCCCTCCGCCGCTGGAGTTCTCAGGGGCGCATCATGCCAGTGCGTCGGTCAGCTCGGCGTGCGGGAGGCCGTGCGCGGCGGCGACCTCGGCCAGTACCAGCTGCCCGCCGACCGCGTTGACCCCCTTGGCCAGCGTGTGGTCCTCCTGTACCGCCGCGCGCAAACCTTTGTCCGCCAAGGCCACCGCGTAGGGCAGGGTGACGTTGGTCAGCGCCCAGGTGGAGGTGTGCGGGACCGCGCCGGGCATGTTGGCCACGCAGTAGAAGACCGAGTTGTGCACGCCGAAGACCGGATCGCCGTGCGTGGTCGGCCGGGAGTCCTCGAAGCAGCCGCCCTGGTCGATGGCGATGTCCACCAGCACCGAGCCGGGCCGCATCCGGGCCACCAGGTCATTGCTGATCAGCTTGGGCGCCTTGGCGCCGGGCACCAGCACCGCGCCGATCACCAGGTCCGCCCACAGACAGGCTCGTTCGATCTCGTAGGCGTTGCTGGCGATGGTCTGCAGGTGGCCGCGGTAGACGAAGTCGATCTGCCGCAACCGGTTGATGTTGTTGTCCAGCACCACCACCTCGGCCTGCAGACCGAGTGCGATGGTGGCCGCGTTCATCCCGGACACGCCGGCGCCGATCACCGCGACCTTGCCCGCGGGCACCCCGGACACCCCGCCCAGCAGCACCCCTCGGCCACCGGCCGCGCGTTCCAGGGTGTGCGCGCCGACCTGCGGGGCCATCCGCCCGGCCACCTCGCTCATCGGCGCGAGCAGCGGCAGCGAGCCGTCCGGCAGCTGCACGGTCTCGTAGGCGACCGCGTCGATCCCGGCGGCCACGATCGCCTCGGTGCACTCCCGGCTGGCGGCCAGGTGCAGGTAGGTGAACAGGGTCTGCCCGCGCCGCATCCGGTGATATTCCTCGGCGATGGGCTCCTTGACCTTGAGCACCAGGTCCGCCTCGCCCCACACGTCCTCGGCCGAGTTGAGGATCTTCGCCCCGGCCGCGAGGTAGTCGGAGTCGGGGAAGGAGGAGCCGAGGCCGGCCTCCCGTTCGATCAGGACCTGATGGCCGCGGCGCACCAGTTCCACCACTCCGGCCGGGGTGATGGCCACCCGGTACTCGTGGTTCTTGACCTCACGAGGGACACCGACTCGCACGTCGACTCCTCCTCCGCCTAGCTCGGCTCAGCCGCTGCGGCGCCGCGCGAACCGGTGCGGCCTGGACTCCCACGGGGCGTCGACCGGCCTGGTCTCCGCCGCGCCGGAGAGCACCGCGTGCGCGGCCAGCACCCCGGACACCGTGGCAGCGTTGATGATGGCACCGGAGAGCACCATCCGCACGGCCTCGCTCAGCGGCACCCGCCGCACCACGAGGTCGGCCTCCTCGTCGCCGGTGTCTTCCAGCTGCTCCACAGTGGACAGACCACGGGCCAGGTAGACCCGGATGACCTCGTCCATGAACCCTGGCGAGCCGGAGACGTCGACCAGCACCGACCAGTCGGTGGCGGCCAGTCCGACCTCCTCGGCCAGCTCGCGCGCCGCCGTGATGGCCGGATCCTCGCCCTCGGCGTCGAGCAGCCCGGCCGGCAGCTCCCACAGCCGCTGCCCGACCGGGTGCCGGTACTGGTGGATGAGCACCACGTTGTCGTTCTCGTCCAGCGCGATCACGCCGACCGCGCCCGGGTGCTCGATCACCTCCCGGGTGGCGACCTTGCCGCCGGGCATCACCACGTCGTCCACCCGCAGCGCCATCACCCGCCCGGCGTAGACGTCCTGGGACTTGGCCACGCTGAACTCGTGCGCGCCACGCTCCACAGTGGACATCAGACACCCGCCGAGCTGGTCGCGGTCTCCGGCAGCTCCACCGGCAGCCGTTCGGCGGCCTGGTAGTCCAGCGCGGCCCGGACGAAGGCGGAGAACAGCGGGTGCGGCCGGGTCGGACGGCTCTTCAGCTCCGGGTGCGCCTGGGTGCCGACGAAGAACGGGTGCGTCTTGGCTGGCAGTTCGACGAACTCGACCAGGTGCCCGTCCGGCGAGGTGCCGGAGAAGACCAGCCCGGCCTTGCCGAGCTTGTCCCGGTAGGCGTTGTTGACCTCGTAGCGGTGCCGGTGCCGTTCGGTGACCTCGGTGGCGCCGTAGGCCTTGGCCACCTGGGAACCGGGGATGAGCTTGGCCGGGTAGGAGCCCAGCCGCATGGTGCCGCCCATGTCCCGCTCACCGGCGACCACGTCCTGCTGGTCGGCCATGGTGGAGATGACCGGGTGCTTGGCGGTCTCGTCGAACTCCGCCGAGTTGGCCCCGTCGATCTTGGCCAGCCCGCGGGCGGCCTCGATCACCATGCACTGCAGGCCAAGGCACAGGCCCAGCGCCGGGATGCCGCGGGTGCGGGCGTGCTGGATGGCGCCCACCTTGCCCTCGATGCCGCGCACGCCGAACCCGCCGGGGATCAGCACGCCGTCCACCCCGGCCAGGGCCTGCGCGGCGCCGGCGGGGGTCTCGCACTGGTCGGAGGGAACCCAGCGGATCTCCACCCTGGCCCGGTGCGCGAAGCCACCGGCGCGCAGCGCCTCGGTCACCGACAGGTAGGCATCCGGCAGGTCGACGTACTTGCCGACCAGCGCGATCCGGGTGGTGTCACTGGGCTTGTGCACCCGCTCCAGGAGATCGCCCCACACCGTCCAGTCCACGTCCCGGAACGGCAGTCCGAGGCGGCGCACCACGTAGGCGTCCAGGCCTTCGGAGTGCAGCACCCGCGGGATGTCGTAGATGGAGGGCGCGTCCGGGGCGGCCACCACGGCCTCGCCGTCCACGTCGCACATCAGCGCGATCTTGCGCTTGAGCCCGTCCGGGATCTCCCGGTCGGCCCGGCACACGATCGCGTCCGGCTGGATGCCGATGTTGCGCAGCGCGGCCACCGAGTGCTGGGTGGGCTTGGTCTTCAGCTCGCCGGAGGGGGCGAGGTAGGGCACCAGGGAGACGTGCAGGAAGAACACGTTGTCCCGGCCCACGTCGTGCCGGACCTGCCGGGCGGCCTCCAGGAACGGCAGCGACTCGATGTCGCCCACGGTCCCGCCGACCTCGGTGATCACCACGTCCGGCGCGGTGCCGTCCTCACCGGCGGCGGCCATCGCGGTGATCCGCGACTTGATCTCGTCGGTGATGTGCGGGATGACCTGGACGGTGTCGCCGAGGTACTCCCCGCGCCGCTCCTTGGCGATCACCTCGGAGTAGACCTGCCCGGTGGTGACGTTGGCCGCCGCACCCAGGTCGCGGTCCAGGAAGCGCTCGTAGTGACCGATGTCGAGGTCGGTCTCGGCGCCATCCTCGGTGATGAACACCTCGCCGTGCTGGAACGGGTTCATCGTCCCGGGATCGACGTTGAGGTAGGGGTCGAGCTTCTGCATGGTCACGCGGAGTCCGCGAGCGGTCAGCAACTGCCCGAGGCTGGAGGCGGTGAGCCCCTTGCCGAGAGAGGAGGCCACGCCTCCGGTGACGAACACGTGCTTGGTCGTGCGGGCCTGCAACACCAAGGGGTACTCCCGTGAATCAACTCGACGCCGTCGCTGGTCGGGTGTGGTGTCGGGGCTCCCCACCGCGCGAGCGCCCCCTCGATCCACGGGAGGCGACCGTAACACGTCCGAGCACCGCTACCGCACCCCCACCTCCCCCGCGTCCCCCCGAACGGGTGATGTATAGCCACCCCACCCCACCCCGCCCGAGTGTTGGCCGTTGTCGTACCCCACGTTGGCCGTTACGGACACCAAGTTGGCCCAACTCGTACGCCACATTGGCCCAACTCGTACGCCAAGTTGGCCCAAGCGGACGCGCGGAAGCCGCCGACGCTACCCGAGACCCTGCGGCGCCGGAGCCTGCGCGTTGCCCGCGTTCCCATACCGCCCGGACCGCCCCTCCAGCTGTTCCCGCAACGCCATCACCGTCACCGCCCGTCCCGCGGCCGTGTCCAGGTTGTCCACCGTCGACAAAATCGAGGTCGCCGAGGTGTCCGCCCGCACGATCCCGATCGGCGAGTTCCCATCAGCCGACCCGGACCGCCCCGCGAGCACCGTCCCCGCGCCGGACCGATCCAGCTGAGTCGCGAACCGGGCCAGAATCGCCGACCGGTCCCCGGGATCCTCGCCACCGGTCGCGCCACCGGTCAGCACCACCGCGAGCTGCGCCGGGGTGATCCCCCGCCCAACCCGCACGAACCCGCCATTGGCCAGCCCGCTCATCGCCGCCGCCGACTCATCCCCACTGGCCTGCGGCCGGTTCTGGTTGTTGAGCAGCAACAACGGCCCGAGCAGTCCGCCTGCCAGGGTGCCGGGATCGGTGGCCGCGGTCGGCAACTGCACACCCGCGGGCACCAGCCGCGGCACCAGGTCCCGCAGCTGGTCGGCCTTGGCCGGGTCGGTGAAGGTGTCGGTGAGTTGCAACTCACCGGTGACGCTGCCGCCCGCCGCCTTGATCAGCTCGGTCAGCGGGTCCCGGTCGGCAGGGTTGGCGTCGTGCGTGCTGATCAGCACCACGGTCCGCTTGTCCAGCTGCCCGCGCACCGCCAGCGGGCCGACCATGGTGCCGAACCGGTCCGCGTCGGTCAGCCGGGCGTTGAGCGCGTTGCGCTCGGCCTGCAGGTCGGCGACCTTCTGCCCGAGCGAGTCCTTCTCCCCGGTCAGCCCGGACAGCAGCCGGTCGCTGATCACGGTGGAGCCGAGCATGATGCCCAGCGCGAGCGAGAGGAACACCGCCGCGATGGAGACGACGTGGTACCGCAGTGTGATCACGAGAAGAGCCCCTTGAGCCAGGAGAGGAAGTCGTTCCAGTAGTCCACGCCGATGTCGACGTAGGCGCTGCCGACACTGGTCACCGCGACGGCGGCGATGAGCACGGCGAGCGCGGAGACGACCAGCAGCAGGACGGAGAGCACCGAGACCCGGCTGCGGTAGAGGCTGACTACGGCGTGGCCGTCGACGACCTTGCTGCCCAGGCGCAGCCGGGTGAGGAAGGTAGAGGGGTTGGAGCCGGAGCGGCCCCGGTCCAGGAACTCGTGCAGGGTGGCCTGGAAGCCGATGGTGACCACCAGGTCGGCCCCGTGCGCCTCGGCGAGCAGCAGTGCGAGGTCCTCGGGGTTGCCGGAGGCGGGGAAGGTGACCGCGCCGATGCCGAGGTCCTGGATGCGTTCCAGGCCGGGTGCGTGGCCGTCCATCTGCGCGGGCAGCACCACCTCGGCGCCTGCCTTGAGGGTGACGGTGCTGATCCCGTCCGGGTCGCCGACGATCACGTCCAGGGCGTACCCGGCCTCCTTCAGCGTGTCCGCCGCGCCCTCCACGCCGATGATCACCGGCCGGTACTCGCGGATGTAGCGCTTGAGTTTGCGCAGGTCGTCGCGGTGTCCGTAGCCGGGGGCGACGATGAGCACCTGCCGGTCCTTGATCGGCACGAACAGCTCGGGCACGCCGACCCCGTCCAGGATCAGCGTGCGTTCCCGGCGCAGGAACTCGATGGTGTTCGCGGAGAATGCCTCCAGCTGCGCGGCCATGCCCGCCTTGGCCTCGATGAGCTGGTCGGCCACCGAGTCCGCGGTCTGCTCGGTGCCGCGGCCGAGTTCGGTCTCACCCTGGAAGATCCCGCCCTCGAACAGCCGGATCCGGGTGCCGTCCTTGATCTTGCGCAGCAGCTCGGGGCCGACCGCGTCGATCAGCGGGATGCCCGCGCTGATCAGGATTTCCGGCCCCAGGTTGGGGAAGCGGCCGGAGATCGAGGCGGAGGCGTTGACCACCCCGGCGACCTCGGCCGCCACCAGGGCGTCCGCGGTGCGGCGATCCAGGTCGAGCTGGTCGAGCACGGCGATGTCGCCGGGCCCGAGCCTGCGGATCAGGTCGCCGGAGCGACGGTCCACCCTGGCCGGCCCGTGGACTCCAGGCAGGGACTGACTGGTTCGGTTGAGCAGGCCCGTGAGCTTCATGTGCGGATGGTGACAAACCCCCGGCGGGTCTTTGCCTAGGCACGCCGGGGAATCATCCCACGTCAACCCTTGGGGGACACGAAATCGGTACAGCCGCCCGCCGCTACCGGCGGTGAACTACGGGCGCAGTGCCTGGGTGTAGGCCTCCGCGGTGGCCAGCAGCTCCTCGGCGTGCGCGCGGCCGGATTCGGTGGACTCCAGCCCCGCCAGCATCCGGGCCAGCTCCACCACCCGCTGGTTGTGGTTGAGCACCAGCACCCCGGACTTGGTCAGCCCCTCGGCGCCGATGTTCTTGTCCACCAGCAGATGCCGGTCGGCGTAGGCGGCCACCTGGGCCAGGTGGGTGACCACGATGACCTGGTGGCTGCGGGCCAGTTTGGCCAGCCGCCGCCCGATCTCCACCGCGGCCCGCCCGCCGACCCCGGCGTCGACCTCGTCGAAGACCAGGGTGGGCACCGGGTCGGTGTGCGCGAGCACCACCTCGATGGCCAGCATCACCCGGGACAGCTCACCGCCGGAAGCGCCCTTGTGCACCGGCAGCGCGGGCGCGCCGGGATGCGCGACGAGCAGCAGCTCGACCTCGTCCACCCCGTCCGGCCCGGCCTGCAGCAGCTCGTTGCCGACCTTGAGCGACAGCTCGTCGCCCTCGGCGGCCGGCTTGTGCTGCACGGTCAGCTCGATCCGGGAGTGCGCCATGGCCAGTCCGGCCAGTTCCTCGGTGACCGCCTTGGCCAGCTGTTCGGCCGCGGTGCGCCGGATCGCGGTGAGCGTGCCGGCGATCTTGGCCAGCTTCTTCGCCAGCGCGTCCCGCTGCTTGGCGAGCTTGCCCAGGGTCTCCTCGGAGGTGTCCAGGCCGGCCAGCCGGGTCTGCGCGTCGGCGGCCCAGGCCAGCACGCCGTCCACGTCCGCGGCGTACTTGCGGGTGAGCTGCTTCAGCTCGGCCTGCCGGGCCAGCACCCGTTCCAGTTCGGCCGGATCGGCGTCGAGCTGCTCCAGGTAGGTGGTCAGTTCGGTGCCCACGTCGGTGAGCAGCGCCGCCGCCTCCACCAGCCGGGGTTCCAGTTCGCGCAGCGCCGGGTCCTCGGCCGCGGCCAGCCTGCGCCGGGCCTCGCCGATCAGGCCGAGCGCGCCGGGCTGGTCGGGATCGCCGTCGGCGGCGCCGGCGACCGCGTGCGCGGCCCCGGAGGCGGTCTCCCGCAGCTGGTCGGCGTCGGCGAGCCGGCGGGCCCGGTCGACCAGCTGGGTGTCCTCACCGGGCTGCGGGGCCACGGACTCGATCTCGCCCAGCCCGTGCCGCAGCATCTCCGCCTCGCGGACCATCTCGCGGGCGCGTTCGGTGCGTTCGGTCAGCTCCCTGGCCACCGCGATCCACTGCCCGCGCAGGTCCCGGTACTCGGCCAGCGGTTCGGCGATGCCCGCGCCCGCGAAGCGGTCCAGCACGGCGCGCTGCTCGCCGGTGCGCATCAGCCGGAGCTGGTCGTTCTGCCCGTGCACGGCGATCAGCTGTTCGGTCAGCTCGGAGAGCAGCCCGACCGGCACGCTGCGTCCGCCCAGGTGGGCCTTGGACCGTCCGTCGGCGTTCACCGAGCGCACGGTGATGAGGCTGCCGTCGTCGTCCACGTCGGCGCCCGCCTCGGTGGCCACGCTCAGCGCCTGGGCGGCCCCGGCGCGCGCGTCATCACCGCGGAGTTGGAAGGTTCCCTCGATGGTGGCGCGCTCGGCCCCGGTCCGCACCCTGGAGGCTTCCGCGCGGCCGCCAGAGAGCAGGTGGAGCCCGGTCACCACCATTGTCTTGCCAGCACCCGTCTCACCGGTGACCACGGTGAGGCCGGGGTGCAGTTCGAGGGTGGCGTCGGCAATCACGCCGAGGCCCTGGATGCGCATCTCGGCCAGCACAGCCCAGACACTACTGGGCCGGACCGACATTCGCGCCAGGGGTGCCTACCGGTTGGGGATAACTGGTCCGCGCCAGCCCTGGACCGGCAGCGAGAACTTGCGCACCAGCCGGTCGGCGAAGGGTTCCTTCTTCAGCCGCACCAGGTTGACCGGCACTTTCCCGCCGACGACCTCCACCCGCGCGCCGGGCGGCAGCTCCACGGTGCGCTGCCCGTCGCAGCACAGCACCGCCGGGTGCCCGCCGGGCGCGACCTCCACCGCGACCAGCGAGTTCGGCGAGACCACCAGCGTCCGGGCGAAGAGCGCGTGCGCGTTGCTGGGCACCACCAGCAGCGCCTCCACCTCGGGCCAGATCACCGGCCCGCCCGCGGAGAAGGCGTAGGCGGTGGACCCGGTCGGCGTGGCGACCAGCACCCCGTCGCAGCCGAAGCCGGACACCGGGCGCTCGTCCACCTCCAGGACCGCGTCCAGGATCCGTTCCCGGCTGGACTTCTCCACACTGGCCTCGTTGAGCGCCCAGGTGCGGGCCAGCACGGTCCCGTTGAGCCGGACGATCACGTCCAGGGTCATCCGCTGTTCGACGTGGTAGGTCCGGTCGATGACCGCGGCCACCACCTCGTGCAGTTCCTCGGAGTCGGCCTCGGCCAGGAATCCCACCCGGCCCAGGTTGACCCCGAGCACCGGCACCCCGGCGGGCCTGGCCAGTTCGGCTGCCCGCAGCAGGGTCCCGTCGCCACCGAGCACCAGCACGAGTTCGGTGCCCTCGGCGGCCTCGTCGGTGTGCGCGACGATGGTGTCGTAGCAGGCCGCGTTGATGTCCGCGGCCTCCTCCACCAGGACCCGCAGCTTCAGTCCGGCCTGCCGTAGCTTCCCGGCCACGTACTCGGTGGTGCGCCGGTTCTCCGGACGGCCGGTGTGCACCACGAGCAAAAGCTCACGGGTCATGAACGGTCTACCTCCAGTGCCTACCGCGGACCCGCGGCGACCGCGGCCCGAACCAGCTGCTCGGCCTCAGCCGAGGCCAACGGCACTCCCCGGCGAAGCCAGAGAAAATACTCGACGTTGCCGGAGGGCCCCGGCAAGGGGCTGGCGGTGACGCCGCGCAGGGTCAGTCCGGACTCGGCCGCCGAGGCGACCACCCCGGTGACGGCCTCGACCCGCAGTTCCGGATCGCGCACCACGCCACCGGAGCCGAGCCGCTCCTTGCCCACCTCGAACTGCGGTTTCACCATCGGCACCAGGTCCGCGCCGTCCGCCATGCAGGCGGCCAGCGCGGGCAGCACCAAGCGCAGGTAGATGAACGAGAGATCACCCACCACAAGATCAACGGTCCCGCCGATCTGTTCCGGCGTCAGATTCCGCACGTTGGTGCGGTCGAACACCTTCACCCGATCGTCGGTCTGCAACTTCCACACCAGCTGGCCGTAGCCGACGTCCACCGCGACCACCTCGGTCGCCCCGCCACGCAGCAGCACATCGGTGAACCCACCGGTGGACGCGCCCGCGTCCAGGCAGCGCCGCCCGGTCACGGTGAGCCCCAACGGCCCGAAGACCTCCAGCGCGCCCAGCAGTTTGTGCGCGCCACGCGAGGCCCAGCCGGGATCGTCGGCGTCCTCGCGCACGACCACCGCGGCGTCGGTCTCCACCGAGGTCGCCGGTTTGCTCGCGACCGTGCCGCGCACGGTGACCCGGCCCGCGTTCACCAGCTCCACCGCGTGTTCGCGGGAGCGGGCGAGCCCGCGGCGCACCAGTTCGGCGTCCAGCCGTACCCGCCGAGGCATGGGTCAGACCTGGTCGATCGTGGACAGCGCCGAGGTCAGCGCGGTGTGCACCGCGTCGAACCTGGCCACGTGCTCGGCCAGCGGCACCGAGTCCAGGTCCTGCAGACCGACAAGGGCGGAGTCGATCTCCGCCACCGGCTGTTCGGGCGTCATGCGCACCACGCTATACCCAGTTTCCGCAACGCCGCCTCAGCCTCGGCGCCCACCGGCGTCACCCCCGAAGGAGCGCCACCGCCGGCGCCCCACCACACCGCGCACAACGATCGCAGCGCCGACAACGGTTCCCCGCTCTCATCAGCCCCACCCAGCCGAAGCCCGCCATCCACAACCTCGACCAGCCACCCCGCCCGCACGCCAACCTCAACGTGCTCCACCGGCGCGACCAGCCCACCAAGATCCTCGGACACATAACGGCACCGCTGCTCGGGAACGGCCGCCAGCAAACCCTCCGGCGTGGCCACCCCCGTCAGCACCACCAACGCGGGCAGCTCGGCCGCACTGGCCCCGGCGATATCGGTGTCCAACCGATCCCCCACGACCAAGGCCGCCGAAGCACCGGCCGACTCCGCCGCCAGCACCAGCTGGGTCGGTTCCGGCTTCCCCGCCACCTCCGGCGCCAGCCCGGTGGCGGTCCGCAACGCGGCCACCATCGACCCGTTCCCCGGCAACAACCCACGCTCGGTCGGCAAGGTGGCATCCACATTGGACGCGAGCCAGTAAGCCCCACCCCGGATGGCGATGCAGGCCTCAGCCAGCTGAGCCCACCCGGTCTCCGGCGAATGCCCCTGCACCACGGCCACAGGTTCGTCCGCCGCGGCCTCGACCACCCGAAGCCCCACCGCCCGAACCTCAGCCCGCAACGCCTCAGCCCCCACCACCAGCACCGGCGAACCGGCCGCCAGCTTCGCGGCCAGCACTGCCGCGGCAGCCTGGGAACTGGTGCTCACCTCACGGACGTCGGCCGGAAACCCCAGCTCCCGAAGGTGCTGGGCCACCGCCTCCGGCGCCCGCGAGGCGTTGTTGGTGACGTACCGGAGCGCACGCCCGCGCCGCTTGGCCTCAGCGATCGCCTCCGGCGCCCCGGGCACCGCGGTCCCACCGCGGTACACGGTGCCGTCGAGATCCAGCAGCAACGCGTCGTGCGCATCCAGCAACGTCGTCATCAGTTGTCCCGAACCGTCCCATCAACGGATTTCACAACACCAGACTCAACCGAGCCGTCAGCCGCAGCCTCAACCGAGGCCCCCGGCTCAACCGCAGCCTCGTCCGTAACCTGCGCAGACTCCGCAACCGGTTCGCCAGCCTCAGCATCGCCCTGGCCCGCCACGTCGCCCTGCCCAGCGTCATCCCGGCCAGCGTCATCCCGGTCCGAGTTGCCCTGGTCCGAGTTGCCCTGGTCCGCGTCGTCCTGGTCCGAAGCGTCAGCCTGGCCCGAGTCCGCAGCCTCGTCCTCGTCCTCGTGCTCGTCCTGGCCCTGCTCCTGGTCCTGGTCTTCGCCCAGTTCCTCGGCGTCCACCGGCACCACGGGCCCCGCGCCAAGCTCAATGGCCCGCTCAGCCGCGTCGGTCTCACCTTCGTCATCCACCTCGGCAGCCGAGATGAACCACTGGATCGCCTCATCGGTCCGGCCGGCCGCGGCCAGGTTGTCCGCGTAGGCGTAGAACAGCCGCGCACTCCACGGATCCCGCCGCTTCACATCCAGATCCGGCCCCTGCAACGCCACCACCGCGGCGTCCAGCTCGCCCAGATCCCGACGTGCGCCGGCGGCCACGATCCGCAGCTCCACAGCCTCGTCCGCGGTCAGCGCCGCGGCCTCGGTCGACCGGGACAGCTCCAGCGCCCGCTCCGGCCGGCCCAGTGCCCGCTCGCAGTCGGCCATGACGGCCAGGTGCCCGGAGCTACCGGTCATCCGCCGCGCCGCCCGCAGCTCGGCGAGAGCCTCGGACCATTCGCCCGCGTGGTAGGCGGCCAATCCGGTCGCCTCCCGCACCAGCCCGATCCGCGAGGCCTTCCGCCGAGCGAACCGAGCGTGCGCCAGCGCCTGCTCCGGCTCCTCGTCGATCAGCCGGCCGGCCATCACCAGGTGCTTGGCCACCAGCTCGGCCAGGCTCTTGGACAGGGTCCGCAGGTCCGAACGAACACCGGCGTCCAGCTGACCGGGTTCGACATCCTCGGGAAGCTCCGGCTCCACCAGCTCCTCGAGCTGATCCCGCCGCAGTTCGCCCGCGTCGAAGCGGTCATCCCGCCCACGCGGCCGGTCCTGCGCCGGGTAACGACGCTCGGCGCCCTCAGCCCGATCGGCGTCGGTACGACCATGCCGGACCTCACGAGCCGGCCGATCCTCCCGATTCCCATAAGCAGGCTTCTCATACCGCGGCCGATCCCCAGCGCCGGCGGAACGAGGCCGCTCAGCCCCACCCCGATCGCTCTGGAATCCACCCCGGTCGCCACGGTCGTTGCCGCGGTACCCGCCCCGGTCATCCGAACGGAACCCACCACGGTCGCCGCTACGGTCCCCGCGATCGTCCTTGCGGAACCCACCACGGTCGCCCTGGTCATCCCGGCGGGACCCACCGCGATCGTCCCGGTCGTTCCCGCGGAAGCCACCCCGGTCGCCCCGGTCATTGCCCCGGTACCCGCCGCGGTCATCCCGCTGGTACCCACCACGATCGCCGCCGCGGTCAGCACCCCGGTACCCGCCGCGATCACCACGGTCGCCGCCCCGGTCGTCCCGGCGGAACCCGCCCTGACCACCGCGATCCGCGCTCCGGTAACCACTCTGGCTGCCCTGGTCGTCCTTGCGGAAACCACGGTCCTCGCCCTGGGCGCCACCGCGGTCATCGCCGCCGGCACTGCCCTGGTCAGCACGGTCGTCCTTGCGGACAACACCCTGGTCGGCACGGTCGTCCCGCTGGGCGCCACCGCGATCGTCCTTGGTTACCGCGCCCTGCTCGGCCCGGTCCTCCTTGCGGAAGCCACCCGTCTCCGAGCCCTCCGCACCCTGGACGCCACCGGTCTCCTCGACCGCACGGCCGTCCCGGAACCCGGGCTTGCCGTCCCGACGGGGCCGGTCATCACGCTTCTGGTAGCGAGGACGGTCGTCCCCGTCCGCTCGCGGCTTGTCGAACTTGGGCTTGTCGAACTTCGGCTTGTCATAACGGGGCTTGTCGCCGTAGGCAGGCTTGTCGCCGTACCGCGGCTTGTCGCCGTAGGCAGGCTTGTCCCCGTACGGACGATCCTGCCGAGGCCGGTCATCCCGCCGGAAACCACCCTGACCGCCCTGACCACCGCGGTCGCCACGGTCGTTGCCGCGGTACCCGCCCCGGTCATCCGAACGGAACCCACCACGGTCGCCGCCCCGGTCCCCGCGATCGTCCTTGCGGAACCCACCACGGTCGCCACGGTCATCCCGCTGGTAACCGCCACGGTCACCACGGTCGTCCGAACGGAAGCCACCGCGATCACCGCGATCGTCCTTGCGGAACCCGCCCTGGCCGCCTCGATCATCACGCCGGAAGCCGCTGCCCTGGCCACCGCTCTGACCACCACGGTCATCCCGACGGAACCCGCCCTGGCCACCGCGGTCGCCACGGTCGTTGCCGCGGTACCCACTCCGGTCGCCGCCGCGATCGTCCTTGCGGAACCCACCACGGTCGCCACGGTCATCCCGCTGGTAACCACCGCGATCGCCGCGGTCGCTGCTCCGGGAGTCGCCACGGTCGTCTCGGCGGAACCCGCCCTGACCACCGCGATCATCGCGCCGGAAGCCGCTGCTCGGGCCGCCTCGATCGTCACGCCGGAAGCTGCTCTGACCACCACGGTCGGCACCCCGGAAACCACCCTGGCCACCCTGGCCACCGCGGTCGTCGCGACGGAAGCCGCCCCGGTCCCCACGGTCAGCGCCACGGTTGTCCTGCCAGCGCGGACGGTCCCCGGAAGCGGGACGGTCATCTCGGCTGCCACTTTGTGGTCGATCACGATCCTGCTCAAAACGACGTGGCCGGTCATCGCGCTGGCCGTAGCCACCACGCGAGCCGCCACCTTCGTAGCGCCCGCCGCGAGACGAGTCACCACTGGAGTTCCGATCCTGCCGGTCACCGCCACGACCCCAGCTGGAACCGCCACGCTCACGCCGGTCGCCCGACTGCGCGTCGCGATACCCGCCCTGCCTGCGGTTGTCACCGGAGCCTGAGCGATCACCGCTCGAAGAACCACCGGACCGACCGTATGGTGGCTTGTCGCCACGCGGCCTGCCCGCTCCACCACCGGAGCGCCGAGGAGCACCGTCTCCGCGGTCCTCACCGGGCCGCCTGTCTGAAACCACCAAATCCTCCCGAACAACCAACAACACAAGAAGGGGCTTGCCCACCTTACCGGCGGACAAGCCCCTCTCGAATGATTGTTCGGCGGCGTCCTACTCTCCCACACGCTCACGCATGCAGTACCATCGGCGCTGGAGGACTTAGCTTCCGGGTTCGGAATGGGACCGGGCGTTTCCCCTCCGCCATAACCACCGAAACACTATGAA
>NZ_JBQJIM010000037.1:0-78565 GCF_052078295.1 Crossiella sp. CA198
CCGCCTCCGCCAGACCCACGCCTACTTCCGCAGCCGAACCACCGAGCAGCACCTCACCACTGCCGCCCCTTGGACCAGCCCCTGGCTACCCGAAGGTTTCGGACAAGACTTCTGGCCAGGTGCTTAGAGAACCGCGCTGGTCATGCGGCTGCACCGGCACTGGAGCAGCTGGGGGCCCGCGTCCAGGTCTGGTGCAGTCCGGCGCCAAGCGGACCTCCGTAGGGTCCGGGACCGACATCGCCTTGGGCTCTGTGCCCAGTGGACGGAGGCGCACCAAGATGACGACCGTGGCACTGGTGGAGATCCACTCCTGGCACAGCTTCCTACCCCTGGTCTCTGGCTATCTGCAGAGTTATGCCCGCCAGGACGAGACGATCGCGGAGCGGTACGAGTTCGAGATCCTGTCCCGGCACACCTCCGACGGCCGGGTCGCCCTGGTCGCCGAGCTGGCCGCGCTGGACAGCGACATCTACGCGTTCAGTTGCTACATCTGGAACGGCACGCTGGTCCGCGAGGTGCTGGAGGACCTGGTCCGGCTGCGGCCTGACGCCCAGTACCTGCTCGGCGGCCCGCAGGTGATGAACCACGGCGAGGACTACATCCCGGCCGGGGCGCACAACGTGGCGGTGTGCAACGGCGAGGGCGAGATCACCTTCCTGGAGTACCTGCGCGAACTGGCGGGCGAGACCCCGGATCTGGGCCGGGTGCCCGGGTTGAGCTTCCGCCGGGACGGCCGGGTGACCACCACCCTGCCTGCCGCCCGGATCAAGGAACTCACCGAGGTGCCGAGTCCGTTCGTGGCCAACCTGTTCACCGATTCGACCTACCACGTGGCGGTGCTGGAGACCAACCGCGGCTGCCCGTTCCGCTGCGGGTTCTGCTACTGGGGCGCGGCCACCAACGACAAGGTGCACCGCTTCGAGATGGACCGGGTCAAGGCCGACATCGAGTGGATCGCCAAGAACAACATCTACGCGGTGATGATCGCCGATGCCAACTGGGGCCTGTCCGCCCGCGATGTGGAGCTGACCGAGTACATCGTGGAGTGCAAGGAAAAATATGGCTTCCCGTACTGGGTGACCATCCAGTCGGCCAAGAACAGCCCGGAGCGGGTGTCCAAGATCGTGGACATCCTGTTGCGCGGCGGGCTGATCACCCGCCAGCCGATCTCGCTGCAGAGCGTCAGCGACGAGGCGCTCACCCTGATCGAACGCAAGAACATCAAGCGGGAGACCTACTCCGAACTCCAGCGCGACCTGCGGGCCCGCAACATCCCCTCCTTCATCGAACTGATCTGGCCGCTGCCCGGGGAAACCCTGGCGTCCTATGTGGACGGAATCGTGCAGCTGTGCCGCACCGGCGCGGACATGATCAACGTGTACCCGCAGCTGTTGCTGCACAACACGCCGATCTATGAGCAGCGGGAGATCTTCGGCGTGGTCACCGAGCGGGTGCCCAACCCGGTGGGCGAGGCCGAACTGGTGGTGCGCACCAAGTGGGTCAACCGGGAGCAGTACGACGAAGGCGTGTGGTTCTGGTACGCGTTGCTGTCCCTGTACGACTCGCGCGGGCTGTACTTCGTCTCCAGCTACCTGGACCGCAAGGGCATCGCGCCCTTCGACGAGGTGTTCAAGGCGGCGATAGCGTTCTTCAAGGAGCGGCAGGACTTCGAGCTGTGCCGCTACATCAAACGTTCGGTGGAGACCCTGGACCACTACGAGTACAGCAACGGCGGCCTGGTGGCGCACCGGATCCAGCACAGCATGCGGCAGGACAACGACCGGCTGATGCACGAGTTCGCCGCCAGCCAGCCGTGGTGGTCGGATCCGACCGTGCGGGCGCTGTTCGAGCTGGACATGGTGGCCCGGCCCTACCCCTACATCGAACCGGTGCAGGAACCCGGGGTGCCGTTGAAGGAAGTGGACATCTTCGAGCTGGGCGAGCACCACATGACGGTGGATCTGCCGCCGCACCTGGTCGCCGAACTCATCGAGCGCAAGCTGCTGGACGACCCAGCGGTCCGCCGGGTCCGCCTGGACTTCACCGGGAAGAACAAGCAGGTCTGCGCGGATGAGGACGACCCGCTCGCCAACGGCCTGTACTGCGCCAACCTGCTGGAGCAGATGCTGGACATGCTGCCCGAATACCAGGTCTGCGACACCGCACTGACGGGAGAAGCCCGATGACCACCCAGGACATGCCTGCCCTGCCCTTCGACCGTCCGACCATCCTGGACATTCCACCGATGCTGCGGACGCTGCAGGCCGAGCGCCCGATCACCAAGGTGCGCACCATGATGGGCGATGAGGCCTGGCTGGTCACCCGCTACGACGAGGCCAAATCCCTGTTCACCGACCCTCGCCTGATCCGCTCGCACCCGGATCCGGAGAACGCCGCCAAGGTCAGCGAGTCGGCGATGATGGGCGGCCCCGTCGGCACCTACGAAACCGAGGACTACGACCACACCCTGATGCGCAACCTGCTCGGCGGTTCCTTCTCCGCCAAGCGCATGCGCATGCTGCGCCCCCGCATCGGCGGCCTTGTCGACGATCTGCTGGACGAGATGGCCAAGAAGACCCCGCCGGTGGACCTGCACCAGGAACTCGCCTTTCCGTTGCCAGTACTGGTGATCTGCGAACTCCTCGGCGTGCCGTATGAGGACCGGGACCAGTTCCGGATCTGGTCCGAGGGCGCCGCGGACATGTTCAACGGCGAGCACTCCCTGGAACAACTCACCGAACTGCGCGCCTACACCGGTTCGCTGATCGAGAAGCGCCGCAAGGACCCCGGCGAGGACGTGATCTCCGACATCGCCCGCGCCTACGACGAGGGCAAGCTCAACATGGACTACGCGGTGGGCCTGGCCACCGGCCTGCTCTTCGCCGGGCACATGACCACCGTGGTGCTGGTGGAATTCGGCACCCTGCACCTGCTCACCTACCCCGAACAGCGCAAGCGCCTGCTGGAGGATCCGTCCCTGGTGGAACCGGCGGTGGAGGAGATGCTGCGCTTCACCGACGCCGGCGGCGGCAACTTCGTCCGCTACGCCCGCGATGAGATCAAGGTCGGCGATGTCACCATCAACTTCGGCGAGGCGGTGCTGATCAGCGGCATCGCCGCCAACCGGGATCCGCGCTTTTGGGAGGACCCGGACACCTTCGACATCTCCCGGGAGACCAACTCGCACCTGTCCTTCGGCAGCGGCAGGCACCTGTGCATTGGCGCGACCCTGGCCAGGGTGGAACTGGAGGCGGTGTTCAGCCGGTTGTTCCAGCGTTTCCCGACCATGGAGCTGGCGGTGCCGGTGGAGGAACTGGAACTCCTGGACAACCTGCTGCCGGGCGGGTTGGTGAGCCTGCCGGTCACCTGGTAGCCATGTAGGCATGCATGGGGGCGAGACGATCGAGCAGCGCGCGGCCGAGTTCCACCGGGTGCACCGGACCAAGGACCTGGGCCAGTGGCGGTACTACGTCGCGGGTGCGGGCGAAACGGTGCTGATGTTGCCCGGTGGCGCGGGCATCGGCATCAGCTGGCTGGACCTCGCACCCGCGCTGCACCCCGCCTACCGCACGATCACCGTGGACTACCCGCCCAGCGCGACCACCCTGACCGAACTCGCCGACGGGATCCTGACCATCCTGGACGCCGAGGGCATTGGCCGGGCGCACCTGGTCGGGCAGTCCGCGGGCGGCATGCTCGCCGAGGTGCTCATCCAGCGTGCGCCGGAGCGGGTGGCCTCGGTGGTGTTCAGTGGGACCGGGCTCTACGGCGCGGAGGACGTGGACCGGTTGGCGGGCAAGGTCGACGACATCCGGAACACGCCGTGGGAGCAGACCATCGACGCCGCGCGGACCGCGTTGCGTTCGGTGTGGCAGGACTCGGCCGAGGGTGAGTTCTGGATCGGCCAGGTCGAGGCGGGCTACCGCCGGTCGGGGCGGGACGGGCTGGCGAACTCCTTGGCCACGCTGCTCGACCTGGCCCGGCACTCCGGCGACCTGCGGCCTGGCTGGGACGGCCCGGCCCTGTTCCTCGCCGCCGAGGACGACCTGTTGATCACCGCGACCCACCGGCGGCGACTGCTCGACCTGCATCCCGGCCACACGCTGCGGCTCTTCCCGGACGGCGGGCACTCACTGCTGCTCACCCGCCCCGCCGACTACCTGGCCGAGGTCCGCGCACACCTGGCGGCCTCGGCCTGACGCCGGGAGTCACACCGGGTACTCGCGGATCCAGTCGATCTCCATGCTCGCCGGCCGCAGATCGTTCTCCTGCGCCAGGTCCAGTTTCATGGTCGGACGCATCGGGCGCGGTGGCAGCCGGTCCTTTTCCGCGGTGTGGAACCACTTCTCGCCGTTGACATAGCCGGTGAGGCCGTGCTCGGTCCACTCGACCGCGAAGTGGTTCCACTGGGTCATGTCGACCGCGCGCTGCGCGTTGTACCGATCCCGGTGTTTCCCGCTGGCCAGGAAGAACTGCGCGCGCTGCCGTTCCGGATCGAAGACCTCCAGGTAGACGATCTCGCCGCCGGCCGGGAAGTCGTCGTTGGCGACCGGCCACAGGGTGAGCAGCGGGCGGTAGCAGGCACAGCCAGGGGGCAGCCGCACCCTGGCCTCCCAGCGGCCGCGGAAGGAACCCTCGGCGCGGCTCAGGTAACCGGTGTTGCCGTTGGTGTCGCCGGTGATGGTCACCAGATCGTCCCGCACGCTGATCTGTTCCGGGACCTGTTGGCCGCGGCCGCCCTGCCCCGGTCTGGGTCCGGCCGCGATCCAGCCGTCCAGACCGGTGCTGAACTCCGCGGCGCGCACCGGTCTGCCCCAGCCGTACCGTTCCGCCGCGGTGATCGCCGATCCGCCGGAGGTCTTCGGCCACCACTGGGTGGCGATCACCAGCCCGGCGGCCAGCACCGTGGTCAGCGCGAGCGAGACGGCCACGATGATCCTGGACCGCCGCGGCCGCCGCCGACCAGTCGCCGAGGGCGCGGGCGGGGCTGTGGCGGCTGGTGCTGGTGCGGGCGGCGCGGACGTGGTCGGCGGTTCCGCCGGTTGCCCGCTGCCCGGCCCGGCGGGCGCGTCGGCCGCCAGCAACCGCTGATGGGCCGCACGCAACGCGGCGCCCGGCTCGATGCCGAGTTCGTCCACGATGACCCGCCGCGCGTCCTGGTAGGCCAGCAGGGCCTCGGCCCGCCGCCCACCCGCGTCCAGCGCGTCCAGCAGGCGCAGCCAGGTCGGTTCCCTGAGCGGGTCCTCGGTGGTCATCGCGCGCAGCAGGCCGATGGCCTCACTGTGCCTGCCCGCCGCGACCAGCGCGTCGGCCAGGGTGTTGCGGGCCGACCAGCGCAACTCGGTGAGCCGGGCCAGTTCGACCTGGGCCGCCTCCACCTCCAGGGACTCGAACGGCTCCCCGCGCCACAGCGCCAGCGCCTCGGTCACCAGCGCCACCGCGCCCGCCGGATCCTCCCCGAGCGCGTCGCCAGCCTGGCCGAGGAGATCCTCGAAGATCATGGTGTCGAGTTCGGCGCGGGCCACGGTGAGCCGGTAGGCGCCGGGCTGCCGTTCCAGGCGGTTGGCGTGCGTGTCGACCGGGGCGAGCAGTTTGCGCACCTGGCTCACGTAACTCTTCAGGTTGCCCGCGGCCGACGGGGGCGGGCCGGCGGGCCAGACCGCCTCGATCAGCTCGTCGTCGGGCACCCAGCGATTGGCGTGCAGCAGCAGGGCGGACAACATCCGGCGGGGCTTGTCCGCGGCGAAGGCCAGCACCTCGGCAGGCCCGTGCACCTCCAGCACGCCGAACACCCGGAACAGCACCCTGGCCCCCTCGACTCCTCCCTGCCCACCCGAGCATGGCACAGCGAAACTATGGCAACCAGTAGTGGCAGGAACACCGCCAGTACCCGGCAATACCGTCCCTGAACGCCCGCTGAACCGCCGCTGCCCAGGGTGGGTGCTCCCCACGGGAGGAAGGCACCCCATGAGCCAGACCGTGCTCCGGTTGTTCGGCCACCTGGAGTTGTGGCACGCGGACCGGCCGCTACCGCTGCTACCGGCCAGGCCCCAGGCCCTGCTGACCGCGCTGACCCTCTGGCGCGGCCAGTGGTGCGATACCGACCGATTGGTAGGGACGCTGTGGGGCGAGCACCCACCACCGTCCGCGCTGATCAACCTGCGCGCCTTCATCTGCCAGTGGCGCAAGCGGTTCAGCCCCCTGGGCACCCTGTCTATCGACAGTAGACGCGGCGCCTACCGCCTCAACCCCGGCGCTTCCCTCCTCGACGTCGCCGAGTTCGAGACCCTGCTCGCCGACGGCCACCACGCCCTGGCCGCGGTGGATCCCGGGACCGCGGCCAACCGGTTCGAGGCGGCGCTGGGGCTGTGGCGGGGCACGCCGTTCAGCGCGCTGGGACTGTGCGCGCTCCCGGAACAGACCCGGCTGACCGAGTTGCGGGACCGCGGCCGCTCCGGACTGGTGACCGCGCTGCTGGCCCAGGACCGGCACGCCGAGGCGGTCGCCGTGTTGCGCCAGGCAGTGGCGGCGCAGCCGTATGACGAGCGAGTGTGGGCACGGCTGGTGACCACACTGGAGGCGGCGGGGCGGCGGGCGGACGCGCTGGCGGCCTACCGGCACATCCAGGAACTGCTGTGGGAGGAACTGGGCATCACCCCGGGTCGGGACCTCCAGACCGCGCGGCTGCGGGTGCTTTCACCGGCGTCCTGACCACGCCACGATGTCCCGGCGAGTTGGCCCAACTGGTACGCCGGGTTGGCTCAAGTGGGCGTGCCAGTTGGCCCAAGTGGTACGGGAGGCGGGTCGCGAGTGCTGCTGCCGAGTCCCGACATCATGGTCATCGGTCCAGAACCCGCTCTGGTTGACTGACCCGATGGACAGTAGGGACGACCGGTACATCACCGGTGCACCAGCGCCGATCTCGGTGGTGACCGGCGCGGGTTCGGGCGTCGGCCGCGCCGTTGCCCGCGAACTGCTCGCCGCCGGCCACCGGGTCGCGCTGGCGGGCAGGCGGGCCGACGCGCTCACCGACACCGCCGCGGACGCCCCGCCCGAGTCGGTGCTCGTGCTGCCCACCGACGTCACCTTGCCCGACTCGGTGGACGCGTTGTTCGCCGCCGTGCGCGAGCGCTGGGGCCGGGTCGACGTGCTGTTCAACAACGCCGGGGTCAACGCGCCCGCCACTCCCCTGGCCGAGTTCGCCCTCGATCAGTGGCAGCGAGTGCTGGACACCAACCTCACCGGCGCGTTCCTGTGCGCCCAGGCCGCTTTCCGGCTCATGCGCGACCAGGACCCACGCGGCGGGCGGATCATCAACAACGGCTCGATCTCCGCCCAGGTGCCGCGGCCGAACGCGATCGCCTACAACGCCAGCAAACACGCCATCACCGGGCTGACCAAGTCGATTTCCTTGGAGGGCAGGGCTTTTGGCATCGCCTGTGGGCAGATCGACATCGGCAACGCGGCCACCGAACTGACCGAGCGGATGAAGGCCGGGGTGCTGCAGGCCGACGGGTCGATGGCGCCGGAGCCGACCATGGACGTGGCGCACGTGGCCGAGGCGGTGCGCTACATGGCCGGTCTGCCCCTGGCCGCGAATGTGCAGTTCATGACCGTGGTGGCCACGACGATGCCGCTGATCGGCCGGGGCTGACCGAACCTGTTGCCCAGCCTTACCAGCGGTCGGCGACCTGCGGTGCGATCAGCTCGTTGTAGACCGCCCGCACCGTGGCAAGGATCTCCGTGTCCAGCGGCGCGAGATCGGCCGCGGCTGCGTTGCCGCGGGCCTGCTCGGCGTTGCGCGCGCCCGGGATCACCACGCTCACCCCCGGCTGGTCGATGATCCAGCGCAGCGCGAACTGGGCCATCGTCGCCGAGTCCGGCACCAGCGGAGCCAGTCGCCGCACCGCTTCCAGGCCGATGGCGAAATCCACACCGGAGAAGGTCTCGCCGACGTCGAAGGCCTCGCCGTGCCGGTTGTAGGTCCGGTGGTCGTTCGGCGCGAAGACCGTGTTCTCGTTGTACCGCCCGGAAAGCAGCCCACTGGCCAGCGGCACCCTGGCCAGAATGCCCACCCCGGCCGCCGCCGCGGCGGGCAGCACCTCGGCCAGCGGACCCAGCCGGAGCATGTTGAGGATGATCTGCACACTGGCCACACCGGGGCGGGCGATCGCGGTCAGCGCCTCCGCCCTGGTCTCCACGCTGACGCCGTAGGCCGCGATCCGCTTTTCCGCGACCAGGGTGTCCAGGTTGTCGAAGACCTCATCCGAGGAGAAGACCGCGGTGGGCGGGCAGTGCAGCTGGACCAGGTCCAGGGTGTCCACGCCCAGGTTGGCCCGGGAACGGTCGGTCCAGGCGCGGAAGTTGTCCAGGGTGTAGTTGGCCGGATCCTGCTCGACCCGGCGGCCCATCTTGGTGGCCACGGTGATCCCGTCACCGTGGGACTTCAGGAACTGGCCGACCAGGCGTTCACTGCGGCCATCGCCATAGACATCGGCGGTGTCGATCAACGTCACACCCGCCGCGGCGGCCGCCTCCAGCACCGCCAGGGCCTGGTCCTCCTCGACCTCGCCCCAGTCCGCGCCGAGCTGCCAGGCGCCCAGCCCCACCACGCCGACCTGCCTGCCGGTCCGCCCCAGAACTCGCTTCTCCACCGTGCGCACTCTCCCTGTTCGAACGCTCAGGCAGAGCATAGGTCCTGTCCCGCGCGCGGCGCGTGTTAGCTTGGTGGTGGTCGTCGGCGACGGCGGCCCCGGACGAGCGCGTCGTACCCGGCTTCGACAAGACGGCGCAGTGGGCAATGTCGGTTACTTGCTGCTGCGAGGTGTCTGATGGCGTGGGTTGTGCTGGTCATTTCTGGTGTTTTCGAGGCTGTGTGGGCGGTCGCGCTCAGTGTGTCCGATGGTCTGCGCAGGCCGGTTCCCACGATCGTGTTCGTGGTGGGGCTGGTGCTGAGCATGGGCGGCCTGGCCTATGCGCTGCGGCAGATCCCGGTCGGCACCGGCTATCTGGCCTGGGTGGGCATTGGCGCGGTGGGCGCGACGGTGTACGGCATGGTGGCCAACCAGGATCCGGTGACCGTGGCCAGGGTGCTCTGCCTCGGGCTGGTCGTGGCCGGAGTTGTCGGGCTCAAGGTGCTGTGAACGCGGGCGGCCGCGCGTGTTCGCCGGTCGGAGCCCTACCAGCTCTCCGCTGGTTGCCAGGCCACACTGTCCGGCCGCTGCCCGCCCAGCTCCCAGAACCGGATCACCGCTCGCTCAACCGCGTCGAACGGGATCACCGCGTTGGCCGGGAACGCCACGGGTCCACCCAGGTCCCGGTACAGCTCAGGTGGGTCGGTGACCGGTTCGGTGGCCAGGCTCATGTACGCCCAGCCTTCCGGGTCTTCGGGGACTTCGCCGAAGTAGGCCAGCGCGCCGAGCTGCCGGGGCACGCAGAAATCGATCTTGAGTCCGTGGTCGGGCATCTCAGCCGGGCCGAACGTGGGCCGCTCGACGATATGGACGGTCGGGATGTGGACATAGTCGGCCTTCAGCAGCCGGGCCAGCGCGCCGTCGATCTCGCTTGGGCTGGTCGCGGTGATCTCCTCAAGCCCGTCCGCGGTCTGGACTTCGAACGACGCGGTCCAGGTCATCGCATTCCGCCCTTGCCCTTGTAGATGTGCTTGCCCAGATCATCATGTACTTCCAGGGTATAGCCGGTGGGCAGCACCCAGGCCAGCAGCCGATGACAGCCGTACATGCCCGTGTCCACCTTGTTGTTGATCGCCAGGGTGAGGTGGCTAGTGCCGCTCGTTCGCATCCGCCAGGCCACCTTGAGTTCCACATGCGTGATGGTGTCCACCCCGCCACGGAACCGTGGCGGGATCAGCCGTTGCCGGCCGAGAAACGCACCCAGCTCGGTGGAGACGCCTTCTTCGGTGCCGCTGACGACGGCGTGGGTGATGCCATCCTGGTCGACGTACTCGCCGTGGGTCTGGCCGCCAGGTCTGCGCGCGGGCAGCCGCGCCCGTGCGCGGGTGGACCACTCCGGGTCGACAGGGACCGCCGACCGATCCGCACTGCGGGGTGGCTGCCGGGTTGCCGTGCCGGTGGCGACCGCGGGCGGGACAGCCGTGCCGGGGGCCGGTCCGCTCAGCGTCGTGATGATGGTGTTGCCCAGGCCGGTCACCCGCTGACACAGCTTCAGGTCATCGAGCACGCGCTCGCGGGCCTTCTGGATCGGCGGAACCACCTCGTCCCAGCCGGACCCGCCGACCAAACACTCGTCACTCGTGTTGATGGCCTCTTCCAGCGCGTCCGCGGCCTGCCCCAGCGCCGTCGCGCCGTCCTCGACCTTGGCCAGCGCCTGTCGCACTCCGGCGATGACCTGCGCGATCGTCGGCCCACCCACAGCAACCCCCTGCTCGACACCGTCTCATGGTGGCATCGAGGACCACCGTGACAAGGTGCGGTGAACGCGGGCGGCCGCCGTGCGACGGCCGCCCGCGTCCGGGATCAGCCGGTCGGGAACTCGTCCGGAGTCCGCATGCGGTCGCGGATCCAGACCCCGGCCGGCTTCAGCACGCCGGTGCCGGTGAAGTTGCTGCCGGCGCAGGTGCCTGCCTTGAACACCGCGCCGGAGCGGCTGTCGTCGGAGAAGTTCCAGTTCGTCCAGCCGATCTTGTTGGCGGCCAGGAAGTCCAGGTACTTCTGCGAGTAGGCGAAGTCGTTTCCGCCGTCGCCGCTGGAGGTCTGGGTGCCGAACTCGGTGATGAAGATCGGGATCTTGGTGGCGGCCCGCTGGAGCGAGTTGAAGTACTCGTCGTGGTGCGAGGCCGCGTAGAAGTGGAAGGTGTACATGAAGTTGGTGGCGTTGATCGGGTTGTTGATGATGTCGGACTCGTCGCGGCCGTCGGAGATACCGAAGGAACCCCAGCCGTGCGTGCCCACGAAGACCACGCCGTCCGGGTCCTGCGCGCGGATCACCGGGATCATCTGCTCCGCGTAGGTCTTGATCCTGGCCCACGCGGTGCCGTTGGGCTCGTTGGCGATGTCGTAGATGATGTTGGTCTTGTCCTTGTGCCGCTGGGCGATCTCGGTGAAGAAGGTCTTGGCCCGCGCCAGGTTGTAGTTCGGGTCACCCGGGGTCAGCTGGTGCCAGTCGACCAGCGCGTACATGCCGCGCTTGGTGGCCTCCTCGATGTAGCCGTGCACCATGTCGGTGAACTTGCGCGGGTCGGTCTCGTAGCCGCCTTCCTGGATATACATGGCGATGCGCAGCACATCGCCGCCCCAGTCGGTGGCCAGCGCGTCCAGCGAGGCCGTTTTCACGCACTGGCTGTACCACTGGATGCCGTGCGTGCTCATGCCGCGCAACTGGATCGGCTTGCCGTACTGGTTGCACAGCTTGACGCCGCAGACGCGCAGCTGCCCGTTGATGTCGGCCGGGCGGCCACCGCCACCACCCGTGGAGGTCTTCACCTGGATGCTCGCGCTCCAGCCGGACAGGTTGCCCGCGGCGTCCTTGGCCCGCACCGAGAAGGTGTAGCTGGTGTTCGGGCTCAGGCCACCGACGGTGGTGCCGGTCTCGGTCGGGTTGCCCGCGGTCACACCGTCACGCTGGACCTCGTACCCGGCCACGCCGACGTTGTCGGTGGCGGCGTTCCAGGCCAGGGTGACGCTGGTGGCCGAGACCGCGGTGGAGCGCAGATTCCCTGGGATGGTGGGCGGTTCGACGTCCGGCTCACCGCTGCCGGTCTCGGCGTCCAGGCGGTCCAGGTTGGGGCCGCCATTGGCCGTGGTCGCGGTGCCGCGGATCTTGTTCGCCCCGGCGGTCAGGGTGACCGAGGCGGTGGCGGTGCGCCAGGTGGTCCAGGCGCCCGTGCCGGGGAAGGCCAGCCCGCTGACCGCGGCCGTGCCGTTCACCGTGATGTTCAGCGGCCGGTTGGCCGTGGTTCCGTTGGCGTAACGGAAGATCAGCGTGGCCGGTCCCGCCGTGGCGGCGTTGACCGTGAACTCCACGTAGCTGCCGGTCTCGTTGTCGTAGTTGACAAAGCCGGCGCCGGTGAACCCGGCGTGGTTGGACTCGACCACGCCGTTGGAGATGGTCGCGGTCTCGGCCTGGTACTCGGCCGGGGCCGGGGCCGCGCTGGCCATGGCCGAGGTTGGCGCAACCATCGCGATGGCCGCCAACAGGGCGAATAATCGAGGGCGGAGTGCCACTTGTGCCTCCCACTGAACTGACAGGGATGGGACGAGCAGCGGCGGTTAGTTAGGAAGGTTTCCTTCGTTTGGCCAGGATGTCAACGATTTCCCGGCAATCAGCCCTGCGCCGCGGTCAGCTCCAGCCACAGCGCGAGCCGGGTCTCGGGGCGGCCAAGATCGATGCCGAACAGCTCGCCCGCCCGGCGCAGCCGCTGGCGCACGGTGTTCTGGTGCACGTGCAGGGTTTCCGCGGTGGCGCTGATGTCGCCGGAAGCCCGCAGGTAGGTCAGCAGGGTGTGGCCGTACTCGGCGCCGCCGCGCTCGTCGTGCGCGCGGATCCGCTCGGCCAGGCCGGTGCGCAGTTCGGGGCGGGCGGCCACCAGGTCGGTGACCCGGCGCAGCACGATCTCGGTGCGCAGCCCGTCCAGCTCGGCCAGCCCGGTGACGCCGGTGCGGTGCAGGTGGGTCAGGGCCGCGTCGGCATCCGCGCGCTGCGCGCACAACTCCGCCGGGGTGGTGATCAACCCGCCCAGCACCGCCCGGCACGGCCCGCGCAGACTCGCCTTGGCCCGGTCCAGCAGCTGTCCGGCGAAGATCACCGCCTGGGTGCGCTCGGGTTCGCCGCCGGGCAGCAGCAGGTAAAGCCGGTCCTGGGCCAGGGTCGCGGCCACCTCGATGCCGAAGGCGCGGCCGGCCAGCACGGCCAGGTCGAGCAGGTGACTGCCGGTGAGCCTGCGCTGGGTGGGTTCGGCCTCGGCGGGCGGGGCGAGGGCGAGCAGGTAGGCGGGCAGGTCCAGGCCGGTGGCGTGTTCGGCGGAGTCCAGCGCGGTGCGCAGCGCGGCGTTGCGGCGGTCCTGGTCGGCGTCGGCGTGCCTGCGCAACTGCAGCAGGTGCAGGGCGGCGAGGTGGGCGGCCTGACGCAGGGCGGCTGTGCAGTCGGCGGGATCGACCTCGTCCTCCACCACCACCCACAGCGAGCCCAGCACCTCGGGCCCGGCGCGGATGACCAGGCCGAGCCGCACCATGTCGCCGGGCCGGGCCACCCGGACCGGTTCCTGGCTGTGCCAGACCTCGGCGAGCAGGTGGTAGGGCAGCGCGTCCTCGGGCACCCGGCGGAGCAGGATGCCGCGGCGGCGGGTCTCGTCGATGCGCTGGCCGGCCAGGCTGGAGTAGGCCAGCACCACGTGGTCGGTGTCCATGATCGCCACCGCCCCGCCGACCAGTGCCGCGGTGGCGTTGGCCAGCGCGAACAGGTCCCCGGTGGGCACCGTGGCCAATGGCGCGGCCAGCGGCGGCACCGGGCCGGTCACCACGGTGTCGGTGCGCAACACGGTGGCGCACAACAGTTGCAGCCGCGGCCAGGGCAGTTCGGCGGCCGCGTCCAGCACCGCCAGCCCGGCCAGTTCGGCTGCCGCGCGCACCGTGTCCAGGGACCGCCCCCTGCTCTTGATCACCAGCGCCGCGGCCTGCCCGGCGGCGGCCCGCTGGATGGCGGTGGTGAGCCGGAGCTGGCCGGGCGCGAGCCCGATGCCCAGCAGCAGCGCGGCCGGTTCGACCGGGGCCGGATCGGTGGTGTCCAGGAGTTCCGGCGCACCCACCGGGTGGGCCAGGCCGTGCGGCGCGCACACCACCCCGGCCAGCGCGGGGCCGAGCAGCTCGACCAGTTCGGCCAGGGTGATGCGGGCGGCGGTCACGGCTCCTCCTCGGCTGATGTCGGATCCGACACCGGTGCCCCGGTGAAGTATGGCGGGACCGCCATTGTCCAGGTTGACGCCGGAGTAGCAAGCTGCGAAGACCCAGTTCTCGCCTCCAGCGGAAGGGACTCCCGGTGCCCGCCGATGACGATGGCCCGCTATCCCAGCGCCCTGGCAAGGTCATCGCGGTCCGGGCGCACCGGCCGGGGCACCCCTCCTACTACCTCAAGCCGGCCACCGCGCTGACCGGCGACGACCAGGTGGTGCTGCGTCCGCAGGGCTGCCTGGCGCTGGGCGCGACCGCGCGGTTCGCGCTGGTGATCGGCGAACGGACCCGCCGGGTGACCCGCGCGGAGGCCCTCGGCCGCATCGCCTGCCTGGCCGCGGCGCTGGAGTTCACCGTGTTCGACCTGCACGCCGCCGACGACGGTTCGGCCTTGCGCAGCAACGGCATCGACGGTTCCACCCCACTCGGCCCGGCCTGCCTGGACCTGCGCACCACCGACCTGTCCACGCTGGAACTCACCTGCCACATCAACGGCGAACTCGCCCACCAGGTCACCGCCGCCGACCTCGCTCACGACTTCGGTTACCTGGTCGCCGACCTCTCCCGCACCCTCACCCTGGAACCCGGCGACCTCATCCTCACCGGCGGCCCGCCCCGCGCCCCGCTGGTCGACCCCGGCGACCGGGTCGAGGTCACCCTCACCGGCTGTCCACCGCTGCGTGCCCGCATCCGCCAGGACCCCGAACCCCTGGGTGTGCCCGGCGCCCAGCCCGCCTTCGGCGAGACCGAACGCCAGGCCGCGCACGGCCCCGGCACCCTGGCCGCCGAGACGATCACCCGCCTGCGCGAGGTCAGCACCGCCACGCTGTCCGCCCAGCTGCGCCAGCACGGCGTGGCCAACCATCTGATCACCGGCGTCCGCCCCACCCGCCCCGACCTGCGCCTGGTCGGCGTGGCCCGCACCCTGCGCTGCCTGCCGGTGCGCGAGGACATCTGGCGGCTGGACCAGTCCGGCCTGGACGTGCGCGCCCACGCCGTGGAGGAGATCGCCCCCGGCGAGGTCCTGGTCATCGACGCCCGCCAGGACCCTGGCGCGGGCACCATCGGCGACATCCTGGCCTTGCGCGCGGCCGGCCGGGGCGCGGCGGGCATCGTCACCGACGGCCCGCTGCTGGCGGCGGGGTCCTTCGCCGGGCTGTCGCTGCCGGTGTACCACCGCGACGGGCATCCGGCGGGGCTGGAGACCCGGCATGTGCCGTGGGAGTCCCAGGTCGCGGTGGCCTGCGGTGGGGTGCTGGTGCAGCCGGGGGATGTGCTGGTCGGGGATGCGGAGGGGTTGCTGGTGGTGCCAGCGGGGCTGGCCGAGGAGGTGGCCCGGTCGGCGGTGGAGCAGGAGGCGCGGGAGGGGTTCGTGCGGGAGCAGGTGCGCGCGGGGGCCGGGCTGGCCGGGCTGTACCCGATGAACACGGTGTGGACCAACCGGTTCCGGGCAGGCGGGGCCGAGCAGGCGGGCTAGACCAGTCCGAAGTGGACATCGCGGACACCAACGGGCACAGCGGGTTGCGGGATCCGGGAGCCGCGGTGAATGATCGCGGCGCCGGTCACCACAACCTGGAGATGATCACTGTGCGCACGATGTCCCCGCGCAAGGCCACCACCGTGCTGCTGTGCGCCGCGCTCGGCCTGCTCACCGGTGTCACCCCGGCCCAGGCCACACCGGCAGGCGAGTCCGCGCACTGCCCCCAGCTGGACCCCGGCCTGCCCTGGCACGGCGACAACCGCGCCAAGCTGCAGCGGATGATCGACGAACGCGGCCGCTGCGCAGGCAAGCCCGGTCCACGCCCGGTCGCGGTGTTCGACTGGGACAACACGGTGATCAAGAACGACATCACCGACGCCACCCTGGCCTGGGCGCTCAAACACGACAAGATCCTGCGCCCGCAGAGCTGGACCAGCACCAGCAAGTGGCTCTCCCCCGCCGCCGATCAGGCCCTCACCGCGGCCTGCGGCACCGCCACTCCCGTCGGCAGGCCGCTGCCCACCTCCGCCAACACCGCCTGCACTGACGAGATCATGGAGATCCGCGAGCGCTCACGGACCATGGGCGGCGCGGCGGCCTTCGTCGGCGACTGGAACCACCGCCGCACCGAACCCTCCTACGTGTGGGTGCCGAACCTGTTCGCCGGGCACACCCCCGCGACGCTGATGTCCTTCGCCCGCAAGGCCCGCGCCGAACAGCTGCGCGCCCCCATCGGCGCGAAGCAGACCGTCGGCACGCACACCATCGCCGGCTACATCCGCTACTACGACCAGCAGAAGGACCTCATCCGCACCCTGCGGCGGGCCGGTTTCGAGGTCTACATCGTCTCCGCCAGCGCCGAGCCCATCGCCGAGGCCTGGTCCGGCGGCGTGGGCGTCAGCCGCGGCCACACCATCGGCATCCGCAACCAGACCCGGCACGGCCGCCTCACCACCGAGTCCTTCGGTTGCGGCGACGATCCCGATGCCCTGCCCTACATCGACGGCAAACGCTGCCTGGTCAACCAGGAAATCTTCGGCGTCCAGGGCAAGGCGGCCTGGAACCAGCAGGACCCGGCGCACCGGATCGCGCTGGGCGCGGGCGACGCCGACACCGACGTCACCTTCGTCGCCGACGCCACCGGCGCGCACCTGGCGCTCAACCGCAACAAGCCCGAGCTGATGTGCCGCGCCTACGACAACGCCGACGGCCGCTGGCTGCCCAACCCGATGTTCATCGACCCGATGCCCGCAAAGACTGGCCCGTACCCGTGCTCGACGGCGGGCGCGGTCCACCCCGACGGCACCCGCGGCCCCCTGCTGCGCGCCGACGGCACCGTGATCCCGGACCAGCAGGACCGGTAACCCACCGGCGTGTTGGCCGTTGTCGTACACGGTGTTGGCCGAACTGGTACGCCAATCGGCCAACACACCGTCCACAATGGCCAACACGCCGTACGACAACGGCCAACACGGTGGCGTTGGCGGCGGTCAGTCTCGGAAGGTGCCGGACAGGTTGGCGGTGTTGGTGCTGCCTGGGGACCCACTGCCACCGGTCCGGGTCAGCGGCTTCCCGTTCACCATGCTGGTCGCGATCATGTTCCCGCCGCTGTGCTGCAGGGTCAGCCGCCACTCGTGCTTCCCGCCGCCGAAGGGCACCTCGACCGTCTTGCGCCAGGGCAGCTTGACCCCCTTCTCCTCGCTGACCTGCCCGTCCAGGGTGAAGGTCAGCGTGGTGATCACGGCAGAGCCGGTCACCTCCAGCTCCAGCACATGCGGCTTGGCCGCCGGAGTCGCCGAGGTCGGCACCGTGGTCACACTCGTCTCCGCCGATGCCGAAGCCGGGTTGGCCGGTGGCGCCGGATTCCCGCACGCCGCAAGCAATCCCAGCCCAAGCAACACCCCGGCCGCCCGGGTCCCGACCGATCCACTCCGACACCAGCACATCACCCGGCAAGCCTGCCCCGCCGTGATCACTCCGGCCAGTCGACGGCAGCATCCTGCCAGCCTCGCGCTCAGCCGACCCGGCGCCACTCCCCCCGCCCGAGCCGCACCGCCGACCCCGGGAACCCGAGCTGTCCCCCACTGGCCCGCAACGCGCGGTAGCCGCCATCGCCCAGGTCGACCAGGACCTCCAGCTCGCCGCGGCAGTAGGCGCGCAGCACGTGTTCCAGGTCCCGCAGATCCCGCTCGTCGTCCTCGGCGAACTCCATCGCCGCGGACCCGTCCACGTCGAGCAGCGCCCCGCCCTGCTGTACCCGCAACACCAGCCGGTGCGGCGTGGGCCCGGTGAGTTCGACCTTGATCACCTGGTCTCCCCGGACCTGGGACCACCGCACCTCGATCCGGTGCACCAGCCCCGCCTCAATGGCATCCCCGACCAACTCGGTAACCCAGGCCTCAAACTCAACGCTCACCGCCATACCCTAGGCCGAACACCTGGCGGTGCCCGCGAGCGGTGTCCACATACTCCCGGACCCGGTGAATCAACCCGCCTCGCAACTCGAAGACGAAGCAGTAGTCATTGCGGTAGTGGTTGCCGTTCGCCAGCGTCGCCGCCAACGTCGCCTCGACGGTCGCTCGTTCACCGTCGCCGTGCAGCCCGCGGAACTCGACGGCCACGTCCCGGGTGAAGAGGCCGGGAAAGTCCACCGCGAAGAACCGCACGATCGCCGCCCGCCCCACCATGTGATGGGTTGTCTTGAGCGCCACGGCGACCGCGTTCTCCGGCGGCGACAACCATTCCGCGTCCTCGGCGAACACGGCGGCAATCCGGTCGGGGTCGCTACTGGCAAGCGCCTGGAAGGCGTTCTGGATGATGTCCATGCCCGCACTCTGGTTGGGAGGGTGCGGTGGTGTCTTGGACAAATGTTCCAGGTGGGTTCCGCCTAGCATGGGCTGATGCGAACCGCTGCGGAGTGGGAGGTCACGCGACCGGGTTTCAGCCGGATGCCCGGGATCAGACTGGCCGGGTTCCGGGCGGTCGGTCCGGCTGATGTGCGAGTGGTGCCGCATCCGGCTATCACGCTGGTGCTGGAGTTCGGCAACGGCCCGCTGGTGGTGGATGTGGCGAGTGGTCGTCAGCGGCGGGGCGATCTGGTTGCCGGGTATCTGCATGGTGGGCTGCGGGTTCGGGGTGCGGGGGTTGAGTGTTTGCAGGTTCGGCTGTCGCCGGTGATCGCGCGGGCGGTGTTGGGAGTTGCGCCGGCGGAGTTGGATGGGGTTGTGGTGGCGCTGGAGGATTTGTGGGGGCGGGAGGCGGTTCGGGTTCGGGAGCGGTTGGGGGAGGTCTCTTCGTGGCGGGATCGTTTTGCTTTGGTGGAGGGGTTTCTGGCTGGGCGGGGCGCGAGTGGGGGTTCGGTGGATGGGGAGGTGGCTTGGGTTTGGGGTCGGATATTGCGGAGTTGCGGGCGGGTTCGGGTTGAGGAGCTGGCTGGCGAGGTCGGGTGGAGTCGGAAGCGGTTGTGGCAGCGGTTTCGGGGGCAGGTTGGGTTGGGGCCTAAGCGGGCTGCTCGGCTGGTTCGGTTTGATTGGGCGGTGCATCGGCTGGCGGGTGGGGTGGGGGTGGGGCGGGTTGCGGCTGAGGGCGGGTATGTGGATCAGTCGCATTTGCATCGGGATGTGGTGGCGTTCAGCGGGGTCACGCCGGTGGCGGTGGCTGGGGGGCAGTGGCTGGCGGTGGATGATCTGGCTTGGCCAGCGCGTGCAGTCTCGCCGTTGTGACACAACGACATTCCTCACTCCAGTACCACTTGGGCCAACTGGTACGCCCGCTTGGGCAAAACCGCCGTACCAGTTGGCCCAACTCGCCGACACATCGGCATGCCAGGGCGAACTCGCCACCAGAGCCGCGCCAGGCGGTTACGCCGGGGGCGGATCTGTTGTGTGCCATGCCACCCTCCTCCTTGAGGATCGACCTACCGGCGTCTCTGGGAGCGCTCCCAGAACTCGCTGTAGCCAGCTTCGGCGGGGCTGGGAACCGACGGACGGCGGCGGTGTGGCGGGCCGGTGGGGTCGGTGGGATCGCTTGCGGTCAGGAGAAGGTCGACCAGGTCGGGCAGGGTGCCGTCGACGGACCAGGTGCGGACCCACTCGGTGCCGGTGCGGCACAGGCAGACCGCGGCGGCGGTGCCGTCCGCGCACACGTACAGCGCTTGCACCACGGTGACGCCGCAGCGGTCCGCGCTGATCCGGTGCAGGGCGAACTCGGGTGGGCGGCCGAGGGCGTCTCGCTGGTGCACGGTCCAGCCGTGCTGGGGCGGGGCGAGCAGGCGGCGGATGTGGGGGTGGCGGTGGTGCAGACGGTCCGTGGCGGTGGTGGCGGTGGGATGGGTGATTACTGGTGTCACCTGAGTGAATTTTGCTCGGGTTGGGGTTGGTTCTCTTGTCAGAAAGCGAGCGGGAATGGGAAGTGCCGAGACTGAACGGTGTCGGATGGCTACTTGAAAAATGTGATTGACCTTGTACAACCCTGAACGGAGCTAGCGGTTCCGGCTGATCCGCGGGTATTCATGTGGGCCGGAGGTGGCGAGGATGAGCTTGTCGAGCCGGATGTTGCTCGGCCGGTCCGCGGAACTGGGCCGGATCGATCCGTTGCTCGACGAGGTTGTCGCCGGGGCCGGGCACGCGGTGCTGCTCGACGGCGACCCTGGCTGCGGCAAGACCGCGTTGCTCGGCGCGGTGCTGGAATCCGCGCTGCGCAGGGGAATTCAGCTGTTCTCCGGATGTGCGGAGGAGATCGAGCAGCATCTGCCCTTCGCCGCGGTCTCCGGCGCGCTGGACCTGCGGACCTCGGCCACCGACTGGCGGCGGGCCGCGATCGCGCACCAGATCCGGCACGGTGGCCGGCTGGCGGTGCCGGTGGCCGACCGGGAACTGGTGGTGGTGGAGTCGATCCTGTCGCTGCTGGACGAGCTGTGCGTGGACGGGCCACTCGCGCTGGTGATGGACGATCTGCACTGGGCCGACACCTCCAGCGTCCAGGTGCTGCACCAGGTGGGCAAAGCCTTGCGGGACCTGCCGGTGCTGTTGATCGGCGCGGCCCGTTCGGTGCCGCGCACCGCGGCGCTGGAACAGTTGCGGCGCAGCCTGGTCAGCCGGGGCGGGGTGCTGGTGTCGGTGGGTCCGTTGCCCCCGGCTGCGGTGCGTGAGCTGGCCGAGCAGGTGCTCGGGGCGAGTGTGGGGCCGGTGCTGCTGGAGCTGCTGGGCACGGCGGGTGGCAATGCGCTGTACGTGCGGGAGCTGCTGGACGGACTGCTGCGACACTCGGGCATCGTGATCGCCGACGGCACCGCGGAGGCCACCGTGCGCCAGGTGCCGGGGTCGCTGAGCGCGGCCATCCTCGACCGGCTGGACTTCCTCACGCCGCGGACCACCAAGGTGCTCGGGGCCTGTGCGCTGCTCGGGTCCGGGCACACCGTCACCGAGATCGCCGTGGTCACCGGGCAGTCGGTGCCGCACACCACCGCGGCGCTGGCCGACGCGGTGGCCGCCGGGGTGCTCATCGTCGAGCAGGACCGCCTGGTCTTCCAGCACGACCTCATCCGGCAGGCCCTGCACGACGCGATGCCCGCGCCCCTGCGTGCCGTGCGACACCTGGAGGCGGGGCTGGCGCTGGCGAGCGCCGGGGTCACGGTGGAGCGGGTGGCCGAGCAGCTCACCGCGGGCGAACCCTCCGGTGACGCCCGGGTGCTGGCCTGGCTGAGCGAATGCGCCGAGCAGCTCGCGCTGCGCATGCCGGAAACCGCGGTGGCATTGCTGGGCACGGCCACCGCGCTGGGCGATCCGGCCGACCCGCTGCTGGCCCGGTTGCGGGTGCACCTGGCCTGTGCGCTGATGCGCTGCGGACAGGTCGGCGCGGCCGAGGACCAGGCCCGGCGTGCCCTGGCCGCGCGGCCCGAACCCGGGGACGAGTGCACGTTGCGTTGGCTGCTGGCGCACGCGCCCTACGCGGACGGCAGGCCCGACCTGGCCCTGGCCGAGATCCGGCACGCGCTGGACTCCCCCGCGGTGTCCCCGCTGGAGGCGACCCGGTTCCGCGCCTTCGCCTCAGTGGTGCTGTTCACCCTTGGCGAGTTCGGCCGGGCCGAGGGATACGCGTGGGAGGCCGAACGGCAGGCCCGCGAACTCGGCGACACCCGGTCGCTGGTGGACGCCTACGAGACCCTGGCCGTGGTGCACCGATTACGCGGGCACAGCCAGGACGCGATGGACTTCACCGCCCGCGCGCTGCGGCTGGCCCCGGCCGCGGAGATCACCGGGGACCGGCTGATCGCGCTGCACCTGATCCGCGCCTACGCGCTGCTCGAACTCGGCCGGGCCGAGGCGGCCGAGGCCGAGACCGGGCTGGCCCGCCGGATCGCCGAACAACGCTGGGGCACCCTGGTCGCACAGTGCCAGCTCGATCGCGCGGTGGTGTTGCTGGCCTGCGGCAACTGGGACGACGCGCTGGCCGAGGTGCGGTCCGGGCCGGAGCCGGATGAGCGGTGGGAGGCGTTGCCGCTGCACAGCCTGGCCGCGATCATCGAGGCGCATCGGGGCAACCTGGCCGCCGCCCGCGGTTACCTGGACGCGGTGGCCGGCACCGTGCGCACCACCACCGGGGCGCCTTTCTACGAGTTCCTGCCGCTGTGGGCGCACAGCCTGGTCGAGCTGTGCGAGCGCGGTCCGCAGGAGGCGTTGCGCCGGTTCCTGGCCACCGCCGACCGCGGGCTGACGCCGAAGATCCGCGCCTCGCTGGCCTGGCTGTACCCCGGTCTGGTGGGCCTGGCCCTGGACTGCGGGAACCGGGCCTTGGCCGAACGGCTGACCGTGGACATCCGGGTGTTGCTCGGACCCGGTTCGGGCGCGAGCCTGCACGCGGTGGACCAGCACTGTCAGGGGTTGCTGCACCAGGATCCGGCGGCCTTGCGCGAGGCGACCCGGCTGTACCAGGGGACCTCCTGGGTGCTGTTCCGGGGCCGCTGCGAGGAGGACCTGGCCGCGGTGCTGGCCGCCACCGGCGAGCCTGCCGCCGCCAGGGCGCCCTTTGACGCCGCGCTGGCGGTGTACCTGCGGCTGGGCGCGGACTGGGACATGCACCGGGCCGAGTCCCGGCTGCGCGCGCACGGCGTGCACCGAGGCGCCAGGGGCACCCGCAGCAGGCCGAAGACCGGCCTGGTCAGCCTGACCGAGACCGAGCGCCGGGTGGCTGAGCTGGTCGCGGCCGGGCTGTCGAATCCGGCGGTGGCCGAACGGCTGTTCGTCTCCCGGCGGACGGTGCAGTTCCACGTCTCCAACATCCTGGCCAAACTCGGCCTCAGTTCCCGGGTGGAACTGGCCACGCTGCTCGCCCGCGAACCCGAAGGCACCGGGTAATCGTCTCCCAGGTCAAGTTACCGCCGAGTAACCCGCAACCTGGCCAGTGTTTCCGCTCGCCTGCTGGCCGAACCTTTCTCACATTCCGGGTTCGTTTACTCAGTCGTCAACAATCACCGAGGCCACCCTGTGCTTCCCGCATCACTGGCGGAACTGCTGGATCCCTTCGTCGCCGAGACGAGCGAGTCGATCTGGCGCGAAATGGTGGCCAGGCCACCGATGTGCACCCTGCCCGACTCCACTTTCCTGCGCGAGGGCGCGCGGCTGCTGATCGAGTTGTTCATCGGTGGCATCCGGGACGGCAGGCCGCCGGGGCCGGAGCGGCTGGAGGTCTGCTGGTCGCTGGGCCGCAGGCTCTACCACCACGAGGTGCCGGTGGAGGTGGTGCGCTGCTGTCTGGCGGTGGCCACCAAGGTGGTCTGGCAGCACGTGGCCGAGGTGAACGCGGAGCGGCACCTGGACTCGGCCGCGATCGCCCGGCTCGGCGTGCAGGTGCTGGATTACATGGACGAGGTCGCCACCGAGGTGGTCACCGCGTACAAGGAGACCGCGGCCCGGGTCAGCGACCGGCTACGCTGCCAGCGGCAGAAGCTCCTCGATGCGGTGCTGACCGAGGATTTCGCCGGGTCGCCGCTGGTCAAGGAGCTGGCCGAGACCAACGACTGGCCGCTGCCGAGCACCATCGCCGCGGTGGCGCTGGCCGATCCGGGGGTGGGCCAGCACCGGTTGCTGATGCTGCCGCCGGATGTGCTCATCGACGTGGATCGCAGACGGCCGGTGCTGCTGGTGCCCGATCCGGACGGGCCGGGGCGGGCCGCCCAGCTGGCCAGGACCTTGCGCGGGTGGACCGCGGCGGTGGGGCCGACCGTGCCGCTGCACCAGGCCGGGCAGTCCCTTGGCTGGGCCCGCGATCTGCTCGCGGTCACCACCGTTGACGCCGGCCTGGTGCACTGCACTGATCACCTGAGCACGCTGATGTTGTTGCGGGACAAGGATCTGGCCCGGTTGCTGGTGCGTACCCGGCTGGCCCCGCTGCTGGCGTTGCGGGCGGACAAGCAGGAGTTGCTGGCCGAGACCCTGTTGCACTGGTTGCAGAGCGGGCACGACACCGAGTCGGTGGCGGCCAGGTTGTACGTGCACGCGCAGACCGTGCGCAACCGGATCCGGCAGCTACGGACACTGTTCGGCCCGGCGCTGGAGGAGCCGAGGGCGCGGCTGGAGCTGATGATGGCCCTGTCGGCACGGAAGCTGCTGCCCGCTCACCGGGATTGAGCCCGTTGCGGGGCGCGGACCGGGGTCAGCACCGCGCGGGCGATGGCATCGGAGTCGGCCAGGATCACCGAGCCCACGCCGGGCCGCACCCCGGCGGCGGTGGCCCAGTGCACGCCCTCGGTGGGCACGCCGTAGGCGAAGCGCCGGGGGTGCGGCCGACCATCGGAACCGACCACTCGGTAGGGACGCGTGGTCACCGCGAGTCCGCCGCAGGGCACGGGGCCTGCCACCGGGTCGGGGATGCGGTAGGGCTGGGCGCCGCCGGTGGCGATCAGCCTGCGCAGCAACGGATCTCGGGTGCGGCGCAGGTCGACGTCAGGCACCCTGGCCTCGATCAAGGTGGTGGCGGTGACCGGTCGTTCGGGGATGGTGGTGGCGTCGACGAGGAAGCCGCGGTCAGCCGGGCGGACCCGCATGCCGGGTCCGGTGAAGCGCAGCACGCCTGCCTCGGCCAGGGCGATCATCTCCTCGATCCGGCTGGCGGGTGGACCGATGGAGAGGTAGGCGTTGAACGGGGTGAACCACTCGGCCAGCTCGCGCCGGTAGGACTCGCCGGTGAGGCCGCCGTGGTCGACCAGCAGCCGGATCTCGTTGCGCAGATCGCGCAGCACGTCCAGCGCGGCCTTGAGTGGTCCGGCGACGTTGCCCAGCCGGGCTTGGGTGAGGTCGGCGCGGAGATGGTCGAGTAGCCAGAGTTCGAAGTCGGCGCGGCCGGTGAACCACCTGCCGTGGTAGGGGCGGGCCAGCCGGTTCCAGTCCCAGCGTTGCGCGGGTTCGATGCCGTAGCGGGCGGGGAGTTCCGGGTCGCGGGTGGCGGTGAACTCGGCCAGGAAGTCCGCTGCCCGCCACTCACCGTCCTTTGTGGATAGTAGGGCGTGATGGTAGACGGCGCGCACCTCAGCGTCGAGCAGTGGCCAGATGTCCGTGCCAAAACTGAGGCCGCCGCGACGGCGTAACCCCGCGATGACCTCTTCGGTGAGGAACAGGGGCTGGTGTCTGCCGAAGGCGCCCTTCTGGTTCTCGCCGCGGGCGTGGTAGGGCAGGCCGCGGCGGGATCCCGCGTACAGCACGGGTTCCGCGCCGCTGGGGTGGTAGGTGAGTCCGGTGCCGGTGGGCTCGAACCGGCCGCCGCGGCCCTGGGTGAGCAGGGCCAGGTAGTCGCAGCAGTTCAGGCCGAGTCCGCGAATGGCGACCACCTCACCGGGCTGGATGGCGGAGAGGTCGGCGTCGGCCGGGTTGGCCGGGGGCAGGTAGCCGAGGCCGTGCGTACGGGCGTGCCGGGTGAGCTGGCGTTGACCGGCGGTGGGCACCACGTCGGTGTGGCCCTGGGCGAGTACGACCGCGTCCAGGCCGCGGAGGCGGCGGCCGTCGTGCAGGGTGACCGCCTGCCGTCCGCCGGGTTCGTCGGCCAGGGCGACCGCGGTGGCCCGGTGCACCTGGACGGTGACCTCGGCGGGCGCGGTGGCGAGGATGTGCTGGAAGACCCATTCCAGGTAGCGGCCGCACTGGGCGCGGGTCGGGTAGTCGTCGGGGCCGAGTGCGCCGCCCGCCCATTCGTACAGGCTCGGGCCCGGCTCGACGGGTCCGGCGCAGGACACGCTGGCGTCGGTGAACAGGCTGACCTGGGCGGCCACCGTGTTCATCAGCAGCTCCGCGGCCTGGTCGCTACGCCACACCGCACCTGCGCCCGGCGGGTAGGGGTCGACCACGTGCACTTCGAGGCTGGTGCCGAGGGCACGGCTGTTGGCGCACAGGCGTTCCAGCACCGAGGTGCCGCGTGGTCCGGCGCCGACGATGCAGACCACCGTCACCGGTGCGCTCCGAGGCGTTCGCGCAGTACCCGCTTGAGCACCTTCCCGGTGACCCCGAGCGGCACCTCCGCGGCGGTCACCGCGCGCGCCCGGTGCACTGGCGGCAGGTGTTCCGCCGTCAGCACCTCGTTCACCCACTCGGTCAAATCCTGTTGCGGGGCAAGGCCATTGGCGAACTGGAGCAGGGCGTGGGCCTCGCCGTTGTGGCCGATGACCGTGCACTCGCGCAGTTCCGGGCGGGACTGGAGCAGGAGTTCCTCAGTGCTGGTGCTGAGCACGGTCCCGGCCGTGGTGCGGATGGCGTCGGGTTCGCGGTCGTGGTGGTAGAACTCGCCTTCGGGGTCCTGGTGCACCAGGTCGCCGGTGAGCCAGTAGCCGCCGAGCTGCTGGCGGTGCCAGGTGCCGGAGTCGTTCCAGTAGCCGGGGGTCAGGGTCGGGGTGCGCACGCCGAGCCTGCCGACCTGGCCAGGGGGCAGCGGCGAGCCGTCGTCGCCGAGCACCACTGCCTGGGCGAACCCGAGTGGTTTGCCGATGCGGCGGCCGAATCCGGTGTCGCCGGGGCGGTGGGTGACCAGGAACAGCACGTAGCCGATCTCGGTGGAGCCCAGGCCGTCGTGGAAGAGCGAGCCGGGGACCTGCCGCAGGGACGGGCCGGGGCCGGAGATCATGTGGTTGCCGTGTGCGGTGAGGGCGCGGATGTGGGTTTCGTGGGCGGCGTCGCCGGTGTTGTACCAGGCGCCGATGCCGGACAGGTCGTGCGCGTCCAGGTCCACTGTGGACAGCTCGGCGTAGGTGCTGGCGAAGGCGAACACCGCACCGGGCTGGAATCGCTCGATCCCGGCCAGCACGGCCGCGCCGCCGCGGTCGCTGGACAGCAGGACCGGGACGCGCAGCAGCAGGGCGGACAGCAGTACCGAGATGGTGGCGTTGTGGTTGCCGGGCAGGGCGACCAGGCGACGGCCCTCATCACCGTTGTCGCCAAGGCGGATCCGCTCAAGGGGCGCGAGCAGCAGGGTGCGATGGGTGTGCGGGACGGCCTTGGGCACGCCGGTGGTGCCGGAGCTGTGCGTGATGATCACCGGGTCGTCCGGGTGGTGCCGCCACGGGTAGTCGGCTGGGAGGTGTTCCGCGTCCTCGGGGCGGATGTCCTTGCCGGAGTGGACAAAACCCAGTCCGGTGAGGTGTTCGTGGAGGTGGTCGGTGGCCAGTGCGCCGACCGCGTCCTGGCGGTCGAGGTAAGCGCGCAGGGTGTCGGCGGGAAGGTCGGCGTGCACCAGGGAGGGGATCGCGCCGAGGGAGGACAAGGCGAGGAAGTGGAGGGCGTACTCGGTGCTGGAGCCGGTGATCACCGCGACCACATCGCGTGGGCGCACCCCGTTGTGGTGGTGGAATCCGGCGCAGGCCCGCACTGCCCGGTCCAGTTCGCCGAGGGTGAGCACCTCCGGGGTGCTGCCGTCGGGGGCCTGCCAGGTTTGATCGGTCCACAGCACCTGTTCGTCGGGGTTGCGGCCGTGCGCGAGCAGGCGGTGCAGCACGTTGCCCGCGCCCAGCAGGCCGTCGGCGCTGATGGTGGCGCGTTCAAGCTCATTGATCATGGTGGGGGGACTCGCTTTCGGCGATGTGGATCTCGGGTTCGTCGGTGTACTCCGGCAGCGGTGAGGGCCGGGAGGTCAGGTGGAACCGGGCTGATGCGCCCGGTTCCACCCGGACTCCGTTGCGGGCCAGGGCCAGCAGCACCGCCAGCCGGGTGATCCCGGGTGGCATGGTCACCGTGGCGGTGACGCCGCGCACCAGGCCGCGGCGGGCCAGGTAACCGGCCAGGTCGTGGACCCTGACGCGCAGCTCATCATCCACAGTGGACAATCAGCCGATCAGTGCGGGCAGGGCTGCGGACTGGTGTTCGCGGCCCATGGCGGCGGCGATGGTGCGCAGTTCGGCGGACAGGGCGGCGAAGGCGTCCAGGTCCAGGGATTGCGGGCCGTCGGAGAGGGCCTCAGCCGGGCGCGGGTGCACCTCCACGATCACCCCGTCGGCGCCGGCGGCGAGTCCGGCCCTGGCCATCGCGGGCACGTAGCGCACGTGTCCGGTGCCGTGGCTGGGGTCGACGATGATGGGCAGGTGGGTGCGTTCACGCAGCACCGGGATGGCGTTGAGGTCCAGGGTGAATCGGGTGGACTGCTCGAAGGTGCGGATGCCGCGTTCGCACAGCACGACCTGGTCGTTGCCGTGTGCGAGGAGGTATTCCGCTGCGTGCAGCCATTCCGTGACGGTGGCGGCCATCCCGCGTTTGAGCAGCACGGGTTTCCCGGCCCGGCCGAGTGCGGCGAGCAGGGCGAAGTTGTGCATGTTCCGGGCGCCGACCTGGAGCACGTCCACCACCTCGCTCATCGCGTCCAGGTCGGCCACGGTGAGGATCTCGGAGACGATCGGCATGCCGATCTCGGCGCGCACCTCGGCCAGTGCGGCCAGTCCGGCCGCGCCCAGGCCCTGGAAACTGTAGGGGGAGGTGCGTGGTTTGAACACGCCGACCCGGAACATGGCGGCTCCGGCGGCGCGGACCGAGCGGGCGGTTTCCACCAGCACGTCGGGGTGTTCGGCCGAGCAGGGCCCGGCGATGGTCACCGTGGCCGGGCCGCCGAGGATGACCCCGCCGACGGTGACGGAGCTGTCCGTGGGCTGGAAGTCCCTGGAGGCCAACGGCAGCACGTGTCCTTCGGCGAGCACGGTCTCCACTTCGGACAGTGCGGCCAGCGCGGTGGCCAGGCGGGTGCCGGATTCCGGCCAGGCGACCAGCAGGTGCCGGTCGGCCAGCGCGCGGCAGGCGGCGCGGGCGCCGAGGGCGTGCACCCGGTCCAGCAGCCGGGTGAGGGCGGGTTCGTCGAGGCCGCGGCGGGTGAGGGCCAGGCAGTTGGTCAACGTGGTCAGCCCCTTCAGAGCCGGTGCAGCGCGGCGGCGATGGTCTCGGTGATCCGGTCCAGTTCGGCCGGTCCGTGTGCGGTGCTGAGGAACCACGGCTCCAGGGGGTTGGGGTGGAAGTAGACGCCGGCCTGCTGGCAGAGCAGCTGGAGCTTGCGGTGCACCGGATAGGCGATCAGCGAGACCGCGCCGTCGTAGGCTTCCTCGGTGTTCATCGGCCGGGCGAGCAGCGCCACCGAGAGCACCGAGCCGGAGCGGGCAATGCGCACCGGACGTCCTGCCGCGGCGAAGATTTCCCTAAGCCTGGACTCGAATCCGGCGCAGGTCTGTTCCAGTCTGCCGTAGACCCCGGGGTCATTCTTGATCTTGGTGAGCATGGCGGTCGCGGCGGTGATCGCGGCGTGGTTGCCGGCGAAGACTCCGGCGTGGAATGCCTCGTTGCGGGCCAGCGGGGCCATCATCGCGGTGCTGCCGCCGAAGGCCGCCACCGGGAATCCGCCGCCGAGCACCTTGGACACGATGGTCAGGTCCGGCAGCACACCGTACAGCTCCTGCGCGCCACCGGCGGCCAGCCGGAAGCCGGTGATCACCTCGTCGTAGACCAGCAGCGAGTTGTGCTTCTTGGTCAACTCGGCCAGCCGGGACAGGAATCCGGGTCGCGGCGGCACCACGCCGGCGTTGCCGCACACCGGTTCCAGGATGACCGCGGCGATCTGGTTGCCGTCCTGGGCGAAGGCCCGTTCCAGTGCGGCCACATCGTTCCAGGGCAGTTCGAGGGTGTGGCTGAGCGCGCCGGGGATCATGCCGGGGGCGCCGGGTTCCGGGCGCGGGCGGTGCAGTTGCGGGCGGCCCGCGGTGATCGCGGAGCGGCGCAGCACGGTCTCACTCCAGCCGTGGTAGTGGCCCTCGAAGGTGAGCACCAGGCTGCGGCCGGTGTGGAAGCGGGCCAGCCGCAGTGCGGAGGTGATGGCCTCGGTGCCGGAGTTGGCGAAGCGGACCTGCTGCACCGAGGGCACCAGTTCGGTGATCAGCTCGGCGGCCTGGTGGTCCAGCCGGTGCGGCAGTCCGGTGACCGCGGCCCTGGTGAGCTGTTCGCGCACCGGGTCGAGCACATCGCGGTCGGCATAGCCGAACAGGTGCGGGCCGTAGCCCATGTTCACATCGATCAGCTCGTTGCCCTCGACGTCGTGCAGGCGGCAGCCGCGGGCGCCGTCCACGACCAGCGGCGTGCTCATGCCGGCGTTGCGCATGTTGCTGCTGCCACCGCCGGCGATGACCGCCCTGGTGCGGGCGAGCAGGGCGGCGCTGGTGGTCAGCTCCTCGGCCAGGATTGTCTGGGACATCAGGGAAATCCTTCGGTTGAGGTGGATGCTCAGAGCAGGCAGCTGGTGGCCTGCGGCTGGTAGGGCCGGGCCGCGACGGCGGGTTTGAAGCCGACCACCATGGAGCGGGAGCCGGTCAAGTGTTCGATGCTGGTGTTGGTGAAACCGGCCTGCCGCAACCAGTTCTCGCATTCGGCGCCGGTGAGGTCGAAGCCGCCGCCGACGGAGAGGTTCATCAGCAGGCTGAGGATGGCGGCCACGAAGTTCTGGCCGGTGCCGGCCAGCGATTCGTCGATGATCAGCGCGCCGCCGGGGGTGAGGCTCTGGTACGCCTTGGCGATCAGCTGCTGTTTCTCGGCCAGGTTCCAGTTGTGCAGCACCTGGCCGAAGATCAGCACGTCGGCGGCAGGCAGTGGGTCCTGGAAGAAGTCGCCCGCGCGGAACTCGGCCCGGTCGCCGAAACCCAGTGCGGTGGTGTGCTCGGTGAAGCCCGTTTCCGCCGCGGGCAGGTCGAAGCCGATCGCGGACAGATGTGGCTGGCGGGCCAGGATCCGGGTGAGCAGCGCGCCCTCGGCGCAGCCCAGGTCGGCCACGCTGGTGTAGTGCTGCCAGGGGAATTTGGTGGCCAGTACCGAGGCCGCGCCCAGGCTGAAGGCGGTCATCAGGCGCAGGAACAGCCGGGCGCCCTGCTCGGTGCCGTACTGGCGCTGGTAGAAGTCGCGGCCGTCACCGGTGGCCGCGCCGAGGCGCAGGGCGGCGGTGAGGTCGAAGTCCTGGAGGTCCAGCATCTGTGCCAGCGCATCGCCCAGGTAGGTGCCGGGTGTGCGCTCGTCCAGGTAGGTGGCGGCCTCGGCGCTGTTGCGGTACTGGTCGCCCTCACGGTGCAGCAGTTCCACCGCGGTCAGCGAGTCCAGGAAGTCCTGGGTGGCGCGGCGGTCCCCGCGCAGGTCCAGGGCCTGGGCGAGTTCCTCGGCGGTGCGTGGGCCGCCTGCCAGTTCGGTGCACACGCCGAGCCGGATCGCGCTCTGCAGGACCTTGGACTGCCAGCGGGCCCAGAACAGCTCGTTGAGCCGGGTCGGGGTCGTCGTCATGCCGCACAGCCTCACCGCCCGTCCTGCCGGGGATAACCCCAGTCACTCCCCTACCGCCCCCCGGTTCTCGCCTGCCCGGCGACCTGGGCTCGGGCGGGCAGGACTGGGGAGCGGGCAGGGGGCGCACAGGGGTTATCGCCGGGGGCGGGCGGCCGGAGGCTGACCGGGCAACGGGTTTCTCCCTGAAGGTGTGATGACTGTGCTGCGAACCGACCTGATCCGGCCGCTACCGGAACTGCTGGCGGCCAACGCCGCCCGCTTCGGCGACCGGACCGCCTACTCCGACACGCGCCGCGGCGTCAGCTTCGCCGACCTGGACCAGCGCACCCGGCACCTGGCCGGGCGGCTGGCGCAACTGGGTTGCGAGCGGGGTGACCGGGTGGCGATGCTGCTGGGCAACCGGGTGGAGACGGTCGAGGCGTACCTGGGGATCGCGCGGGCCAGTGCCATCGGGGTGCCGTTGAACCCGCAGGCCGCCGACGCCGAACTGGACCGGCTGCTGGCCCACAGCGGCGCGACGGTACTGCTCACCGACCGACCGCGCCTGGACCAGGTGCGACGGCTCGCGGCGGCACCGGAGGTGCTGCTGGTCGACGACCCGGCGGCGTGGGCGGATCCGGGGGTGGCCGCCAGGGATGACCTCGGGGTGGACGAGATCGGCTGGCTGCTCTACACCTCCGGCACCACCGGGCGCCCCAAGGGTGTGCTGTCCACGCTGCGGAACTCGTTGTGGTCCCTCGCATCGCTGTACGCGCCGGTGCATGGACTGTCCGAAGAGGACTCGCTGCTGTGGCCGCTGCCGTTGTTCCACTGCATGTCACACCACCTGTGCGTGCTGGGGGCCACCGCGGTGGGGGCTAGCGTGCGGCTGCTGGACGGGTTTTCTGTGCCCGATCTGCTGGCCGAGTTGCGGACTGGCGCGCACACGGTGCTGTCCGCGGTGCCGACCATGTACCACCAGGTGCTGGCGACCGGGGAATCCCTGCCTGAGTTCCCGCGGATCTGCGTGGCCGGCGGGTCGCCGAGCAGTGTCGCATTGCGACAGTCCTTTGTGGACACCTTTGGCGTGCCGCTGCTGGACAGCTACGGCTGCACCGAGACCTGTGGGCCGATCGCGGTGAGTCCGCCGGATGGTTCGGCCCCGCCGGGGTCCTGTGGGAAACCGTTGCCGGGGCTGACCGTGCGACTGGTGTCCGCTGAGGGCGTGGATGTGCCGACGGGCGCGGAGGGTGAGTTGTGGGTGCGTGGGGCCAGTGTGATGGCCGGGTACCACAACGAGACGGCAGAGGTACTGACCGACGGCTGGTACCGGACCGGTGATCTCGCGCGCCAGGACGAGCAGGGGTTTCTGACCATCACCGGGCGCAGCAAGGAGCTGATCATCCGGGCCGGGGAGAACATCCACCCGGGCGAGGTGGAGGACGTGCTGCGGCAGGTGCCCGGGGTGGCCGATGTGGCGGTGGCCGGGCAGCCGCATGAGGTGCTCGGCGAGGTTCCGGTGGCCTATGTGGTGGGGGCGGCGGAGCCGGCGGCGTTGTTCGTGGCGGCGCGGGAGCGGTTGTCTTACTTCAAGGTGCCGGAGCAGGTGTACGCGGTCCGCGAGATCCCGCGGACGGCCTCGGGCAAGGTGCGGCGGCATGAGCTGGTGACCCAGCCCGCGCGGCTGGTGGCGGTGGGCACGCCGCACTACGAGTCGCTGTTCGAGGCCGACCGGCTGACCCGGGTGCCCACCCGGACCAGCGCACCGCCGATGGTCTTCGACCCCGAGCGGACCGTGCTGGTCACCGGTGCGGACGGTGAACTCGGCGCGATGGTGGCCCGGCACCTGGTCGGCGCGCACGGGGTGCGCAGGCTGTTGCTGATCGGGTCCAGTGCGGCGGGCACGGCGGCGATCGACGAGCACGGCCTGGCTGAGCTGGGTGCCACGGTCACCCTGGCCACCTGCGATCTCGCTGATGAGCAGGCGGTCGCCGCACTGGTCCGGCAGGTGGGCGGGGTGGTGCACACCGGCGACCTGGCCAGCGCGCAGGTGCTGCACCGGGTGACCACAGGTTTGTCGGCGTTTGTCCTGCTGGCCGAGGCTCCGATCCCCAACTCGCCGGCGTGTTGGCCGTTGTCGTACCCAGTCTTGGCCGAACCGGTACACCCATCCGGCCAAGACACCGTCCAGAACGGCCAAGACACCGTACGACAACGGCCAACACGGTGGGGGGTGGGGTTTGCCGGGGAGCGGCGGGCGGCGGGGGAGCCTGCGGTGTTCCTTGGGGTTGCGGTGGCGGACTGGTTGCCGATGTTCGACGCCGCGCTCACCGTGAACCGGCCCGCGGTGGTGGCCCAGCGTGCCCCAGTGGCCGAGGCTCCGGTGCTCGACGGCTGGGACGGCGGGCTGCTTAAGCTGGTGCTGGCCGCGGCCGCGGCGGTGGGCGGGCTGCCCGAGGGCGAACTGCCGGAGCCGGACCGGCCGTTCAAGGACCTCGGCTTCACCTCGGCGCACGCGGTTCAGCTCCGTGACCGGCTGGCCGCGGCGACCGGGCTCGCCCTGCCCGCCACGATTGCCTTCGACCACCCGGATCCCTTGGCGCTAACCCGGGAACTGGCCGCGGTGCGCTCCGGCGAGCGGGCCGTGGTGACGGCGACCGGGGTCACCGGCGAGCCGATCGCGGTGGTGGGCATGGGCTGCCGGTTCCCCGGTGGGATCGCCTCGCCCGAGGACCTGTGGCGGTTGCTGATCGCGGAAACCGATGTGGTGGGCGGCTTCCCCACTGACCGGGGCTGGGATCTCGACGGGTTGTTCCACCCCGATCCGGACCAGCCCGGCACCAGCTATGTCGACCAGGGCGGTTTCCTCGCCGACGCGGCCGGGTTTGACGCGGCCTTCTTCGGCATCTCCCCGCGCGAGGCACTGGCCATGGACCCGCAGCAGCGGCTGCTGCTGGAGACCGCGTGGGAGGCGGTGGAGCGGGCCGGGATCAGCGCGACTTCGTTGCGGGAGCAGCCGGTCGGGGTGTTCGCCGGGCTGATGTCGACGGACTACGGCGGCCGGGTGCCCGCCGATCTGGAGGGTTACGCCGGGCTGGGCACAGCGGGCAGTGTGGCCTCCGGGCGGATCGCCTACACCCTCGGACTCACCGGTCCCGCGCTCACCGTGGACACCGCCTGCTCGTCCTCGCTGGTTGCGATTCACCTTGCGGCGCAGGCACTTCGACAGGGCGAGTGCTCGATGGCGCTGGCCGGGGGCGCGACCGTGCTGGCCACCCCGGCGAACTTCGTGGAGTTCAGCAGGCAGCGTGCGCTCGCGCCGGATGGACGCTGCAAGCCCTTCGCGGCCGGCGCCGATGGCACCGGGTGGTCCGAGGGTGCGGGCATGCTGTTGCTGGAACGGCTTTCCGACGCCCGCCGCCATGGGCATCCGGTGCTGGCGGTCATCCGCTGTTCGGCGGTCAACCAGGACGGCGCCTCCAACGGGCTGACCGCACCCAACGGACCCGCTCAGCAGCGACTGGTCCGGCAGGCCCTGGCCAATGCCGGACTGACACCGTCCGAAGTGGACGCGGTGGAGGCGCACGGCACCGGCACCCGACTGGGAGATCCCATTGAGGCACAGGCACTGCTGGCCACCTATGGGCAGGACCGGGAGCGGCCGCTGTTGCTGGGTTCGGTCAAGTCCAATCTCGGTCACACCCAGGCGGCGGCGGGCATCGCGGGTGTGATCAAGATGATCGCGGCCCTGCGGCACGGGGTGCTGCCCAGAACTTTGCACCTGGATCAGCCGAGTCCGCACGTGGACTGGGATTCCGGTGCGGTGGAGCTGCTCGCCGAGACCAGGCCGTGGCCCGAGGTGGACCGGCCGCGGCGGGCCGGGGTGTCCGCGTTCGGGATCAGCGGCACCAACGCCCACGTGGTACTCGAACAAGCACCCGCCGACCTCCCGGTGGTCGATGCTCCGGGACCATGGCTGATATCCGCGCGTACACCAGAAGCCCTACGCGCCAGCGCGACTCAGCTCTTATCCACTGTGGACACTCCCGGGATGGCCCGCACGCTCGCCACCGGACGCGTGCATTTCCGGCACCGGGCGGTGGTGCTCGGTGGTGACCGGGACGGGCTGGCCGCGCTCGCGGCGGGACGCCCCTCCCCCACGGTCGTCGAAGGCAGCGCGCACGGCACACCCCGGATCGCGTTCCTGTGCACCGGGCAGGGCAGTCAGCGGCCGGACATGGGACAGGGTCTGCGGGCGCGGTTCCCGGTGTTCGCCGAGGCGTTCGACGAGGTGGTCGCGACACTGGATCCGTTGTTGCCGTGGCCGTTGCGGGATGTGCTGGACAGCGAGTTGATCCACCGCACCGAGTACGCCCAGCCCGCGTTGTTCGCACTGGAAGTGGCGCTGTTCCGGCTGGCCGCGCACTTCGGGGTGCACCCGGTGGCGCTGGCCGGGCATTCGGTCGGCGAGCTGACCGCGGCGCACCTGGCTGGGGTGCTGTCCCTGCCGGATGCCGCGACCCTGGTGGCCGCGCGCGGCAGGCTCATGCAGGCACTGCCCGAGGGCGGCGCGATGGCCGCGATCGAGGCCACCGAGGCGGAGGCGCTGGACTCGCTGCCCGGACCGGCGGTCTCCTTGGCCGCGGTCAACGGGCCGCGGTCGGTGGTGATCTCCGGCGAGACCGAGGCGGTGCTGGCGGTCACGGACCGGTGGCGGTCGGCGGGTCGCCGGGTCAAGCGGCTCCAGGTGAGCCATGCCTTCCACTCCGCCCGGATGGAGCCGATGCTGGCCGAGTTCGGCCGGATCGCGACCGGGCTGACCTACCACCCGGCCCGGCTGCCGGTGGTGTCCAACCTGACCGGCGAGCTGATCACCGACCGGCTGGGTGATCCCGGGTACTGGGTGGCGCATGTGCGTGAGCCGGTCCGGTTCGCCGACGGGGTGCGGGCGCTGGGTGAGCTGGGGGCCACCGGGTTCCTGGAGCTGGGGCCGGACGCGGTACTCACCGCGATGGCTCAGGACTCACTGCCCGATGCGGTAGCGACACCCGCCTTGGTCGCCGGGGAGGATGAGGCCGAATCATTCCTGGCGGCACTGGCTGCCCTGCACGTGCACGGCGCGCCCGTCGACTGGTCGGTGCTCTTCCCTGCCGGGCTACCGGCCGAGCTGCCGACCTATCCCTTTGAGCAGCAACGATTCTGGCTCGACAGCGCTGGTCCGGAACGCGTGGAGCCAGTCAGCAAGCCGGAAGCCGTCACCCCACGCCGGTCCGACCTGCTGGATCTGGTGCGCACGACCGCGGCAGCAGTGCTCGGCCACACCGAAGCCAGTGCGGTGACCCCCGATCTGGCGTTCCAGGAACTGGGCTTCGACTCCCTGGCCGCCGTGCGGTTGCGCAACCGGCTGACCGCAGCCACCGGCCTCACCCTGCCCGGCGCAGTGGTGTTCGACCACCCCAGTCCACGCGCCCTGGCCGAGCATCTGCACACGCTGCTGTCCGGCTCCGGCACCCCCGGCGGATCCACCAGCCGGGCCGCGGTTGAGGAGCCGATCGCGGTGGTGGCCATGGGTTGTCGCTATCCCGGCGGGGTGACCACGCCGGAAGAGCTGTGGCGCCTGGTTGATTCCGGCGTGGACGCGATCACCGGGTTGCCGACCGACCGGGGCTGGCCCCTGGACGAGCTGTTCGACCCCGACCCGGCGGCCCTCGGCCGGAGCTACGTGCGGCACGGCGGTTTCCTCACCGGTGCGCTGGACTTCGACGCCGCCTTCTTCGGGATCTCCCCGCGCGAGGCCCTCGCCATGGACCCGCAGCAACGCCTGCTGCTGGAAACCGCCTGGGAGGCAGTGGAACGCGCGGGCCTCAACCCCGGTGCACTGCGTGGCGAACCGGTCGGTGTGTTCACCGGGGTCGCCCACCACGACCACGGCGCCCGGCTGTACCACCGGATCCCGGCCGAGGTGGAGGGCTACCTCAGCATCGGCAGCGCGGCCAGCGTCGCCTCCGGCCGGATCGCCTACACCCTCGGCCTCACCGGCCCCGCACTGACCGTGGACACCGCCTGCTCCTCCTCACTGGTGGCCATTCACCTTGCCGCCCAGGCACTCCGGCGCGGCGAGTGCACCCTGGCCCTGGCCGGTGGCGCGACCGTGCTGGCCACCCCGGCCACCTTCGTCGAGTTCAGCCGACAGCGCGCACTCGCCCCGGACGGCCGCTGCAAACCCTTCGCGGCCGGTGCGGACGGCACCGGCTGGGCCGAGGGCGCGGGCATGCTGTTGCTGGAACGACTCTCCGACGCGCAGCGCAATGGCCACCCGGTGCTGGCGGTCATCCGCGGCTCGGCGGTCAACCAGGACGGCGCCTCCAACGGCCTCACCGCCCCGAACGGCCCGGCCCAGCAACGCGTGATCCGCCAGGCCCTGGACAGCGCCGGACTCACACCGTCCGAAGTGGACGCCGTCGAGGCACACGGCACCGGCACCACACTCGGCGATCCGATCGAGGCACACGCCCTGCTGGACGCCTACGGACAGGACCGGGACCGGCCGCTGTACCTGGGCTCGCTCAAGTCCAACCTCGGCCACACCCAGGCCGCCGCGGGTGTCGGCGGCGCGATCAAGATGATCATGGCTATGCAGCACGGGATACTGCCCCAGAGCCTGCACCTCGACGCGCCGAGTCCGCACGTGGACTGGGATTCCGGTGCGGTCGAACTACTCACCGAGGCCACCCCGTGGCCTGAGAACAACCGCCCACGCCGGGCCGGGATCTCCGCCTTTGGCATGAGCGGCACCAACGCCCACCTCATCATCGAGTCCCCGCCCGCACTGCCCGCCGAACTGCGGCCGGAACTCGATCCCGGCCCACTGCCGCTCGTGCTCAGTGCTCGCGGTTCCACCGCACTCGACGCCCGTGTTGCCGCGTTGCCCGAGACCAATCGGCTTGATCTCGCCTACACCCTGGCCACCACCGACGCCGGATTCCCGGATCGGGCCGTGCTGCTGGCCGACAACCTGGTGCGTGGCAACGCCACTGAGACCTCGCGCACCGTGTTCGTCTTCCCTGGTCAGGGCGCGCAGTGGCCCGGCATGGCCGTGGAACTGCTCGACAGCACCCCGATATTCGCCCAAGCGCTGAACGACTGCGCGGCGGCGATCGAGGCCCATGTGGACTGGCGGCTGCTGGATGTGCTGCGCGCGCCCACGCTGGAACGGGTGGACGTGGTGCAGCCTGCCCTATTCGCGGTCATGGTCGCGCTGGCCCGGCTCTGGCAGGCACACGGCGTGCAGCCGGAGGCGGTGGTCGGGCACTCGCAGGGCGAGATCGCCGCCGCGCACATCGCCGGTGCGCTGTCCCTGGCGGACGCGGCGAAGGTGATCACCCTGCGCAGCAAGGCGTTGCGGGCCCTCTCCGGCCGGGGCGGCATGCTCGCGGTCCGCCGGCCCGCCGCCGAGGTGGAGCAGTTGATCGCGCCCTGGCACGGGCTGCTGGCGGTCGCGGTGGTCAACGGGCCGGACGCGACCGTGGTCGCCGGGGACTGCCACGCGCTGTGGGAGTTCGCCGAAACCTGTGCGAGCGCGGACATCCGGACCATCCTGCTGCCGGTGGACTACGCCTCGCACACCGACCACGTCGAGGCGATCCGGGACGAACTGCTGACCGCGCTGGCCGACATCCGGCCCCGGGCGGCGACCATCGACTACTACTCGGCCACCACCGGCGAGCGGTTCGACCCACTCGGCCTGGATGCCGCCTACTGGTATCGCAACCTGCGCGAACCTGTCCGCTTCGACCGGGCCATCTCGGCGCTGGCCGAGGAGGGTCTGGACCTGTTCGTCGAGGTCAGCTCGCATCCGGTGCTGGTCCCCGGTATCGAGGACGTCCGGACCGTGAGCACCCTGCGGCGCGCCGACGGTGGCCGGGACCGGTTCCTGCACTCACTGGCCGAGGCTTACCTCTGCGGCGCGCCGGTGGACTGGCCGCGCTGGTTCGACGGGCTGCCCGCACACCGGATCCCGTTGCCCACCTATCCGTTCCAGCGTCAGCGATACTGGCTGGAGGTCCCGCGCACGGCCGTGATCGAGGGCCATCCGCTACTCGGCCCGGCGACCCGGCTGGCCGAGGACGAAGGTGTGCTGTTCAGCAGCCGGATCTCCCTGGCCACCCACCCTTGGCTGGCCGGGCACGCGGTGCGGGACGCGGTGTTGTTGCCGGGCACGGGTTTCCTCGAACTCGCCCTGCACGCCGCCGCCGAGACCGGCTGCGCGATGGTGGAGGAACTGACCATCGCCACCCCGCTCCTGCTGCCACCCGAGGGCGCGCGGATCATCCAGGTCCGGGTGCACCCGCCGGATGCCGCGGGCAGGCGAGCGATCAGCGTGCACTCCCAACACGAAGACGATCCGGACTGGATCCGCCACGCCACCGGTGTACTCGCACCTGGCACCGGGAAACCGTTGCCAGGGTTGGAAGACTGGCCACCACCCGGCGCGACGGAGCTGCTGATCGGCGACCTGTACGCGGAGCTGGCCGAGTCCGGCTACCAGTACGAACCGCCCTTCCAGGGCCTGCACCAGGCCTGGCGGCACGGCTCCGAGGTCTACGCCGAGGTGCGCCTGGACACCGAGTCCGACGGCTTTGGGCTGCACCCCGCGCTGCTCGACTCGGTGCTGCACGCCATCCCGCTCGGAGACGGCCCGCGCGACCAGTTGCCGTTCTCCTGGAACGGAGTCACCCTCACAGCCAGCGGGGCCACGGTACTACGAGCCCGGCTGACCCCCCTGGGCCAGGACGCGATCGCACTGCTGCTGGCCGATGCCACGGGTACGCCGGTCGCATCGGTGGACTCCCTGCTGCTGCGCCCGATCGCCGCCGACCAACTCAGCACCGCGCCGGAACCCCTCTACCGGATCGCCTGGTCCGAAGTCCCGCTGCCCACAACCACAGTCCCCATCGCCCGGTACCCCGACCTGACCGCGTTCACCGCCGCACTGACCGCCGGGGCCGCGCTGCCCGAAGCCGTGGTGCTGCCCGCACCGGCGGGCGAGGTCCGGGAGGCCACCTGCCAGGCCCTCGACCTGGCCCAGCGCTGGCTGGATCCGCGGTACGGCACCAGCAAGCTCGTGCTCACCACCCGCGACGCCGACACCGATCCGGCGAGCGCGGCCGTGTGGGGCCTACTGCGGTCCGCGCAGTCGGAGAACCCGGGCCGGTTCGTGCTGCTGGACCACGACGAAGACCTCACCCCGGACCAGCTCGCCACCGCCCTCGCCACCGACGAACCCCAGCTCGCCCTGCACGCGGGCAAGCTGCGGGTGCCCCGGCTGGTCCGGGCGCGGCCATCAACGGCTGGTCGGCCCTGGGATCCCGACGGCACCGTGCTGATCACCGGCGGCACCGGCGTGCTCGGCGGCCTGCTGGCCCGGCACCTGGTCACCCGGCACGGCGTCCGCCGGTTGCTGCTGACCAGCAGACGTGGACCAGCCGCCCCCGGTGCGGCGGACCTGCGGGCCGAGCTGACCGCGCTCGGCGCGGAGGTGACCATCGCCGCCTGCGACACCGCCAACCGCACTGCCCTGGCCGCTCTCCTCGCCGGACTGCCCCACCCGCTCACCGCCGTGCTGCACCTGGCGGGCGCCCTGGATGACGGCGTGCTGTCCGCACTCACCCCGGACCGCCTGGACACCGTGTTGCGGCCCAAGGCCGAGGCCGCCCAGCACCTGCACGAGCTGACCAAGGACCTCGACCTGGCCGCGTTTGTGCTGTTCTCCTCGGCCTCTGGGGTGCTCGGCGGCCCCGGCCAGGCCAACTACGCCGCCGCCAACTCGGTCCTGGACGCCCTGGCCCGGCAGCGCCAGGCGGACGGACTGCCCGCACTGTCGCTGTCCTGGGGACTGTGGGCGGAGGCCAGCGGGCTCACCGGTCACATCAGCGCCGCCGACCGCGGCAGGCTGGCCCGCGGCGGCACCCTGCCGATGAGCACCGAGACGGCGCTGGCCTCCTTCGACGCCGCCCTGCGCGGCGAGGACGCGCACCTGGTGCCGCTCCGGCTGGCCACCGCCGACCTGCGCGGTGAGACCCCGCCACTGCTGCGCGGCCTGGTGCGCCGCCGCCTGCCGGTCGCGGCGACCGAGGCCGCCGAGACGTCCTGGTCCGACCAGTTGCGCGCGCTGCCGCTCGCGGACCAGCGGGAGAAGCTGCTCGCCCTGGTGCAGCGGGAGATCACCGAGGTGCTCGGGCACACCGGTCCGGCCGCGCTGGTGGCCGGGCGGGCGTTCAAGGATCTCGGTTTCGACTCGCTCACCGCGGTCGAACTACGCAACCGGCTCACCACCGCCACCGGACTCCGGCTGCCCGCCACGGTGATCTTCGACCACCCCTCCCCCGGCGCACTGGCCGAACTGCTGCGCGCCGAACTCGCGCCCGCCGAACCGGAACCCAACCTGCCCGACCTCTTCGACGCCATGGACGCCGACCGGCTGGTCCAGCACGTGCTGGGCGCCACCACAACTGGAGTGCACACGGCATGACCACCTCGCCCGAACAGCTCGTCACCGCATTGCGCGTGGCAGCCAAGGAAAACCAGCGGCTGCGGCTGGAGAACGAGTCGCTGACCGCGCGCGGCACCGATCCGATCGCGGTGCTCGGCATCGGCTGCCGCTTCCCCGGTGGCATCCGCACCCCCGAGGACCTGTGGGACCTGGTGGCCGCCGGCACCGACGCCATCGGCGGCTTCCCGGTGGACCGGGGCTGGGACCTGGACCGGCTCTACGACCCGGATCCCACCCGTCCGGGCACCTGCTACGTCCGCGAGGGCGGATTCCTGCACGAGGCAGCCGAATTCGACGCGGGCTTCTTCGGCATCTCCCCGCGCGAGGCCCTGGCCGTCGACCCGCAGCAGCGGCTACTGCTGGAGACCTCCTGGGAAGCGGTGGAACGGGCGGGCATTGACCCGATCACGTTGCGGGACCGGCAGATCGGCGTGTTCACCGGGGTGATGTACAACGACTACGCCTCCCGGCTGTACCGCCGGATCCCCGAGGAGGTGGAGGGCTACCTGGGCACCGGCAGCGCGGGCAGCGTCGCCTCCGGCCGGATCGCCTACACCCTCGGCCTCACCGGCCCGGCGATCACCGTGGACACCGCCTGCTCCTCCTCTCTCGTCGCCATTCACCTTGCCGCGCAAGCGCTCCGGCAGGGCGAATGCGAAATGGCGCTGGCCGGTGGGGTGACCGTGATGGCCACCCCCGGCACCTTCGTCGAGTTCAGCCGACAGCGCGCGCTCGCCCCGGACGGCCGCTGCAAACCCTTCGCCGCCAACGCCGACGGCACCGGCTGGTCGGAGGGCGTCGGGGTGCTGCTGCTGGCCCGCCTCTCCGACGCCCAGCGTGCCGGATACCCGATCCTGGCGATCATCCGCGGCTCGGCGGTCAACCAGGACGGCGCCTCCAACGGGCTGACCGCACCCAACGGACCGGCCCAGCAACGAGTGATCCGCCAGGCACTGACCAACGCCGGACTCACACCGTCCGAAGTGGACGCCGTCGAAGCACACGGCACCGGCACGAAACTCGGCGATCCCATTGAGGCACAGGCCCTGCTGGCCACCTACGGCCAGGACCGCGAGACACCCCTATACCTCGGCTCACTCAAGTCCAACCTCGGCCACACCCAGGCCGCCGCGGGTGTCGGCGGCACGATCAAAATGATCATGGCCATGCGACGCGGGATGCTGCCGCGCAGCCTGCACATCACCGAGCCCAGCCCGCACGTGGACTGGGATTCCGGCGCGGTCGAACTGCTCACCTCGGCCACCCCGTGGCCCGCACACGGCCGCGCCCGCCGGGCCGCGGTGTCCTCCTTCGGTGTCAGCGGCACCAACGCCCATCTCATCCTCGAACACCCCGAACCCCCAGCACCGGCGACAGAACCCCCACCCGGACCTGTCCCGATCCTGCTCTCCGCCCGCACCCCGGAAGCCCTGCGCGCCCAGGCCGAACGCCTGCTCTCGCAACCCAATCCGGACCTGCCAGCCCTGGCCGCAACCCTGGCCGGGGGCCGCACCGGCTTCGAGCACCGCGCCGTCCTCATCGCTGCCGACCAAGATGAGCTGCGCGCCGGACTGTCCACAGTGGCCGGTGGTGACAGCGCACCGAACCTGGTCACCGGCATCGCCACCAACCCCGGCAAGGTGGTGTTCGTCTTCCCTGGCCAGGGCTCCCAATGGCCGGGCATGGCCCTGGAACTCCTGGATACCGAACCGGTTTTCGCCGAGGCCCTTGGTGAGTGCGCGCAGGCGATCGAGGCGCACGTGGACTGGCGGCTGCTGGACGTGCTCCGCAGCGGCGAGCTGGACCGGATCGAGGTGGTGCAACCAGTCCTGTTCGCGATCATGGTCGCACTCGCCCGGCTCTGGCAGGCGCACGGCGTGCGACCCGATGCCGTGGTCGGGCACTCCCAGGGCGAGATCGCCGCCGCGCACATCGCGGGCGCGCTCACCCTGGCCGACGCGGCCCGGATCGTGGTGCGCCGCAGCAGGTTGCTGACCAGACTGGTCGGCAGCGGCGGCATCCTGTCGGTGGCCCTGCCCGAGGCCGAGGTCCAGCAGCGCCTCACCCCGTGGGCGGCGGAACTCGCGGTGGCCGCGGTGAACGGGCCGCGGTCGGTGGTGGTCGCGGGCGCCGACGACGCGCTCACCGAGTTCGCCGCGATCTGCGCTGCCGAGGACATCCAGGTGCGCCGGATCGCCGCCGGGGTCGCCTCGCACTGCCACTACGTCGAGGAACTGCATGAACAGGTGCTCGACCAGCTCGACGGGCACACCCCGCAATCAGGCAGGGTGCCGTTCTTCTCCACCGCGGCGGCCGACTGGGTGGACGGGACCGCGCTCACCGCCGAGTACTGGTACCGCAACCTGCGCCTGCCGGTCCGCTTCGAGCAGGCCACCCGCGCACTCGCCGAGTCGGGACACGGGGTGTTCGTCGAGATCAGCCCGCACCCGGTGCTGACCGTGTCCATTCAGGACACCGTCCCCGCCGTGGTCACCGGCACGCTGCGCCGCGACCAGGGCGGCCGGGAAAGATTCCTGTTGTCCCTGTCCACCCTGCACGTGCACGGCGTGCCGGTGCGCTGGCCCAGCCATCCCGGCCTCGCGCGAGCCAACCTGCCGACCTATCCCTTCCAGCACAAGCGTTACTGGCTCGACGCCCCCACCCACGGCGACGGCCGGGCGGCAGGTCATCCGCTGCTCAACGCGGTGATCGACCAGCCCGGCGGCCACCTGCTCACCGGCTCGCTCCCGGCCGGGATCTCCACCACCGCCCTGGTCGAACTGGTGCTGCGCGCGGGCGCGGAAGCAGGCTGCGACCTGGTGGAGCGGCTGACCATCGAGACCGAACTGCCGCCCGAACCAGTCGAACTGCGACTGCTCCTGGGACCGTCCGAAGTGGACAAATGGCCGGTGACAGTGTCCATTCGCACCGCGGACTCGGACTGGATTCGTTGGGCCACCGGCATTCTGGCCAAGGACGACCACTCCGGTCCCTGGCCACCAGCCGGGGACCACACCGAGGTCACGGTGCCGGACAGCGCGGGCTACGACCTGCACCCGGACCTGCTCGACGCGGCCCTGCGCCCAATCGGCACCCCGGTCGCCTGGCACGGCCTCCGCCTGCACGCGGTGTCCGCGACCACGCTCCGGGTCCACCTGACCCCCACCGCAAACGGCTACGCACTCACCGCGACCTGCCCCGCCAACCAACCGGTGCTCACCGCCGACCTGATCATCCCCGGTACCCTCCCGTCCCCACCGCGCACATCCCGCGCGGCACCGACCAGACCCCAGCGACGGATGGCAAGTGCCGCCTCCCCGGCCACGGCCAGCATGCTCGACCTGGTTCGTGCCACCATCCGCACCGTGCTCGGCCACACCGAGGACCCCAACCTGGTCACCAGCTTCAAGGAACTCGGTCTGGACTCCCTCACCGCCGCCGAACTACGCACCCACCTCGCCGCCGCCACCGGCCTGTCCCTGCCCGGCTCCCTGGTAGCCGAACACCCCACCCCGCGACAACTCGCCGACTACCTGGATCGCAGACTCAGCGGCGGAGAGTCCACTTCGGACAGTCCACTTCCGGTCGAACTGAAGCTGGCCGAGGACATCCTCCCCGCGAAAGAACGAATCGCGATGAGCCAGCCACCCAGCCAGATCCTGCTCACCGGCGCCACCGGCTTCCTCGGCGCGTTCCTGCTCCGCGATCTGGTCCGGGAAACCCAGGCGACCGTGCACTGCCTGGTGCGCGGGCAGGATGTGACCGCCGCGACCGAACGGCTGCGGGCCCAGCTCAAGTGGTACGGCCTGCTGACCGAGGTCGACCTGACCCGGGTCCGGATCGTGCTCGGCGACCTGGCCGCCCCCAGGCTGGGCCTGAGTGCCCGCCGATTCGACCAGCTGGCCCGCCGGATCGAGGTGATCTACCACGCGGGCTCGGCGGTGAACTGGCTGCACCCCTACCGCGAACTGGCCCCCGCCAACGTGAATGGCACCGAGGAGGTGCTGCGGCTGGCCGCCCGGCACCGCACCGTGCCGGTGCACCACGTGTCCTCCCTCGGTGTGTTCGCCCAGCCACCCGCGGGCGCCGCAGCACAACGACCGGAGGATCCGACCGGACCGCTCGCCGCGCTGTCCAGTGGTTACCAGCAGAGCAAGCAGGCGGCCGAACAGCTGGTGCGGCAGGCAATCGAGCGGGGGTTACCGGTGGTGGTGTACCGGCCGGACGTGATCTCCGGCGACCAGCACGCGGGCGCCTGCCAGCCCAACGACTTCCTCTGGCTCAGCCTCAAGGGCTGCCTGCAGGCGGGTGTGCTGCCCGAGGACGCCGAGGCTGAGTTCACCCTCACCCCGGTCGACTACGTCAGCGCCGCGATCGTGGCGCTGTCCCGGCGACCCGGCTCCCTCGGCCGCACCTTCCACCTGCACAACCCGGAACCCGTCCGCCTGAGCTGGATCGCGGACGCCCTGCGCGCACTGGGCCACCGCCTGGACCCGGTGCCCAGGGCGGACTGGCAGGCGGCCGTACGCGCGAGCCGGGGCAACGCGGCGCTGCCACTGCTGGAGGTCTTCGACGCACGCACCAGCGCGGGCGGACCGCCGTTGCCCGCCTTCGACATCGGCGACACCGACAGTGCGCTGCCCGAGCTGCGCTGTCCGCGTATCGACAAGGAGTTGTTCAGCACCTACGTGGAATTCTTCGTGCGCGCCGGCTATTTCCCGCCGCCGAGTTGAGGGTGCCGGCGTGCCCCGGTCGCGGGCACGCCCACCAGCACGGCGGGCAGTGCGGCCCGGTTGCGCACCCGCAGCTTGCGGTAGACCCGGGTCAGGTGCTGCTCGACCGTGCTGCTGGTGACCACCAGCCGGGCCGCGATCTGCTGGTTGGTGTAGCCCAGCACGGCCAGTGCGGCCACCCGGCGTTCGGCCTCGCTGAGCCCACGCAACCGGTCCGCGGCCAGCTCGGCGACCGCTGGATCGTCCTGGTAGAGCGGCACCGCGCCGCACTGGCGGGCCACCTGACCGGCCTGCCTGCGCACCCCGGCGGCCCGGCGGGTGTCGCCGAGGGCTTCGAAGGCGCAGGCCAGGTCGAGCAGGGTGCGGGCCAGTTCGACCCGGTCGCCGCGGTCCTCCTGGATGGCCACCGCCTCGGTGAGCAGCCGGGGTCGCTGGGCGAAGGGCAGGTGCAGGGCCCGCAGGCGCAGTCCCATGGCGTGACTCCTCGTGTGTTCGCCGTCGGTCAGGGCGAGTTGTTCCTCGATCAGCCGGTCCGCTTCCCCGGTCTGGCCCTGGTGGTGCAGGGCCTGCGCGGCCCCGGCCCGCCACGGCAGCACCCCTGGCAGGTCCAGTCGCCAGGCCAGCATCCGGTCGCCGCAGGCCAGGAAATCGGCCAGCGCCGCCGTCCAACGGCCCATCGCCAGGTGCAGGCCGCCACGCGCGTAGAGGTAGTGCAGGCCGGGCACGGTCTGGAACATGGTCTCCGGCACCGGCTGGGCCAGGCATTCCGCGGCCAGGTCGTAGTCGCCGGCCTGGGTGGCCGCCTGCACCAGGCAGGCCCGCGGGAATCCGGCCACCACACCCCAGCCCTCGGGTCCGAGCTGCTCCAGTGCGGAGGTGGCCAGTTCCTGGGCGGTGAGCAGTTCTCCTTGGCGCAGCGCGATTTCGGCCTGCACGCTGGTCAGCAGGGCCAGCCAGGTCGGGGAGTGCCAGCCCGCGGCCTCGGCCAGCATCCGTTCGCACCAGGGCCGGGCGAGGTCGTTGCGGTCGGCGTAGATCAGTGTGAGCAGGGCCAGCAGCAGGGGTTCCAAGCCGAAGGAGGTGGTGTGCCGCAACCGGATCCCGCGCAGGATCTGTTCGGCCTGGGCCACCGCGATCTCCCGGCCGCCGCGGCCCAGCTCGTCCGGCAGCGAGGCCGACCAGCGTAGCCAGGGTTCGGTCACCGACTCCCGGCGGGTGCTGCCGTGCAGTTCCCCGGCCAGCGGCGGGCACAGCCGGGCCAGCCACTCCGCGCCAAGTTCGCCCGCGGGCGCCTGACTGTGCGCCAGCACCCTGGAAGCCGCATCGAGCCTGCCGTGCCAGAGCAGCAGTGCGGCCAGTTCCACCCCGTCCCGATCGCCGAGCCTGCCCTGGGTCGCGGCGGTGATCAGCGGATCGAGGTGCCGGGCCGCGGCCACCGGATTGAGCCGCCACTCCACCCTGGCCAGGGTGACCTGGATCGCGAGTCGCTCCCGCTCGCCCTGGCAGCAGCGCAAGGCCAGTTCCAGGCAGCGCACGGACAGCTCGATGTTGTTGTCCAGCAACGCCTGTTCTGCCGCGGTGCGCAACACGCCAGGTCCCCAGGAGCCGCGGCTGTGTCCGGCGGCGAGCAGGTGCCCGGCGACCTCCAACGCGGAAGCCCCTTGGTCATAACGTAGTCGGGCGGCCCGTACACCCAGTTCGCGACGGTCCTTTATGGACAGTTCTGCGGCCAGGGCGGTGCGGGCGGCCGGGTGCCGGAAGTGCTGGCCGTCCAGGATTCCGGCGGCGGACAGGGCGGTCAGCACCTCGGCCACCCGCTCCACACCGGTCCCGGTCAGCGCGGACAGGTCAGCCGGGGTCAGCTCCGCGCCCAGCAGGGCCAGCACCCCGGCCAGGCGCACTGCGGCCCGGTCGGCCCGCCGGACGCAGCGCAGCACAGCCTGGGTGAAGGCCGCCTGCTCGTCGTCCTCGGCCAGTGCGTGCACCAGCAGCGGGTTGCCGCCGGTGTGCGCCCAGACCTCCGGCGCCAGGGTGCGAGCGCGGATCGGGCCGAGCCGGTCCGCCAGCAGCAGCTCAACCCCGTCCCGGCTCAGCGGACCGAGCCGGATCCGGTGGCAGTGCGGCAGATCGAGGAGTTCGGTGCGGAAGGTGGCCAGGTCGGGGCGTGACCGGGGCACCTCGGTGAACACGGCCAGCACCGGCGCGGTGCGCAGGCGGCGCACGAGATACAGCAGACAGTGCAAGGAAGCCGCGTCCGCCTCGTGCACATCGTCGATCCGCAGCAGCACCGGCCGTCCCGCCGCGGCCGCGCGCACGTGCGCCACCAACCCGTCGGCGTCCCGCACGCCAGGAGCGAACTGGCTGACCACGCCCAGCGCGCAGTCGCGTTCCGCGGCCGAGCAGTTCGCGCTCAGCACCAGGAATCCGCTGTCGGCGGCCCGGCGGCTGGTGACCTCCAGCAGGCTGGTCCGCCCGCAGGTCGCGGGACCGCCGAGCAGCACCACCGCGCCCCGCCCGCGCACGCACCCGACCAGCAGCCCGGCCAGCCGGGCCAGTTGTTCGTCCCGCTCCACCAGCAACATCCGCGGATCTCCTTGGCCTGTCTCGGTTGTGGTGATCCAGTACACCGGTCCGGCGGACCCGGCCTCCAGCGCGAATGACCGTCTGGTGGAACAACACCCCTTTGCCCGCGCCAAGCGACTGTCTACTTTGTGCCCCAACGGAAATCCTCGTTCCAAGGAGTAGTTCATGCACGTCCTCACCGCCCTGTACGGTCAGCCGGCCGATCCGGCCGCCTTCGACGAGTACTTCATCCGGGTGCACGCCCCGCTCGCCCAGCGGGTGCTCGACCGCGGTCTGCGCGGGGCGACCATCACCAGGTTCCGGCCCGAGCCGGACGGCACCCCGGCCGCCTACCACCTCAAGGTCGACATCGCCGCGGACTCGGCCGAGGTGATGGACGCCGCGCTGGCCAGTCCGGACGGGCTGGCCGCCGCCGAGGACGTGGTCAACTTCGCCACCGGCGGGGTGGTGATCCTGCGCGGCGAGGTCGACTGAGCCGTGCTGCGCGCCCCGGTCCGGCTCACCGGCCGGGCAGGGGCGGCAGTTCGTGCCGGAGGATGGCCAGTTCGGTGTCCCGCAACTCCGGTCCAGGTCGCAGGCCCAGCCGGTCGGCCAGCGCGATCCGGCTGCGCCGCCCAGCCGCGAGCGCGTCCGCCTGCCGCCCTGCGGCGTACAAGGCCTGCATCAGCAGCACGCACAACCGTTCCCGCAGCGGCTCGGCCCGCACCAACGGTTCCAGCTCATCGGCCACCAGCCGATGCCCGCCCGCGCACAGTTCGGCCACCGCCCAATCCTCCATTGTGGACAGAAACTCCTGGCGCAACCCGGCCACCTCCGGCCAGTCCCTGCTCATCGGCAGGTCCGCCAGGGCCGGTCCGCGCCACAACGCGGCCGCCGCCCACAGTGATCCGGCCGCGGTCAGGGCCTCCCCCGCGGCCAGTTCCGCCCGGCCGCGCTGCACCAGCCGACGGAACCGGACCAGGTCGAGATCGTCCTCGGCCACTCGCAGCAGGTAACCGGGCGGATGGGTCAGCAGCAACGGCGAATCCGGTGTGGCCGCCTCCGCCGCGAGCGCGCCGCGCAGTCCGCACACCGCGTTCTGCAGCATTTTGCGGGCCGTGCGCGGTCGGTTGCCCGGCCACAGCGCGCCGAGCAACTCGCCGGTGGCGACCACCGAGTTGTGTCGCAGCAACAACAGGGCCAGCACACCCCGCTGGTTGCCGCCGCGCACCGGCCGTACACCGAGGGGTATTTCCAGTGCGCCGAGCACCCGAAACCGCACAGCTCCGCCATCTCCTTCGCAGGTGGGCGGCCGGTGCGCGGACCCGGGGCCGGATGGGGCGGTCCGCGCACCGGCCGGGTGGCGGCCGAACGGCTGGGGGTCCGTCCGGCCCGCCGCGGGCGGTGGCCACCGGGAGCAGTGGCCACCGGGGTGGCTGGTGTCGCCCGCTCAGTCTGGCCCGGACGGGGTGGCGCGGTCTTGTCACCGGATGCGCGTGCTGAGCGCGGATCCGGGTGGTTTTGTGTTGGCCTGCCAACAGGACCCGGCCGATGTCCGGCGAGTTGGCCCAACCGGTACGCCGAGTTGGCCCAAGTGGGCGTACCAGTTGGCCCAAGTGGTCCCGGCTGCGGGGGTCAGTTCACCCGGAACTCCAGCAGGCAGCGCTGGTCGGTCAGGTCGGTGACCGCGTCCAGCGCCAGTCCATGTGCCGAGCCCAGGGCGCGGAACTCGTCGAGGGTGCGCTCCCGGCCGCCGAAGATCACCAGCATGGCCAGTTCGAACTCGGTGTTGGCCTTGCGGCCGCCGACCGGTTCGATGACCAGGATCCGCCCGTCCGCGGGCACCGCGTCCACGCAGCGGGCCAGGATGCGGTGCGCGTGCTCGCCCGCGTCCACGCAGCGGGCCAGGATGCGGTGCGCGTGCTCGTCGTCCCAGTCGTGCAAGATGTCGCACAGCAGATACGCCTGCGCCCCAGGTGGAAGTGGGTCGAAGAAGCTGCCCGCACTGGCCACCGCCCGGTCGCCGAGCCCTTGCTCGCGGAAGGTCCGGTCGGCCACGGCGGCGGTGGGTTCGAGGTCGACCAGGTGGCCGCGCAGGCCGGGATGGGCGGTCAGGATCGCGGCGAGCAGGGTGCCGACCCCGCCGCCGACGTCGACGAGGTGCTCGAAGCGGCCCCAGTCGTGACCGGCCACGATCCTCGGCACCTGCTCGCGGAAGCGGTGCGTCATCTGCCGGTCGAAGGACTCGCGCAGCTGCGGCTGTTCGGCCAGGTCAGCCCAGAAGTCCTGCCCGTGTTTGCGGGCGTAGCCGGCCTCGCCGGTGGTGATGCTGTGCAGTAGTTCGGTGAAGGCCAGGTCGGCGCGGCCACCGGCCAGCTCGAAGTGCAGGAAGTTGGCCAGGCCGTTGTCCGCGTCGGTGCACAGGGCCGCGCCGAACTCGGTGGTCCGGTAGCCGCCGCCGGTGCGTTCGAGGACGTCGAGGGCGGTGAGGTGGGCCAGCAGCAGGTCGAGTGCGATCGGGGACAGCCGCTGCTCGGTGGCGAGCTGTTCGGCGGTAGCGGGCGTGCCGCGCAGGCGGTCCGGCAGGCCCAGGGTCACCGCGACCCGCAGCGCCATCGGGGTGGCCAGCCCGGCCAGTTCGCGGAGTTTGGCGACGTGGTGGTCATTCACGGAGATCCACGGTGGCACACCTGTCAACGCCGAATCGGACCGCGGCGGGCACAGCGTGTAGAACTGACCGCGGAGGGTCAGCACAAGCACGGGAGGGAGCGCCGTGCCACGCGCGGAGCAGCCGCTGGAGTCCGGTGACGGCGCACTGCCGCGGTTCGCCGCCGACCTGCGCGCACTGCGCAGACAGGCAGGCGGCATCCCCTACCGCACCCTGGCCAAACGCGCGCACGTCTCCGCCTCCGTGCTCTCCGCGGCCGCCGGTGGCCGCAAGCTGCCCAGCCTGGTGGTCACCCTCGCCTACGTCCGGGCCTGTGGCGGTGACGTGGCCAGGTGGGAACAACGCTGGCACGCCGTCGCCGCCGAACTCGCCGACACGCCACCGCCCGCCACCCCCGGCCCGGAGCCCTACCTCGGACTCGGCGCGTTCCAGATCGAGGACGCCGCCCGGTTCTTCGGCCGGGAACAGCTGGTCGCGGAACTGGACGGGCTGGTGCGGCGGCACCGGTTCGTGGCGGTGGTCGGGCCGTCCGGGTCGGGCAAGTCCTCGCTGTTACGGGCCGGGTTGCTGCACCAGGTGCGGACAGGCGGGCTGCCCACGGTGCTGCTGACCCCTGGTCCCCGGCCGGTGGAGGAATGCGCGGTGCGGCTGGCCGCGCTGACCGGCCGGTCGGCCGCGGAGCTGCTGCGGGAGTTCGCGGATCCGGCCGCACTGCACCTGACCGTGTTGCAGGCGCTGGCGGACCGGCCGCCGGAGACCGAACTCGTGCTGGTGGCCGACCAGTTCGAGGAGTTGTTCACGCTGTGCGCCGAGGAGGCCGAGCGCACGCGGTTCCTGACCTTGCTGAGCACCGCGGCCGGGGCGCCGACCAGCCGGGTGCGGATCGTGCTGGGTGTGCGGGCCGACTTCTACGGGCACTGCACCCGGTATCCGGAGCTGGTGCCGGTACTGCGTGCGGCGCAACTCGTGGTCGGGCCGCTGAGCACCGCGGAACTACGCGAGGTGATCACCCGGCCCGCGGTGGAGGCGGGCGCGGTGCCGGAGACCGCGCTGGTGTCGCAGGTGATCGCCGAGGCGACCGGCAGGCCGGGAGTGCTGCCGCTGGTCTCGCACGCGTTGCTGGAGACCTGGCGGCGACGGCGGGGCAGTGCGCTGACCCTGTCCGGATACCAGGCCAGTGGCGGGATCACGCATGCCATCGCGCACACCGCGGAGACCGTCTACATCGGACTCAGCGGCGAGCAGCAGGCGTGGGCGCGGCAGCTGTTCCTGCGGCTGATCGCCCTCGGCGAGGGTGCTGAGGACACCGGGCGGCGGGTGCGCCGGGCCGAGCTGGACCTGGCCGATCCGGCCGCGACCGAGGTGCTGGACCGGCTGGCCGAGGCGCGGCTGATCGTGCTGGACACCGACAGTGTGCAGATCACCCACGAGGCGCTGATCCGCTGCTGGCCCCGGCTGCGCGAGTGGCTGGCCACCGACCGGGAGGGCCTGCGCCTGCACCGGCAGCTCACCGAGGCCGCCGCCCAGTGGGAGAGCCTGGACCGCGATCCCGGCGCGCTCTACCGCGGCACCCGGCTGTCCCTGGCCAGGGATTTCGCCGTCGCGCACCGGCCGATGCTCACCGAGGGCGAGACCCGGTTCCTGCGCGCCAGCGTGGCCGTGCACGAGGACGAGACGGCCAGGGCGGGCAGGCAGAACCGCAGGCTGCGCAGACTGGTGGCGGCAGTGGTGGGGTTCGCGCTGGTCGCGGCGACCGCGGCGGTGGTGGCCGTGCAGCAGCGCTCGACCGCGCTGGCCCAGCGGGACGAGGCGGTGTTCCGGCAGACCGTGGCCGAGGCGGACCGGCTGCGGGAGAGCGACCCCTCGCTGTCCGCGCAGCTGCTGCTGACCGCGCACCGGCTGCGCCCGGCCGAGGAGCAGGTGCGCACCCGGCTGCTCGGCACCCAGCGGAGCGCGCTGGCCACCGCGCTGAGCGGGCACGGCGGCAACGTCTACCTGACCACCTTCAGCCCTCGCGGCGAGCTGCTGGCCAGCGCGGGCGAGGACGGCCAGGTCCGGCTGTGGGACGTGCGGGACCGGACCAGTCCGCGCTTGCTCGGCCAGCCGTTGAGCGGGCACAAGGGCTGGCTCAGCGCGGCGGTGTTCAGCCCGGACGGCCGCGTGCTGGCCAGCTCCGGCGAGGACGGCGCTGTGCTGCTGTGGGACCTCACCAATCCGGACCGCCCCGTCCGGCTGGGCGAGCCGCTGCGCACCGGCGAGGGCTCGATCTACCTGGTCGCGTTCAGCCCGGACGGCCGGATCCTGGCCGCGGGCAACGACAATCGCACCGTCCGGCTGTGGCAGGTCGCCGACCCGGCCCGCCCGGTGCTGCTGGAACGGCCACTGGCCGGGCACACCGGTCCGGTGCGCTCGCTGGCGTTCAGCCCGGACGGCCGGTCGCTGGCCTCCGGTGGCGATGACACCACCGCGTTGCTGTGGGACATCGGCGATCCGGCCCGCCCGCAGCGCCGCGGCAAACCGTTGACCGGACACGGTTTCCTGGTGCACTCGGTGACGTTCAGCCCCGACAGCCGCACGGTGGCCACCGGCAGTCAGGACAACACGGTGCGGCTGTGGAACGCCGCCGACGGCAGCCCGCTGGGCCCACCGCTGACCGGGCACACCGGCGGGGTCTGGTCGGTCGCCTTCAGCCCGGTCAACCCGGCGATCCTGGCCTCCGGCGCCGCCGATGGCACGGCCAGGCTGTGGAACGTGGCCAACCCGGCCACCGCCGCCCCGCTCGGCACGCCACTGGCCGGCGGCGGCGATGTGTTCGCGGTCGGTTTCAGCCCCGATGGCGCCACCCTGGCCACCGGCAGCTCCGACCACCTGGTCCGGCTGTGGTCGCTGCCTGCCGCGCAGCTGATCGGGCACCGCTCCACGGTCAACATGGTCGCCTTCACCAAGGACGGCAGGCTCGCCGCCACCGGCGCCAAGGACAGCACGGTCCGCCTGTGGGACACCGCCACCCCGGCCACTCCCCGGCAGCTGGGCGAGATCCCGGCCGTGCCCGGTGTGCTCAAGTCCTGTAGTGCCTGCCGCACCTACACCAGGTTCAGCCCCGACGGCCGCACCCTGGCGGTGCTCAGCCACGCCAGGATCCTCCAGTTGTGGGACGTCGCCGACCCCGCCCGGCCCCGGCCGATCTCCCCGGTGCTCACCCTGGGCACCCGGCACACCGCCGCGCTGGCCTACAGTCCCGACGGCCGCACCCTGGCCACCGGTGACACCGAGGAAACCGGGCAGCTGCGGGACATCAGCGATCCGGCGCGCCCGGTTTCGGTGTCCAGGCTGACCGGTCACGAGGGTTACCTCGGCCACGCCGAGTTCAGCCCCGACGGCCGGATCCTGGCCACCGCCAGCGGTGATCACACGGTGCGGCTGTGGCAGGTCGGCAATCCCCGCGAGCCGCGACTGCTCGGCAAGGTCACCGGCCACCAGGGCGCCGTGGTCACGGTCGCCTTCAGTCCCGACGGCCGGTCCCTGGCCACCGCCAGCGCCGACCAGAGCGTCCGGCTGTGGCGCATCACCGACTCCGCCACCCCGGAACAACTCGGCGAGGCGCTGACCGGGCACGGCAGATCCGTCTCCGCGGTCGCCTTCAGCCCCGACGGCGGCACCCTGGCCAGCACCAGCACCGACGCCACCCTCCGCCGCTGGCACACCGGCCCGCCGCCGGGCCCGCTGGGTGAACCGATCAGCACCGGCAACGGCGACGGCTACGCGCTGGCCTTCGCTCCGGACGGCCGCCACCTGGCCACCGCCGACGGCTCCGGCGCGGTGCACCTCCTCGATCTGGACGTCGAGCAGGCGATCCAGCGCGTCTGCGCCACCACCCGGGGAGTGCTGACCGACCGCAAGCGCGAGCAGCACCTGCCCGGCGTGGCGAACCCCCGCCCCTGCGGTTGACCGCCCCCGGGAATCAGCGGGCCATCCGCACTGTTGCAAGAGGACAGTGATCATCGCGTTCTGAGGGGGCTGTTCATGCGTGCTGTCCGGATCCACCGCTTCGGCGGACCCGAGGTCCTGCGGGTCGAGGAAGTCGCCGAGCCGACCCCCGGACCCGGCGAGGTGCTCATCCGCACCATCGCCACCAGCATCAACCCGGTCGACGACAAAACCCGCACCGGCGCCATCGGCGAGGCCACCCCGCCCCGGCCGCTCACCCTGGGCTGGGATCTGGGTGGCGTGATCGTGGACGGAGGCAGTAGCGATTTCCGCCCCGGCGACCGGGTCATCGCCATGTCCCACCAGCTGGCCAGCACCCGCGGCACCTGGGCCGACCTGGTCGTCCTGGCCGCCGACGTGGTCGCCCCCGCCCCCAGCACGGTCAGCCTCACCGAAGCCGCCACCCTGCCGCTGGCCGGTCTGACCGCGCTGCAAACCCTGGACTGGCTGGCCGTCGCCGCGGGCGACCGCCTGCTCATCGCGGGCGCGGCGGGCGCGGTCGGCGGTGTGGCCGTGCAACTGGCTCGCGCCCGCGGCGCCCAGGTACACGCCCTGGTCTCCCGGGAGGCCCAGCTGTCTGTGGTCAAGGGGTTCGGCGCGGAGTTCGCCACCACTGATCCGGCTGACCTGGCCGATCGTGGTTACGACGCGGTGTTCGACACCTTCGGGGCGTTCATCACCGGCGCGGTGGTCGACGGCGGGCGGTACGCCTCGATCGCCAGTCAGGCGGGGCCGGTGCCTGACCTGTCCGCGCGGGGCGTGCGCACGACAATCAACCAGGTGGTCGAGGACGGCGCTGGGTTGGGTGAACTCAGCGGGCTGGTTGACGCGGGGGCGGTGACGTTGCGGGTGGCGGCCGGGTTCGCGGTGCGGGACGTGCAGGCCGCGCACGAACGGTTCGGGGTGGGCGGCGGGAACGGGAAAATCACGCTGAGCTTCTGACCGCATGGCGCTACGGTCGGCCGATGCGAATGAGCCAGTTCACCTATTTCGCCTTGTACAGCAGCACTACCACCGCCCAGGAGATGGCCGAGCGGCTGTCGCTGGCCCCGGACGAAACCAACGTCCGGGGCAGCAGACAGGCCGATCCACCACGGCCGATAGCGCACACATGGAAACTGGTCTGCCACGAACCGGGCCTGACCGTCGACGACCAGATCGAGCACGTCATGAACCGCCTCCGCCCACACCAGGCCCGGATCATCGAACTCGTCCGCGACTTGAAACTCGCTGATCCGGACCAGGGTGGTGCGAAGCTGAACGTGGTGCGCTACTTCAACGACGAGGACGGTGAGGAGGAGGAACTCAGCCCACCGGATGCCTCCCTCCAGAAGTTCGGCGGCCAGCACCAGTTACTGGGCTTTGCGCTGGAACCCGAGTGGATGCGGTTCCTGGTGGCCGTGGACGCCTGCATCGACTTCGACGAGTACGGCTGAGCCTCGCTCAGAAGCACCACCCGAACTTGGCGCAGGCAAACCATTTCGACACCTTGGCGGAGTAGTCCCACAGTTTCTCCGCTACCGATCGGGAAATCTCCTGCCTTTCAGACAGATAGATCCGGTAAACGAGACTCCGGTAGATATGCACCGCCTGCACCCGGATGTAGTGCTTGGCCAGATAGTTGGACACCGCGTATCGGGCCACCGCCCGTGCCGCGTTGGCGGCGATCTTCCGGGCCAGCAGGCGCCCCGCCACCACCACTACCTGGAAAGCCAGCCGGGCGACCACCCACCAGAACTTCCCGTCCAGGTCGAGCTTGTTGGTCGGATCCGCTGCGGTGTAGTCGTAATCGTTGGCCGAACCGCCCTCAACCGGATCCACCGACAGGAACCGCCCCAGCACCGGCAGATACGGCCGGGCGCCCATCTGCACCAGCGTGAGTGCCCCGGCATGTTCGTACGGACGCTGGTGCTGCCCAAGCCACCCATAATCCATCTGCCCCGGCTGGTTGTCCGGCACATTGTCCGGCGCGACAACACCGTCAGCCTTCAACGGCTCACCAAACGGCGTGTAGGTCCGCAACTCGCCGACCTGCTTGCCATCCGCCCCAGTGGTCAGGGAGATATCGCCCCGCACACTGGGGTGATCCCAGGTCGACTGCCCCGCAACACCCTTGAGCGTGTGCAACACACCCCCGGGCAGTGCGATCGACCGGGAGAGCAGTCGTTTGTCCGGGCCGAGGGTGATTTCCGAGGTGTCGCCATCAGCGGTGTGGCCCTGGCGGACAATGCTGTTCTCGTCGCCCTTGACCGCGGTGCGTTGCACGATGCGGTCGGTGGCATCCCGGACATAGCTGACCTCCGCCGGGTCCGGGCCCGAGGTGCGGGCGGAGATGTTGCGGTCCGCGCCGTCCCAGCCGAGCACGGTGGTGGCGGGGCCGCTGGTGAATCCGGTGGTGTTGCCGTGGCTGTCGTAGCTGAATCCGGTCAGCGCGTTGGCGCCGATGGTGGTGCGGATGCGATCGGCCGCGTCGTAGCAGTAGGCGGTGGTCGCGGTGCCCGCGGCGGTCTGGTCGTGCAGCCACATCCGGTTGGTGTTGCGGCCCGCGTCGGTTTGGCTGCCGGCAGGGCATTCGGGGTGGCTGGTGCTGGTGTAGTCGTAGCGGTACTTGTGCCCGGCCACCCAGGCTTCCTGGAGTCGTCCGGCCGGATCGTAGGTGTAGTTCGGGCCGTCCGGGCGGGGGTCGACCCCACCCAGTGACTCGTCGATGACCGTGCCCGCACGGGTTCGCTTGACCGTGGCGGCGATTTCCCGGCCGTCGGCGAGCTTCCAGGTGAGCCCGATAAGCCTGCCGCCGCGGTCCCTGGTCGCGGCCTTGAGTTGGCTGCCGTTGGCGTAGGTGGCGGTGGCCAGCTCGCCCGCCGCGTCGAATCCGGCCTTGACCAGCACGGTCTCGCCGAGCTTGGACTCGATCATCCGGCCCGCGTGGTCGTAGCTGAAACTGGTCAGCTGCGGCGGATCCGCGGTGTGCGGCGGGATCACCTTCTCCCACACCACCCGCCCGGGGTGGTCGTAGCCGGTCTCGGTGCGGAGCCCGTGCACGTCGACGTAGGCCACCGTCCGGCCCAGCAGGTCGACCGTGGTGGTGACAGTGCCGAACTCATCGCCGAGCGAGGTCGTCAGCGGGTCACCGCCAACCGCGTGGTCGGTACGCACGGTCCGGGCCGCGGCGGCCGGGGTCGCGGGGAACTTATGTTCGGTGACCCGGCCACGGCCGTCGTGGGTAAAGCACTGCCACGCACCGGAAATCGCCTTCGCGACCACCCGGCCCATGACGTCGTAGACCTCTTCGACCGTGCGGGCCTCGCCGGTGCCCGGGGTGGCCGAGGTGGTCGTCCTGGCCAGCCCGGCTTGGCTGACGGGATCTTGCTGCGTGGTGCAGGGGTTGTCCCGGGTTTCGGTGTTCCCGTAGTAGCTGTAGGTGGTTTTCGCCCCGGTGGGCATGGTTTTGGACGTCTTGCGCAGGAACCCTTCGCCGGGTTTCTCATACCCGGTACGGGTGCCGAGGTTGAGTCCCTTGGGATCCGCGGTGCTCGCCAGCGCCAGCCCGTAGGCCCGGTCGATCTCGCCAGGGTCACCGCCGTGGTAGGTCAGCGTTTCCCGGCCGGGGACGCCGTCGGACTCGTAGTCCAGCACCGTGGTGGCCAGGCCGTAGTCGGGCCGGAGTTCACCGGCAGGCACCTCGACCAGCATGCCGCCCTGCCGTTGCCACCGCACATTGATCCCGCGGGTGGCCCGGGTCTGGTTGCCGGACAGGCCGTGCTGCAGGTAGTCGACCCGGAACCGGTGCTGGCCCGGTGACAGGTCGATGGCGCGCCGGTCACCGTTCACCGGTCCGGCCGCGCCGACCTGCCGGGCGATGTCGCGCTCGCCCAGTGCGGTGTTGAAGATCGCGACTTCGTCCACAATGGACCGGGTGGAGCCGCCGACGGGACGGCGTCCGATCGCCAGCGGGACCGAGTTGGCCGCCGCCGGGTGATCGAAGGTGGCCTCGCCGGACTTCTGCCCGTTGAGGTAGAAGGTGACCTTGTTGCGCTCATCTCGTGTCACCACAACGTGATTCCACGACTCGTTCGCGATCTGCTTGTCCGACAACCGGGCCTGCCAGCCGCCGCTCATCCCGACCTGCCGGAACTGCAGCCTGCCGTCCGGGGTGATGGCGAGTTCGTAGGGTGTGGTGTCGTTCTCGCGGAACTTGCTGATCAGTTCGTGCCAGCCACCGCCCGCGTCGTTGCGATACGGCTTGACCCACATCGAGATCGTGAGCGGGCCGGTGATGTCGAGCGCGTCGTTGTCGGCGATCAGGGCCCGGCCGTTGGTGAAGTCAACCCCGCGGTTGCTGTCATCCGGCAGCGCGCCCTCGGCGTTGCGACCCGGGTTGTCCTCATAGCGCCCGTCCCGTCCGTTGCCGGAGGCGTCGCGGGCGAGGTCGTCGCCGTCGCCGAGCCGCCAGTAGCCGACCGGTTTCTTCTCCAGCACCGTTGGCGCGTAAGTGCGGTCGAGCACCAGGTTGTCGTCGATGTAGACCCTGGCGCCGTCGGTGGCGTCGTTTTCGGTTGTCTGGAAGGTGTAGCGGCCGTTGTCGGTGACGCGGACCAGCCCGGTCATCCGGCCGGAGAAGGCGCCGTTGGGGTCGATGCCCGGCGCCGGCGGGGTGGTGCTCCAGTCGGTGTTGGGGGCCGCGGTGGAGTAGGCGGCCGTCTTGCCGGTCATCGTGCTGTTGGCCCACCAGGCACTGGACAGGCCGGTGTGCCCGCCGTCGTAATGTGTTTCCTGCAACGGCATCTGGTCGCAGCCCGCCGGTGCGGGGTGGGTGGGATACCGGCTCTCGTCATAACAGTGCGCGGGAGCCGGGCCGAACTTCAGGGTCGGATTGCCCTTGTCGTCATAGATCGTGGTGGTCCGGCGGCCACCCGGATCGGTCTTGGCCAGTTCCTTGTCGTCCTCGCCCCACTGGTAGTGCGTAGTGCGGTCGGTGGCGTCGGTGTCGGTGAGCATCCGGCCGCCCTTGTCATAGGTCACCCGGCGGCTCCACCTGCCCGCGGGCAGACCGCTGAGCCAGACCACGGTGGCCTTGTCCGCGCCGTAGTAGCCGTAGCCCCGCGAGGTGCGCTGGGACGGATTCTGGTTGACACCACTGGGTTCCGGCGAACGGATCTCCTTCACCATCCGCTGGTCGTGGTGGTAGTCGATCAGGTAGTCCACCGCGTTGGTGTTGCGCTTGTCCAGGTCGGCCCGGATCCAGTCCAGCGCCTGCGGGGTGCGCACGGTGGAGAGCAGGTGGTCGGCGTGGAAGCCAAGGTGCATCCACTCCTCACCCGGGTTGACGAACCCGGCGAGCTTGCCGTTGTGGAAGTAGAGCCTGCTCTTGCCGCCGTCGGGGAAGGTGACCGCGCAGACGAATCCCGGTGGCACCGGGTCCCAGCCCTGGGTGTCCGCGCATTCGGCTTCGCCGGAATAGTGCAGGCCCAGCGAACGGTTCGACACCGGATCGGTGATCTTGGTGAGCCGCGCGATGGGGTTGGCCGCGTCGACCGGGGTCCACTGCATGGTGGCCGCGGCCGGTTTGCGGGCGTCGGTGGCCGAGGTGACCGATTCCAGGTTGCCCGAGGCGCTGAAGACGTAGGTGGTGCCGTCGCCGTCGAGCAGGGTGAGTTTGCCCGCGCTGTCCCTGGCGAGCGTGCCGTACTCACCGGCTGGCGGCGCGTAGCCACCGTCGGAGAGCCTGGTGTAGGCGTGCGACGCACCGGTGCTGTCCACAAGGGACACTCCGGACTCGGTGAGCACGGCCTTGGTGTAGCCGTTGCCGCCACCGTCGAAGTCCGCGCTCATCGACCAGCCCGGTGGGAGCGCGGGTGCGACCGGGGACAGCCAGGAGGAGGGCACGGGGATCAGGTGGCCGCCTTCCCGCTGGGTCCACAGCTGCACGTGCGCGCCGCCGTTCCACTCGCGGTACTCCACCCGGATCGGATAGGACTTGCCCGCCTCCAGCTGGATCCCGGCCGCGCCGAGCCGGGGCGCGCTGCCCGGCGGATACCAGTTCTTCCAGTCGTCGTAGAGCGGCTGGTTGTTGACCCACACCCGCATGCCGTCGTCGTGCACCCCGCCCAGGAAGAACTTCCCGGTGTCGGGCACCTTGAGGTAGCCCTGCCAGCGAATCCGGTAGCCGTCATCGCCGATCACCGCCGGATAGGGCGAGCCCAGGCCCCAGTCGAAGGACACCTGGGGGTCGGTGCGGACCAGCACCGGGACATCGGTGTCCTTGATCCCGTCCACGGAATCACCGGTGAAGTAGGAGCCCACGAGCCCGGATTCGCCGGTGCCCTGGGAGTTGTAGGTGAACTCCACGCCGACGTCGCCGCCGACGGTCTTCATCTTCGGCGTGCTCAGCTTGGTGATCACGTTGCCGTTGGACAGGTTCACCGTCACCGGCCCCGAACTGTCCGTGGGCACCGGCGCCTGCGCGCCCAGTCGCATGTCCACCCGCAGCTTGCGCGAGGCGGCGTAGAAGGTCTCCTCCTTGGACGCCACGTCCCTGGCGCGCACGGTCCAGGTGTAGGTGACCCCGTCCTTGAGCACCCCGGCCGGAACTGTCCATTGTGGACTTCCCAGCCAGCCGGACAGGGCGACCAGTCCGGAGCGGCCGTCCTCGCCGGTGGCGATGGAGAACTCGTACTGCACCTGGTCACCGTCGGGATCGGTGACCGGATTCGCGTTGAGCACCGGCTGTTTGGTGGACACGACCGCGCGATCGACCGGTTCGGTCAGGCCGGGCACGGCGGGTTTCTGGTTCGTCGTGCGGAAGCTCCACACCGGCGAGTACACCCAGTCCGCATGCCCGTCGGTGGTCCGGGTCTGCCAGTAGTACTGCTTGTTCCACTGGAGTTGCCGGACCCGCGCGGAATGGGCGTGGTTGCCCCCGGCGGGCACGTCCACTCCCTCGGCGTCGATGGGGTTGCCGATGACGTTCTGGCTCTCGGAGAGGTAGAACTCCACCCGCTGGGCGTCGCCGTTGGGATCGCCGACGCCGACGCCGAAGGTGAACCCGGTCTGATGGTAGGTCGCGCCGTCCGCGGGTGAGGGCCAGCTCAGCGTGGGCTGGTGCGGTGCGTCGTTGTAGTCGATGGAGAGCACCGGCGCGCCGCCCTGCTGGTTGGCCTCGGAGGCCGCCAGCTTCTTCCAGGCGCTCTGGCCGTCCGGGGCGTCCAGGGCGAAGCCGTGATAGCCCCACCGGCCCGCGGTGAACTCACGCACCCAGTCGGTCACGCCGACCATCGTCCCGCTGCCGCCTGCCCCCTGGGCCCACAGTTCCGGCCTGCCCAGTGCGGGCTTGGTGTTCCAGGTGACGGTGTTGTGCTGCCAGCCGGAATCAATGGGGCGGACCCGGAAGTTCGTCGGCGTCGGCAGGTTGGAGTGCACCCAGAACACGCCGAGATTGGCGCCCAGGATCTGCTTGCCGTGCATCGGGCCGAGGTCGAACCACAGGTAGGTCTCGTTCCAGCCCGCCCCCGGCCAGTACCCGACCTTGTTGATGTAGCCGTTGCCCGGCTCGTGATCAACGGTGTAGTTGTTGCGCGGGAACTCGCTGCTCACATAGGAGTCCAGCGAGGTCTGGTCGAAGGTGCCGGGGTCCACGTGCACCGGGAACTTCCGCTCCGGCGCGTTCACCCAGGCGGCGTCGGCGGCGAGCACGATCCGCCACCCCTTGCCGTCGCGTTCGAGCCGCTGCTGCACCGGACCCTTGCGCCATTCGCCGGATTCCTTGTCCCGCACCGCGTCCCACATCGTCGCGTGCGGCACGGTGAAGGTCACCGCACCGGCAGCGTTCTTGATCAGCACACTGCCATCCGGCCGCGCCTCGGGCGTCTGCCCGGCGGAGAGGTGCAGCCGGAAGGTCCACTGTGGACTTTTGGCCGCCCGGTGCAGGACGAAGGTCTGCTTCACCCCGGAGGCGGTGGTCTCCAGTTGCAGGTCGACGCCGGGTTGCACCTCCCGGTAGGTGGCGACGGCGCCGTTGACCTCGGCGGCCTGGTCCCGCAGGCCCTCCAGCTCCAGCCGGGCCTGGGCCGCGGGCGCGCCCACGGTGATCGCCGCGCCGGGGTCGGTGCGGTCGGGCAGTTCCAGTGGCACCGCGGCGACCTTCGGCGCGACCACGCCGTTCTTGATCTCCAGGGTCGCGTCGACCGGCACCAGTTTCCCGGTGTTCTGCTCCGGCGCGTTGACCACGCCCTGGAAGATCTTCGCGGTCCTGGTGCCGTCCGGATTCCGGTAGATCGTCGCGGACGGACGGCGTTCCACCACCTCCGACTTGCCCTCGACGAATCCGGTGCGCTGCGGCTTCGCCGGTGCGGGCAACGGTCCCGACCGAGCGGTCGGGAGAGCTGTCTCCGGGCGCCGGGAGTAGTCACCGGCCGGGTTCACCGGGGTGACCGCGTCGCCCGCCTTACTGGGTAACCGCGGGATCTCCGCGTAGCTGCGCGGCTTGAGGGGCTCAGGCGGCCGCGCGCTCGCCGGTGGTACCGATACGACCGAAAGACTCAACGCGGCCGTGGTCACCACGACCACGGCTCTTCGGAACAACGATGACCTTCGATTCGAACTCACTCTGACCTCGCGTCCAGTCGGCACACCGGGGAGACTTGTCAGCGAACTGACCCAGCGCAGCGGAAACCGCGCTGGGAAAGGCGAATTCGTCGCAGGATCTACCCGGTCTCCCCCATTTCCCGGTAGATCACGAGGACCATATCCACGGCCCGGCACGCCTGCCTCGGTCAGATGAGGGAGGACCTTCCCCCATGGGAGGGAGCCGGGCGCTCGCGGAATCGACGCAAACCCGCCATCGCCTCCCCCGAACGGCCGGTTGGTAGACACGCGAGTTGTCGCACACTGGGCTGGCGGCCACCCGACCCCGAGGACACCGGCATGTCCGCCTTCAGTGACGCCCTGCGCGCCGCGATCACCGCCCGCGGCCTGAGCCTGGAACGGCTGCGGCACCACCTGCGCCACCGCGATCTCCCGGTCAGCGTGGCCACCCTGAGCTACTGGCAGAGCGGGGCCTGCCGTCCGGAGCGACCGGTCTCGCTGCGCGCGGTGCTGGCCCTGGAGGACATCCTCGGGCTGTCCCGGAACTCGCTGCTCACCCTGCTCGGACCGCCCCGGCCGCGCGGCCGGTGGCTGGACCATGTGCCGGGGTCGCTGCCGCTGGACCGGGTCTGCCCGGTGCACGCCGGGGTGGCCACCCTGCTGGACCGGATCCAGCACCGGCCGGACGGGGACCTGGCCTGGTTGAGCCATCATGACCGGATCGTGCTCGGCCCGGACCGGGAGGAACGCGCCATCCAGGGTCAGGTGGTGCTGGCCGCGCGCCGGGACGGGGTGGACCGGCATGTCGCGGTGTACCACAGTGATTCGCCGTTGCTGCCCGATATCCGGGTGGCCCGGCAGTGCCGGATCGGACGGGTGCGGGAGGACCGGGTCAACGGACTCACCGCGGTCGAGCTGATCTTCGAGCGGCGGCTGGCGGCCGGGGAAACCTATGTCCTGGAATACGAACTGGCCTACAGCGCGGGCGGTCCGCTGGCCACCGAGTACCACCGGGGAGTCCGCTTCCCGATCCGCAGTTACCTGTTGCAGATCCAGTTCGACCCGGCCGCGCTGCCCGCCCGCTGCCACCGGATCTGGCGGCCCGACATCGGCACCCCCTGGACCGATCTCGCCGAACTGCCGCTGACCCGGTGGGGTGCGACCCATCTGGCCCAGGCCGATGCCCGGCCGGGCGGCCACGGCATCCGCTGGGAATGGGAGTGACGTGGCCGCCCGGGGTGACTCAGCCCGGGTCGTCCGGACCGTAGTTGGTCAGTGCCTGGCCGACGTTGCGCCGCACCGTCTGGTGGGTGGCGTACCCGCTGTAGGCCCTGGTGCCCTCGCGGAAGGTCCAGCCGCCGATGGTGAGCCCGTTCAGCGCGGTCCACGCGGTGCCCTTCTTCACCGCGTAGTGCACGTGGTTGCTGCCCGCCGACCCGCCGCACGGGATCCGGGTGCTGGTCAGCCCGAGGTAGTCGCCGAGTTTGACCGGCGCGCCGTCCGGCTTGATCTCGTCGAGCAGGTGGTAGTACTCGGTGGTCCAGCCGTTGTCGTGGATGATCCGGATGTGCCCGCCGTTGCGGCACATCCAGTACGCCCGCCCGCTCTGCCCGGCCAGCACCCGCCGGTCACCGCCGTTGAGGTCCACCGAACTCCACGGCCGCGGCTGCCCGCTCCAGCCGTGCGGGCCGCCGATCATGGTCCAGGCCACCCCCGCCGGGTACGGCAGCGCGAGCCCGGTGGGCGCGGCCGCGTTGCGCGCGTTGGCCGCGAAGGTCGACTTCTCCCCCGCCGACAGCACCGACTCCGGCGAGCGAGCGGCCAGCCCCGCGAACCCCCGACCGGTGTCTAGCTCCACTAGCCACCCACGAGCGGTCCGCCGGGCCAGGAACAACCAGGAGTCCGGCGCCGCCCCTTCGACCGCGGGCGCGGTGAGCACGGCGGACCCGAACACCCAGCCACCGGTCACGTCCCGCCGCCGCACATCCACCTCGGCCGCACGGCCCTGGGCGGTCAGCGCGGGAGCGGTGGTGGCGCGTTCGGTCAGCATCGCCTGGACCACGGCGGGTTCCAGCGGGGCGGGGGCGGCGGTGGCGGGCAGGGGCAGGGCCGCCGCGAGCAAGGCGGTCAGCGCGACCACCGTCAAACGTAGTCTTCCCATTGCATCGTCCTCTCCGAACCACAAACGCAGGGTGGGTTCGACACGAGGCTCAGCGCCGCCGGCACACACCGTCAACGCCCGGCCCCAGTGCCCTGGACCTGGGCGGCAACAGTCTGAAAGCGATCGGGAAATCGGCCTGATCAGAACGGTGCGGGAATGCCCGGAGCAGCAGCGACGGCGGCAATACTCTGATGTTCCAGCCGGACCGGACTACCGACCGACCGGTTGATTGGTGCGCGCGGGTTGTTTGTGCGGCGCCGGCCCGCCGACCGTAGACAACCCGCACGCGGTAGACAGGTGCACGCCACCGTCCGCAGCCACGGACGGACCCGCCCCTCGGTCTCCCCCCTCGCCCCGGTACGGCGCCGAGCGGGCCGGAAACGGCACTCGCTGGGCCGGATCGGCGCCCCGGAACCCCGATCCGGCCCAGCGACTCCCGCCCGGCGCGGGCCACCCACCCGCGGTGCGGTGGCAGGCACGTAGTGGAATGGGTCCATGCTCAGGGTGCGGCGACCGACCATCGCGGTCGCGGTGCACGACGGGTACTACGGCTGCGGCACCGGCGCGGGCTACGCGAACTTCGGCTTCCTGGACGCACTCACCAGCCTGCTGCCCGCACAGGCGCGACTGGTGCTGTTGCCGGTGTGGCTCGGTACGCACGGCTGGGAACGCCACCCGGACTGGCACGCCCGCGCCCGGCGACTGCTCGACCGGGTGCACGCCGAGGTCCTGCCGGTCCGCAACGGCACCGGCGGCCGGGACCGCTGGGGCGGGCTGGACAACTTCCGGCGACTCTGCGCGCACACCGCCCGGCGAATCCAGACCGAGGTCGTGCCCGGCGCGAGCAGAATGCTCGTGCTCGCCTTCGACGTCCCCTTCCTCGGACTGGCCGGCGAACTGGCCCCGGCCACCCGGGCAGGCACGGTGCTCATCCCCCGCTCCAGCGGGCAGTTGCACACCCCGCACGAGACGGCCCGGATCGCCTGGGAACGCGCGGGGCTGCACAGTGGGCTCGCCGACGGCACCCGCGTCGGGGCGATCTCCGGGTTCATGGCCGAGCACCTCAGCTCCGGCTACGACGTGCCACCAGCCGCGCTGGTGTCCCTGCGGGATGGCCTGTCCCACTCGGACTGGACGCGCTACCAGCCGGCCGGACAGCTGCCGGGTGCGGGGGAACTGCCGCCGGAGTTCCTCTTCGCCATGGGCCGGGCCCAGCCCTACAAGGGATTCGAGGACCTGCTCGACGCACTGGCCCTGCTCCGCCGGAACCGGGTCGCGCTGCCACCGCTGGTGCTCGCCGCCAGCGATGAGGCCCCGGAAACCACCGGCTACCAACAGGTGCTGCGACATCGGCTGCGGGAGCTGTCGATCAACGCGACGGTGCTGACCAGGTTCACCCCGCGGGTGGCCGATGTGCTCGGCCACCCCGGGCTGCGCGGGGTGGTGGTGCCGTCCCGGGTCGAGCCGTTCGGCCGGATCCCCCTGGAAGCCTTCGCCTGCGGCGCGGCGCCGGTCATCGCCACCACCGCGGGTGGGCTGGCGGACCAGGTCGTCGAGGGGGTCACCGGTTTCCGCTGCCCACCCGGGTCGCCCGGACTGCTGGCCGAGGCGATCCGGCGCGGTCTTGCCCTGACCGGACCGGAACGGGCCGCGATGCGCGCGGCCGGTTTCCACCGCGCGGTGCGCGGGCACGACCACGTGGACGCGGTCCGCCGGTTCCTGACCGAGGTGGCCCCGTGGCTGCGGCTGCCCGATCCCGATGATCGGTTACGGTTGCTCGGCAGGTCCGCGCCACCCGTACTCGCAGGGAGTCCAGTGTCCACAGTGCCCCCGGTCAAGGTCCCGATCGGTCTCCAGGCCCGGCACTGGAACACCGTTGAGCCACAACGCCTCGTGCTGGTCGTCGCACACCACGTCACCTCGTTGCTGCGGCTGCTGGACGTGGTGACGGTGTTCGACTCCGACCCGAGGGTGCAGGTGGTGTTCAGCTGGAACGGATCGGATCCCTTCCGGCACGGGCTGGAGCAGTTCCTGGGACAGCTGGGGGTGGTGACCATCCCGTGGCACCAGGCCATCGACACCCGGTTCGACCTCGCCATCGCGGCGAATTTCGGCGGACTCACCGAGCTGACCGCACCGATCGTGATCTTGCCGCATGGTGCTGGCTACGCTAAATACTCGCCCGGAACCCGGAACCCGGAACCCGTTCGGCTTCGGCCCGGAGTGGCTGCTCTACGACGGCCGCCCCATCGCCCGCTCACTCGTGCTCTCCCACGAGAACGAACTCCCGGTGCTCCAGGCGAGCACCCCGGCGGCCGCGCACACCGCGGTCGTCGCGGGCGATCCGTGTTTCGACCGGATGCTGCGCAGTCTGCACCTACGTGACCGCTACCGCGCCCAGCTGGGGGTCGAGCCCGGCCAGCGGCTGATCACCATCACCAGCACCTGGTCACCTCGTTCGCTGCTGGGTTCCTGGCCGTCGCTGTTCCGGGAAACCCTGGCCGCCGTGGATGCCGAATCCACCCGTGTGTGCGCGTTTCTGCACCCGAACATCTGGCACGGCCACGGTCCCTGGCAGGTGCACACCTGGCTGGCCGACTGCATCCGGGCCGGACTCGTGCTGGTGCCGCCTGCCGAGGGCTGGCAGGCGGCGCTGATCGCGGCCGATCTGGTGCTCGGCGACAGCGGCGCCACCTCGTGTTACGCCGCCGGGGCCGGAGTGCCGGTGCTGCTGGCCGTCTTCCCCGAGGCCGACGTGGTCCCCGGCTCGGCCGCCGACCTGCTCGGCCGCACCGCGCCCCGCCTGCACCGCGACACCCCGCTGCGCCCGCAGCTCGAACAGGCCCTCCGCTCCGCCGCGCCGACGGCCGGAGCCGAGGTCCGGGCCGCCCTGACCTCCTGTCCAGGTGAGTCGGCCGACCGGTTGCGCACGCTGTTCTACCGGCACCTGGACCTGGCCGAACCCGCGCGGGCCGCACCGGTGCCGGTGATCTCGCTGGGCGCGGGCCTCAGCCCGCACCGCCAGCTCGCGACCGCGGACCACATCGTCTGCACTCTGCGGGATGCCTCGGCGACCATCGCCCGCTATCCGGCGGAGATCAGCGGCGACGCGGCGGACCACCTGGACCCGGCCTGCCTGGTGGTGCACGAGGACCACGCCCAGCAGACCCTGGTGGCCGAAGCCTCCGTGGTGCTCGTCGCCGACCTGGACGGCGCCCGCGAGCGGCACCGCGCCGCGACGGTGCTGGCCACCGCGGACCCCGGCGAGTGCCGGATCCGGTTCCGGGACAGCTGGGAGGTGCGGCTGCGCACCGAGGCGCCCGCGCTGGCCGCCGCGTTCGTCCACACCTGGCTGGCGGCCCGGCGTGATCCGGCGGCCATGCCCAGCCAGGTCCCGATCACCACGGGCAGCCGGACGGTGTTGCTGGACTCGATCGTGGTCAGTCCGCTCGACGGCGCTGCTTCGCCTGCTCTGCCTTGATGGCCGCGGCCCTGGCCCGCAGCGCCGCCACCTCCGCGCCACCGCCGGTGCGCTCCAGCAGGTCGGCGAGCACCTCCGCGGTGTGCCGCTCCCAGGATGTCAACGGCAGGTCGGCCAGCTGACGGAACGCGGAACGCAGCAGGGACTGCGCCTCCTCGGTGTGTTCGCCGCCGAGGATGGCCAGCGCCTCGCCGAAGTTGGCCGCCGCCTTGGCCGTGTTGTGCACCTCGCGGTGGCCGGTGAAGTGCGCCATCGCGGCCCGCCCCGCCTCGATCGCCTCCGCCGCCTGACCGGCCCTGGCGAACATCGTCACCCCGTTGAGGTGGACCAGCGCCAGCTCCCTCGGGTGGTGTTCGGCCGGGAAGCGCGGGTCCTGGACGAGGTCCCTGGACCGGCGGATCCGCTGGACCGCCTGCTCGTGCCTGCCCAGCCGCTGGTGCACGAACGACTGCCACTGGTGGATCTTGGCCCGGATGAACAGCCCGGCCCCGTCCTCGGGCAGGCTGTCGGCGAGCGCCTCCGCCTGGTCGAACTGCTCGGCGGCGCGCTGGTTGTCCTCCTTGGTGAAACAGGCGGTGCCCAGCTGCAGGTGCATGGTCGCCAACGGCGTGGCGAGGCCGGTCTGCTGGCGGATCTGTTCGGCGGCGGCGAGACCGGCGGTGCACATCCGCACGCCCAGCTCGAACAGGTCAAGCTGGAACAGGTAGGCCGAGAGGGCCTCGCACAGTTGCCAGCACAGCTCGGGGAAGTGCTCCTCCCCGGCCAGCCGCACCGCGCGACTCAGGTTGGCCTGCTCCAGTTCGAGGTCGGCCACCGCCGCCCGCCAGGCGTCCGGACCGGTGTAGGCGGGCGAGGTCCTGCCGTCGAAGTAGTCGCCCAGGCGGTACCGCTTGTCCATGGACCGGGCGCGGGTCGCGGCGAACTCCAGGTAGTGCAGGAGCACCCGGCGGATCGCGGGCCGCGGATCGGTCGGCTCGTCCTCCGCCGCGTGCACGGCCGCGGCGTGGTCGCGGAGGAGGCTGTGCTGTTCGTACCGGTCCGGCGCGACCTCGGTGAGCAGGTTGGCCTGGACCAGTTCCGCCAGCACGCGTTCCGGGTGGTCCTGTTCCGGCCCGAACAACGCCCTGGCGGCCTCGACGCCGAACCGGGCCCCTGGATGCAGGGGCAGCAGCCGGTGCGCCCGCCGGCCGGCGTAGCTCAGCTCGGCGTAGGCGGCGTCGAAGATCCTGACGACCGGGAGGTCCTCGTCGACGCGCAGCTCCCCCGTCACCGAGTCGGCGGCGCGCAGTTCCCGGAGGCACTCCTCGGCGGAGAGGTGCCTGCGGGAGCGCAGGCGGGCGTTGACGATCCGCAGGGCCAGCGGCAGGTGACCGCACAGGTCCGCGAGCGCGCGCAGGTCCGCGGCGGCGGCCAGTCTGGTGGCCTCGATCCGGTTGCCGATCAGTTCCACCGAACTGGCGGGCTCGAACACCTGCACCCGGAGCACGGTGAAGTCCTCAAGCTCGAAGCCCTCTGCCCACCTGCGGCTGGTCGCCAGGACCAGGCTGTGCGGGGAATTGGGCAGCAGCAGCTTCACCTGCGCGGCGGAGGCGACGTCGTCGAGCAGCACCAGCAACCGCTTGTCCGTGGTGAGGTGCTGGTACTCGTCCACGAGATCGTCGAGGGTCGCGCCGGGTTTCTGCACGCCGAGCCGCCGCAGGAACCGGCGAAGCACGTCCTCCGGGGAGACCGTCTCACTGGAGGCGCCGAGCCCGGCGAAGAAGACCCCGTCGGGGAAGCGGTCGCGCACCTGGTGCGCGCACCAGGCCATCAGGGTGGTCTTGCCGACGCCGGGCAGTCCGGTGGCCACGATGACCCCCTGCTGACCCGAGTCCAGTGCCTCGGCGATGTCCCGGTGCAGTTGCTCGAACTCGGCGGTCCGGTTCACCACCAGGCGCGGCACCGGCAGCATGGCGGCCGGCGCCTGGCTCGTTCCGGTCACTCCCCGTCCCCCGTCACCGTCAATCCGGTAATGGCGCGATCCTACCCAGCGGAGGTGATCTCCCGCGCGCTGACCGGCCGGGCTGGCTGAGCCAGGCGGCTATGGCCGCGGCTGTGGTGTCCGCGTGTTCGACCAGCATCGAGTAGTGGTCGCCGGGAACCAGGCCCGCCACCCGCTCAGCCGCGGGCGGGTGCGCTACTCCAAGTACGTCACCCTTGCCTACCGGCCGCGCCCCGCGACCACCGCAGACTGGCCGCCAACGCTGTGCCGGACCGAGTTCGTCACCGGCAACGCCTCGAACGCCCGGGTCCCGGTGGACATCAGCCGCCTGGGCCTGCCCGCGAGCCGCAGTGACGGCATCCGCTCGGCCAGCGCCCGGAACAGCACCTCGCCCTCCAGCCGGGCCAGGCTGGCGCCCAGGCAGAAGTGGATGCCGTTGGCGAAGGCGAGGTTGTCCGGTTCGCCCTGGCGGGTGAGGTCGAAGCGGTCCGGGGCGGGGTAGGCGGCCGGGTCCCGGTTGGCCGCGGCGATCAGCACCAGCACCACCTGACCGTCCTTGATCATCTGGCCGGCGAGTTCGACGTCCTCGTGGGCCAGGCGTGCGGTGAGTTGGGCCGCCGGGTCGTAGCGCAGGGCCTCCTCCACCGCGCGTGGCGCCAGTTCCGGTCGTGCGCACAGCAGCGCCCACTGGTCCGGGTGCCGCAGCAGGGCGTGCGCGGCGTTGCCGATCATGCCGACCGAGGTGTCGATCCCGGCGGCCACCAACAGCAGCAGGATGGCCTGGGCCTCGGCGGTGGTCAGCGTCCCCTCGGCCCTGGCCGCCACGAGCCGGGCAGGCAGTTCGGCCGCGGGCGGGGCGGCGGCCAGCAACCGGTCGAACTGGCCGGTCAGGTCCCGGCCCCTGGTCAGCAGTTCCTCCGCGTCGCGGACCGAACGCACCCCGCCCAGGTTCGATCCGACCGCCAAGCTGTACTCGGCCAGTCCCGACCGCTCGGTCGGCGGGATGCCCAGCAGATCGCCGGTCAGGGCGACCGCGAGCGGGATGGCCAGATCGGTGATCAGGTCGAACTGGTCCTGGCCTGCCAGCCGGTCCAGCAGTTCGTCCACCGTGGCCTGCATGCCCGCCCGGTAGCCGGCCATCCGGGCCGGGGTGAACACGGGGGCGACCACCCGTCGCAGCCGGGTGTGCTCGGGTGGGTCCAGCTGGACGATGGAACGCGGGAAGTACCGGTTCACCGCGGTCACCGGCAGGCTGCCCGGTGCGATCGGCACCCCGAACCGGCGGTCGCGCAGCACCTGCCTGGCCACCGAATAAGAGGTGGTCGCCCACGCTCCGCCCGGCTGCTTGTGCAGTGGGCCCCGGCGGCGAATGCGTTCGTAGAGCGGGTAAGGATCTTCCAGCGACCGTGGCCAGTTCAGCCGGGAGAGCTGGTCGCCGCAGGCGCCGAGCAGGCGGCCCAGCACGAACTCGGCGCGGATGCGCAGGCCGAGGCGCAGTGCGGCGGCGGTGCCAAGGTGAGTCACGAGATGCCCTTTCTCAGTCCCTTGTGGACACTCCGGTTTCCTTGGGCGCCACGCTTCTTGACCATAAGCGCGGCGTTGGGCACGACCGGCCATTCGCGGACTTGATGATCCGATCGAGTGGACCGGCCGGAGACGACGCGTACGGTGTGGGGGTGGCGACGGCCGAACCCGCGCGGTACTGGCGGCATCCGAGCGTGCCCGGACTGGACCTGATGGCGGCCCGGTTCCGCGGGCACGCCTTCAGCAGGCACAGCCACGAGACCTACGCGATCGGCGTGATACAGCAGGGATCCGAGGTGCTGCACGTCGGCTCGGACACCCGGGTGATCGGCGCGGGCGGGATCACCTGTGTCAACCCTGGCGAGGTGCACACCGGGCAGGCCACCGGCGCGGACGGCTGGGCCTACCGGGTGCTCTACCCCGGCCTGGACCTGGTCTCGGCGGCGGTGCGGGAACTCGGCGGACCCGCCGGGACACCCGCCTTCCACGGCGAGCCGAGTTACGACCGGCAGCTGGCGGCGGCGATCCTGGCCGCCCACCGGGCTGCCGAGCAGCAGGCCCACCTGAGTTCGGAAACCCTGCTGTACCAGGCGATCGGGCGGCTGTGGCTGCAGCACGGCACCCAGGCGCGGGAGCCTCGGCCGGTGCGGGCGGGGGCGGGCAGGCTGGAGCTGGCACGGCAGCTGCTGCTGGCCCGGATGGCCGGGCCGCCGAGTCTGGACGAGCTGGCCGCCGAGGTCGGGCTGGGGCGGTTCGTGCTGCTGCGCGGGTTCCGGGAGCGGTTCGGGCTGCCGCCGCACGCCTGGCTCAACCAGGAACGGGTGCGGCTGACCAGGGAACTGCTGGAGCGCGGGATCCGCCCGGCGCAGGCCGCCGCCGAGGTCGGTTTTGTCGATCAGGCGCACCTGTCCCGGCACTTCCGGCGCATGGTCGGCGTGCCGCCGGGCGGTTACCTGCGCTGGCGGGCGCAATAACGTACAAGACCGCACTGACCTGCGGTTCCTATCGTGGCGATCATGTCACTGGACCCGAGCCGCGCGGAGCTGGCCGCGATGATGGTGGCCACCACCGAGCTGACCGCCGACTTCCTGGCCGGCCTGTCCGCCGCGCCCGCCTCCCGGCTCACCGGCGCCAAGCCGTTCGACCCGCCCGCCGAGGAACCCGGTGAGTTCGCCGAGCTGCTGGCGGTGTTCCGGGAGGCGGCGGCCAACGCGGTGGACACCGCCGGACCCGGCTACCTGGCGTATTTCCCGGCCGGTGGGCTGATCTCGGCCTCGATCGGCGAGTTCCTGTCCACTGTGGTCAATCGGTTCACCGGGGTCGCCGCGACCGCGCCGGACCTGGTCGCGCTGGAGGACAGCGTGCTCGACTGGCTCTGCCGCGAGTTCGCCTTACCCGCCACCGCGGGCGGGCTGATCACCACCGGCGGCTCGCTGGCCACGCTGTCCGCGGTGGTCGCCGCCCGGCACGACCGGCTCGGCCCTCGGCACGACCGCGGCACGCTCTACGTCACCGAACACACCCACCTCAGCGTGGCCAAGGCCGCGCTGATCGCCGGACTGCGCCCCGACCAGGTGCGGGTGGTGCCGGTGACCGCCGAACACCGAATGGATCCGGCGGCCGCCGAAGCACTCATCGCCGCCGACCGAACGGTCGGTAGGGAACCATTCCTGCTGGTCGGCACGGCGGGCAGCACCAGCACCGGCACCATCGACCCGCTGGCCGACCTGGCCGGGATCGCCGCCCGGCACGGCCTGTGGTTCCACGTCGACGGCGCCTACGGCGGCGGATTCCAGCTCACCGAACGCGGCCGGGCGAAACTGCGCGGCATCGAACTCGCCGACTCCATCACCTTCGACCCGCACAAAACCATGTTCCTGCCCTACGGCACCGGGGTGCTGCTGGTGCGGGACCGGGACACCCTGCGCGCCGCGCACACCGTGGACGCGAGCTACCTCCAGGACCTGCGCCGCGACCCGTGGCCGCCCGACTTCTGCGACCTCGGCCCCGAACTGACCCGCGAGTTCCGCGGCCTGCGGATGTGGCTGCCCCTGCACCTGCACGGCGTCGCCGCGTTCCGCCAGGCCCTGGACGAGAAACTCGACCTGGCCGCCGAGGTGCACCGCGAACTGTCCGCACTGTCCGAAATGGACGTTCCAGTGCAGCCGGACCTGACGGTGAACGTGTTCCGCCGCAAGCACGGCGACGACGCGGACAACCAGCGCCTGCTCGAACGGATCAACGCCACCGAACGTATTTTCCTGTCCAGCACCCGGTTGCACGGCCAGTACCTGCTCCGGCTGTGCGTGCTCAGCCACCGCACGGACGCGGCCAGGGTGGCCGAGGCGATCGAGATCATCCGGATGCTGGGACGCGAGTGAGATCGACTGCTTCCGGCACCGCCGCCTTGCCGGGTTATCCGGAACGGCCTAGCTTCGGTAATGTCCGGTTTCCCTGCTGCAGATCGGTCGGCAACCACCCATGGCTGAGATCGTCTACCCCCCGGTCATCGCACTGGCGAAGACCATGTTCCGGGTGCTGGACATGCGGATCCGGATCGACGGCGCCGAGCACATCCCCCGCCAGGGCGGCGCCGTGCTGGCCAGCAACCACGTCAGCTACCTGGACTTCATCTTCGCCGGACTCGGCGCGCTGCCAGCCAAGCGGCTGACCCGCTTCATGGCCAAGAAGGAGGTCTTCGACAACCGGATCTCCGGCCCGCTGATGCGCGGCATGCACCACATCCCGGTGGACCGCAAGGCAGGCGAGGCCGCCTACGAGCAGGCCCTGGCCGCGCTGCGCACCGGCGAGGTGATCGGGGTGTTCCCGGAAGCCACGATCAGCCGCTCGTTCACGGTCAAGGACATCAAGTCCGGCGCGGTCCGGCTGGCGGCCGCCGCGGCCGCACCGCTGATCCCGATGGCGCTGTGGGGCACCCAGCGGATGTGGACCAAGGGCCGCCCGCGCGCCCTGGGCACCCGGCACCTGCCGATCACCATCCTGATCGGCGAGCCCCTGCACCCGACTCCGGAGCAGGACGCCACCGCGGTCACCGCCGAACTGCGCGCCCGGATGACCGAACTGGTGGACAAGGCCCAGCGCGACTACCCGGACAGCCCGGCCGCGGACCAGACCTGGTGGCAGCCCGCCCACCTCGGCGGCACCGCCCCCACCCCCGCCGAGGCCGCCGCCCTGGACACCCGGTCGCCGGGCTAGGCCCTCCCCCCACGACCGGCGTTACGGTCCGAGTTCTCCGCAGTCGCGAAGGCTGAACTATCTGTCTGGGTTTCTCGCCGTGACCAGCACGACCTGGGCCGACACCCGGTGCGAACGGTTGCCCGCGGAGTCACCAGGGTGGGCTATCCAGGTCGGCTTCGACCGGCTCCGATCCACCGGCTGTGGACCATCATCAGCATCACCACCATGACCATGACCACCCACTACCCGAGGCACTGGACCAGGCGGTGCCGGATGAGGCGCTGCCACCGGATGGGCTGTCCCGCCGGACGATGCTGCGCCGGGCCGGGCTGCTCGGCGCCGGACTAGCCGTGGCGCCAGGGATTCTCGGTGTGACCGCGAGTGCAGCGCCACCCCCGCGCGGGGGTTACCGGTGGCTTGCCGGGGACCATCACATCCACACCCAGTACAGCCTGGACGGTCGCTACCGGGTGATCGACCACGTGCGGCAGGGCGCAGCGCACGGGCTGGACTGGATGGTGATCACCGACCACGGCGGTCCGACCCACGCCCGGATCGGGGTGGAACGGGTGCACCCGGAGATCGTGGCCGCCCGCCGGGATGTGCCGGACGCGCTGGTGTTCCAGGGGCTGGAGTGGAACATCCCGGCCGCCGAGCACGGCACCGTGTTCGTCCATCCCGGACGGGAGGAAGTGCGGGTGCTCAAGGAGTTCGAGGGCTCCTTCGACGGTATCGTGCGTAACGCCCTGACCAGCACCCCTGCCAACGAGGCACTGGCCATCGCGGGCATCGACTTCCTGGCCGAGGCGTTGCGGCGCAGGCGGATCGAGGATGTGTTGTTCCTGGCCAACCACCCGGCCCGGCAGGGTATCGACACCCCGCACGAGATCCGGAACTGGCGCGATGCCCAGCCGCACATCGCGGTGGGCATGGAGGCCGCGCCGGGGCACCAGGCCGCGGGCATCGCCAAGCCGCACGGCGCCGGGCTCTCCCGCGGCTACTACTTCATGGAGCCGGGCCCGGACTCCTTCCCCGCCTACCCGCCGGCGAGCTACCGGACTTTCGGCGGCTTCGACTGGATGACCGCCACCGTGGGCGGGTTGTGGGACAGCCTGCTCGCCGAGGGCAGGCCGTGGTGGGTCACCGCGAACTCCGACTCGCACGCCATCTACGGCGACACCGCCGTCACCGGCCCCGGCTCGAACTTCGACCGCGACGGCAAGCTCGCCGACGCCGTGCACGGGACCGTGCCCGATCTCACCAACGCCGACTTCTGGCCCGGCGCCTACACCCGCACGCACGTCGGCGCGGACGGGCACTCCTATCGCGCGGTGATGGCCGGGATCCGGGCCGGGCGGGTCTGGGTGGACCACGGCGCGCTGGTGGCCGGGCTGGACATCCGGCTGCGCACCGCGGACCGGTGGGCACAGGACAGCGTCACGCTGGGCGGGGTGCTGCGGGCGCGGCGGGGCACCCCGCTGGAGCTGGTGATCAGCGTGGACCTGGCGCGGTTGCCGAACTGGGCGCAGTTCGTGCCCAAACTGGCCAGGGTGGACATCGTCCAGGGCGAGGTGACCGGTCCGGTCGCCGACCGGGACACCTTCTCCGCGCCGAAGACGAAGGTGGTGCGCTCCTTCACGGTCACCGCCACCGCGGGCACCGCGAAGTTCACCCACTCCCTCGGGCGCCTGGACGGCCCGTTCTACCTGCGGCTGCGGGGCACCGACGGCAAGCGGGTCGCGGTCGGACTCGGTGGTGCGGCGGTGGATCCGGCCGGTCCGGCGATGGACGTGGCCGGGGACGCCGACCCGTGGGAGGACCTGTGGTTTTACACCAACCCGATGTGGGCGCTGCCCGCCTAAGCACCTGGCCAGAAGTCTTGTCCGAAACCTTCGGGTAGCCAGGGGCTGGTCCAAGGGGCGGCAGTGGTGAGGTGCTGCTCGGTGGTTCGGCTGCGGAAGTAGGCGTGGGTCTGGCGGAGGCG